>CAMNFJ010000032.1:0-20616 GCA_946536955.1 uncultured Lachnospiraceae bacterium
TTCATAGAGGGCGGTGATCCTCTTGTACTGGCCATAGAGGAAGCCGATCTCACGGCCGCCTACGCCGATATCACCGGCGGGTACGTCGGTGTCAGCGCCGATGTGTCTGTAAAGCTCAGTCATGAAGCTCTGGCAGAATGCCATGACCTCGCGGTCGGATTTGCCCTTGGGATCAAAGTCGGAACCGCCCTTGCCGCCGCCGATGGGGAGACCGGTCAGGGAGTTCTTGAAGACCTGCTCGAAGCCCAGGAACTTGATGATGCCCAGGTTTACGGAAGGGTGGAAGCGGAGGCCGCCCTTGTAGGGTCCGATCGCGCTGTTGAACTGTACGCGGAAGCCGTTATTGACCTGGACCTGTCCATTGTCATCGACCCACGGTACACGGAACATGATGATCCTCTCGGGGGTGGTAAGACGCTCGAGCAGAGCCTCCTTACGGAACTTGTCCTCATTGGCCTCGATGACAACGCGGAGAGACTCAAGGACCTCCTTGACGGCCTGATGGAACTCGGGCTGGGCGGGATTCTTGGCAATTACCTTCTCCAGAACTTCATCAACATAAGACATAATAATACCTCCTTAGGCTGTGGGCTTTTGAATGAATGATGGACCGGTATTGTATAAAAATACGGAAATGCATTATTGTATACAATCAAAAGCTCAAACTATCCTCTGTCACCGCCTGCAGAACGCCCTCCGGACGTCCGCCTGACCGGATTTCATCGGAAAAACAAGTTATGCAAGCATTATAAAGCCTGATTCCCTCTCTTACAAGAGAAAAATGCAGGAAATACGAAAAAAATGAATAAAAGGATATATGGATTCTTGAATATATGGATACATGTATACAATCACCCCTGTCTTCAGGCCTCTCGCGGGCAGTTGAAAACAGGAGAGCGGCAGGAAGAAGGATCCATAAAAAAGCCGCCCGGATGAGCGTCCCCGGGGATATCGCTCATCTGAACGGCTTTTGACTATCGGAATTTCGTATTTTGTGCGGCCCGGCTGGGGCCCGGATCAGAGCTTACAGAAGCTGGATTCCCGCGTCCCTGAGTTCCTTCTCCGTCTCTTCGGGCCAGAGGGAGGACTGGACCTCACCTATGTGGGCCTTGCGCAGGAAGAACATGCAGAGTCTGGACTGACCGATGCCTCCGCCCACCGTGAAGGGCAGCTCGTCGTTGAGGATGGCCTTCTGGAAGGGCAGGTCCGCGCGGTCCTGGCAGCCGGACTTCTCCAGCTGTTCGGCCAGGGACTGAGCGTCGACCCGGATGCCCATGGAGGAGAGCTCCAGGGCAATATCGAGCACAGGATAGTAGACCAGAATATCCGCGTTGAGCTTCCAGTCGTCGTAGTCCGGCGCCCGCCCGTCGTGGGGGAGACCACTGCGCAGCTTGTCGCCGATCTGCATGACGCAGACGGCTCCCTTGGCCCGGGTGATGATGTACTCCCTCTCCTTGGCGGTCTTTTCGGGGAACCTGGCCTCCAGCTCCTGGGAGGTGATGAAATAAATATCGTGGGGCAGGATCTCTTCAATATAATCATAGCGGATCGCCATGTATTTCTCGGTCTTTCTGAGGACCCGGTAGACATCGCGCACGATGTCCTGGAGGGTATCCAGCGTGCGGTCCTCCCTGCGGATGATCTTTTCCCAGTCCCACTGGTCCACATAGATCGAGTGGATGTTGTCCGTTACTTCATCGCGCCTGATCGCGCTCATGTCGGTGTAGAGTCCCTCGCCGACCTGGAAGCCGTACTTTTTCAGGGCGTAGCGCTTCCACTTGGCCAGAGACTGGACGACCTCCCCGCGGCGGCCGTTCTGCTCGAGAATGTCAAAATCCACAGGACGTTCGACTCCGTTTAGGTTGTCGTTAAGTCCGGATGAGGGATCGACAAAGAGGGGGGCGGACACACGGAGCAGATTCAGACGTTCCGCCAGCATGTTCTGGAAAAAGTCCTTGACGGTCTTGATACCCACCTGTGTATCGTGGAGATTCAGCGCGGAATGATAACCTTCCGGAATCATTGGATTCTTCATAACTCTGGTAAAAACCTCCTGAATAATGATTAAAAAATGCGCGCGGATCCGGGGCTCGGTTCCGGCTTCTAATAGTAAACAACATTCCGGAGAAAAAATCAATAACTTGTATACAATGATATAAATAGAATTTTTGCCCTTACTGTCCACTCCCCCTCGAAGGGCGTGTGTTTTTTGCCACAGCCTTTCCATATGTCTGGTTCCCGCAGAGAATGTGCCATGTGCCGGAAGCTTTCATGATCGTGTTTTTTGAAGAGGCTGCGACAGGTGGATGCTTTTTTGCGGTGATGTGGTATACTGTAAAAATGACTGATGAAAAGATGACTGATGAAAAGATGATCTTTAAAATATCTGTGCGGGGTCTGGTCGAATTTATGCTGCGGAGCGGATCTCTGGAGCTGGCGGGCGGGAGGTCCGACGAGGCCTCGATGGCAGAAGGTGCCCGGATCCACCGGTCCCTGCAGAAAAAAGAGGGGGCCGGCTATCAGGCGGAGGTGCCTCTGCGGATCGACCTGCCTGTCCTGGCCTCTGACCCGGACCTGTCCGTCCTGCGGCTGGCGGAGACGACAGGTGCTGCTGAGGAGACCGTCGCCCCGGAGGAAAACGGCGGGGACGGGTATAATACTGTCCTGGTCCGCCTCGAGGGCCGGGCAGACGGGATCTACCTGAGAAAAGATGAGGAGAGCTCCCAAGGGGGAACGAATCCTTCAAAAAGAGATTCCTCGAAAAAAGATTCCTTAAAAATAGATTCCTCAACAGAAGTTCTCTCAAAAACAGGTTCTTCAAAAAACAGACCCTCAAATGAAGATCCCGCAGAAGATGGTCTTTCAGAAGAGAATCCCCAAAAGAAGGAAGCGGGGATCTGGACCATCGATGAGATCAAGACCATACGGGGAGCCCTGAAACCGGAGAGGCCCGAGGAGGTCCACCTGGCCCAGGCCCGCTGCTACGGCCGCATCTATGCGGAGCAGCAGGGGCTGGAAAGGATCGGGATCCGCATGACCTACTGCAGCCGGCTGACCGGCCAGGTCTGGTATTTTTATGAGGAATGGACCTATGAGGACCTGGACAGCTGGTTCGGGGACCTGATCCGGAGCTGGCTCCCCTGGCTCGGCCTGCGCCTGTCCTGCCGCCGGACCGCCATCAGGACCCTGCGGGAGATGCAGTTTCCCTATGTCTACCGGAAGGGCCAGTTTGACCTGGCGGCGGGCGTCTACCGGACCATCGTGCATGGCAGGAAGCTCTTTCTGCAGGCGCCGACCGGGACCGGAAAGACCCTGGCCGTCCTCTTTCCCTCGCTCAAGGCCCTGGGAGAGGGGAAGGCGGAGAGGATCTTTTACCTGACCGCCAAGGCCGTGGCCGGCCGGGCCGCGACGGAGGCACTGACCCTTCTGAAGGAGAGGGGGCTGAACATCCGCAGTCTTGTGATCAGTTCCAGGGACCGCATCTGTCCCCTCGAGACGGTGGAATGCACCCCTGCGCACTGTCCCAGGGCCGACGGCCATTACGACCGCGTCAACGACGCCCTGGAGGACCTGCTCAGGAGGGCGGGGGAGGGGGACGTGATGACTGCGGAGAGGATCTCGGAATGCGCGCGGGACCACGGGGTGTGTCCCTACGAGCTGGCCCGGGACGCGGTGGATTTTGCCGATGTCATTATCTGCGACTATAATTATATCTTTCATCCGGAGGCGGCCTTTACCACTCCCTTTGACCGGTCCCTCCTTCTGATCGATGAAGCCCACAACCTTCTGGACAGGGCGAGGGACATGTACAGCGCCAGCCTTTCCAGCAGGGAGGTCCGGACCTTCCGCAGGTCGGTCAGGGACCGGCAGCCCGGGCTCTGGAAGAGCATGAGGGGTCTGGTCCGGGTCCTGGGCCGGCTGGAAAAGGAAGCGGCCGGAGACGGCCGGGGGGACGGTCAGGTCTTAGCGGGAGAGGACAGGCCTGAGAGGGCGCGGGTCCTTGAGGGCTGGACGGAGGAGAAAATTACGAAGGAGTCCGGCACGAAGGAGACCGGCACTCAGGTGACCAGTACCGGGGAGTCCGGCACAAAAGAGACCGGCGGGAAAGAAGCCGGCACTCGGGTGACCAGTACCGGGGAGGCCGGCGCGGGAGAGACCAGCGTCGGAGTGATCAGTGCGGGGGAGACCGGCACGGCGGGGACCCCTGCGAAGGAGGAGCTTCTTTCTGCCCTGCGGGAGACGGGGGACGCGATCCGCTGGATCCTGGAGCAGGACTCGAAGAGCCGGGCCCTGCAGAGCGCGGCCGGGATCGAGACAGAGGGTCCCGGCAGGGACCTGCTGGACTTTTATTTCGGGATCTCTCATTTCCAGAAGATGCTGGAGGAGATCGATTCCCATTATATCGTCTACAGCACGGGAGGCGGCCGGCGCCGGGGAGGGCCCGGCTTTGAGCTCCACCTCTTCTGTGCCGACCCGTCCGGCAGGGTCGGAAGCCGCATGGCGTCCTATATCTCCACGGTCCTATTTTCGGCGACCTTTCTCCCGATCCAGTACTACAAGGGACTTCTGGGGGGAGGCCCGGAGGACTATGAGATGTATGCCCCTTCCTCCTTCCCGCCGGAGCGGCGTAAGATCCTGATCGTAAAGGATGTGACCAGCCGCTACCGCGACAGGAGCGCGGACAATTATGAGCGGATCGCCGGGGCCATCGGTCAGGCGGCCGCCTGCCATCCCGGCAATTACATGGCCTTTTTTCCCTCCTACCTCTTTCTGGAAAATGTGCTGGAGGCCTTCCGCGGACTGTACGGGACCTCTGATCAGGCTCCCGCGGGGATCAGCGTCCTCGCGCAGAAGCCGCAGATGACGGACCGGGAGCGGGCGGATTTCCTGCAGGCCTTTGAGGAGGCACGGACTGACAGTACCCTGGTGGGTTTTTGCGTCATGGGAGGCATGTTCGGGGAGGGGATCGACCTGCGCGATGACAGGCTGATCGGGACCTTTGTGGTAGGAACCGGGATCCCGCCTGTGGATCCGGGGCGCGAACTGCTCAAAAGATACTTTTCGGACCGGGGCCGGGCGGGCTATGATTTTGCCTACCGCTTTCCCGGCATGAACAAGGTCCTGCAGGCCGCGGGCCGCGTGATCCGCACATCGACGGACACGGGCGTGATCCTGCTCCTGGACGGACGCTTCGGGGAGGCAGTCAACAGAGGGCTCTTCCCCGCGGAGTGGGGAGACCCGCTGGCAGTGGACAGCGGGACGGCGGCGCGTCTGGTCGGGGAATTCTGGGACCGGCAAAAATGTTAACTTCAAACCGGCTGAATCGTCAGGTAATTTTGAGAATTATTGCGGAATAAAGACAAAATCGGTTTTTTCAGATTTCTGCGCAAATGTGGATAACTTTGTGGAATTTGGGGAAAACTATTTGATGAGGATCGCGGGGGTGTTTCCGGGAGGATAAAATCACAAACGAAAAACAGACCATTTTAATCTGTGCCGATGATTTTGACCGAAATGGTTAATAAAATTAATGTTAACCGGCGCCGCCTGGGGCGGGAGCCGGAAGAGAGGAGACTTATGTGGGCTGACAAAAGCGTTTTTTACCAGATCTATACACTGGGGTTCTGCGGGGCACCCTTTGCCAACGAGGGGGATCCGGAGGAGGAGATCTCCAGGCACCGGATCCTCAAGGTCAGGGACTGGATCCCGCACATCAAAAAGCTTGGAGCGGACGCGGTCTATTTCTGCCCCTTGTTCTCATCCGACACACACGGCTATAATACAAGGGATTACCGGCGCCTGGATGAGCGCCTGGGGACCAATGAGGATTTCCAAAAGGTGTGCCGGGCCCTGCACAGGAAGGGAATCAAAATCGTCCTGGACGGCGTGTTCAATCATGTGGGGCGGGGCTTTGCCCAGTTTCAGGATGTCCTGAAAAACCGGGAGAACTCTCCTTATAAGGACTGGTTCCACATCGATTTCGGGGGCAATTCCCCCTGTAATGATGGCCTCTGGTATGAGGGCTGGGAGGGCAATTACGACCTGGTCAAGCTCAATCTCCGCAATGAGGAGGTGGTCTCCCATATCTTCGAGGCGGTCCGTTACTGGATCGAGTATTTCGATATCGACGGCCTGCGCCTGGACGTGGCCTACTGCCTGGACCGGGATTTTATACGGCGGCTGCGGTCCTTTACGGATTCTCTGAAGGAGGACTTCTTCCTGGTCGGGGAGATCCTGGGAGGGGACTACAAGGTCATCATGGGCGAGGGGATGCTGCACTCCGCGACCAATTACGAGTGCTACAAGGGCCTCCACTCCGCCTTCAACAGCATGAACATGTTTGAAATCATCCATTCGCTCATGCGGCAGTTCGGCAAGGAGCCCTGGACCCTCTACAGGGGATACCACCTGCTCTCCTTTGTCGACAACCACGATGTGACCCGGGCGGCGACGATCCTCAGGGAGCCGAAGCACCTGCCCCTGCTCTATGCCCTCTGCTTTGCCATGCCCGGCATCCCCTGCGTCTACTACGGAAGCGAGTGGGGCGCCGAGGGGGACAAGAAGAACGGGGACCCGTCTCTGCGGCCCTGCTTTGACAAACCTCAGTGGAATGAACTGACTGACTGGATCAGTCGACTCGCGGAGGCCAAGAAAAACTCTGAGGCCCTGTGCTTCGGGGAGTTCAGGAGTGTGCTCCTGACCAATAAGCAATGTATATTTGAGCGCAAAAGCGAACACGAGCGGGTCATGGCAGCCATCAATGCGGACTCCGAGGAATATGTTGCCCACTTTGACGCGGGCTGCGGGACGGCCGTGGACCTGATCACCGGAAAGATGCACGACTTCGGCGGCGGGAGCCACCTGCCTCCCTACAGCGCGGCTTTCTGGAAGATGGAAAAATAAGAGGATTATATTATGCTTCACCTTGATTCCCCTGAGGTAAGGGGATCGCTCCTGAAGGGAAAGTTCGGCCTGGAAAAGGAAGGGCTCCGGGTCCTGGAGGACGCCTCGCTGGCGCTCACGCCGCATCCTTTTCCCGGGGATGACCACATAACAAGGGATTTCTCCGAGCACCAGACGGAGATCAATACCTCCGCGGAGCCGTCCGCGGAGGGGGCGGTCCATGCCCTGGAGGCCTATGCGCGCTGTCTGAACAGGGCCCTGGCCGGGATGCCGCAGAGGGAATTTATCTGGCCCTTTTCCAATCCGCCCTATATAGGCTCGGAGGAGGACATTCCGGTCGCGCGCTTTACGGGGGAGTCCGCCTCCAAGACCGCCTACAGGGAGTATCTGGCGGGCCGCTACGGCCGCTACAAGATGACTTTTTCCGGGATCCATGTCAATTATTCCTTTTCCGAGGAGCTTCTCAAGGCGGAGTTCTCCCAGAGGGGGCCGGGGCGGACCCGGTCCTTCAGGGACAGCTTTTATCTGGAGCTGGCGGAGAAAGCGGCGGCCTACGGCTGGCTTCTGGTCATCCTGACTGCCGCGAGCCCGGTCCTGGACGCCAGCTTTTTCGAAGCAGGACGGGCAAAGGAGGGGCAGCCGGCTGTATTGTCAGCGGAGGATATCTTTTCCGGTATGGCCAGTGTCCGCTGCAGTGAGCTGGGCTACTGGAATTTCTTTACCCCGGTCTTTGACTACACCAATATCCAGAGATACTCGGACGGGATCCGGAGGTATGTGGAGGAGGGGCTTCTGCATTCCGCCTCCGAGCTCTATTACCCGGTCCGCCTCAAGCCCGGCGGCCGGTACAGCCTGGAGAACCTCAAGGAGAAGGGGGTCGATCACCTGGAGCTGAGGATGTTCGACATCAATCCCTTCCAGGAGGGCGGGCTCGACGTCAGAGATGTGGAGTTTGCCCAGCTCTTCCTGGTCTGGCTCGCAGCCATGCCGCGCAGGGTCATGACGCCCCTGGATCAGGTCCTGGCGGTCCAGAATTTCAAGAGCGCCGCCCGCTACGACCTGTCCACAGTACGGATCGTCATGCCGGACCTCTTCGGGGAGGCCGGGGCAGACGGGAGGACTGCTGCCGAGAGTGTCCTTGAGAGGATGCAGGCCTTTTACCGCGGGCTGGCCTCTGACCTTCCCGGGCGTGTGCAGGAGGTCCTGGACTATCAGATGAAAAAGATCAGGGATCCGCGGACCCGCTATGCCGCGCGTGTCCGCAGGGAGTTTTCGGGGACCTTTCTGCAGAAGGGGATGGAGAGGGCCGCCCGGATCCAGGGACCGCGGCAGGATGGGATCAGCGGCTTTCCGGAGGCGAACGACCGGCCCCTGTTTTTAAACGGAAACGGTTAAAGAACACGTATTTACATTGATTAATGAACAGACCGGCATTATAATAGTTATATTATTCACAATACTTGTGAGCTGTATTGAGGATCTGGATAGACGGGAAAAACTTTGTTGTCACTTTTATCTGATGGAAGGGGGCAGTCTTGGATTATGCCGATAAGGAAGTGAGGGAGTTCTCCGATGATCGCATCAGACAGATGCAGCCGGATGAGATTCGAGCCCTTTTTGAGGAAAACAGGAAGCTCCGGCAGGAGCTTCGGATCCGGGACAATGATATTCTCAGCCATGACCAGGTATTTGACTCGATCGTGAGCGGAACCCTGCACCTGATCCTGGTCATGTCTGTGACGGACGGTACTGCCGAATTTATCACATCCAATATTGATTCCGCCCTTGGCGTCGACAGGGAGGAGGCCATGGAGGATGTGACGAGGATCGGCAGCTTCTTTGACCGGATCGAGGAGTATAACGGCAGGGAGGAGACCCTGATCCACAGGCAGACCGGTGCCCGCAGACGTTATCTGATCTATGTCATCCACCTGCCCTACGGCCGGTCCGACCGCGTCGCAGTCGTCCTCTTGTGCCGGTCCAATCCGGCCAAGGGAGACCTGGAGGAGATGATGATCCGGCAGACGGAGGACGCCAACAGGGCGGCGGGATATTTTATCGCCAGCATGTCCCATGATTTCCGGGTGCCGATCAATTCGATCTCCGGCTTTGTGATGCTGCTCATGAAAAACCCGGAGAACCCCTCCAAGGTCATGGAGTATGCCCACCGGATCGGCATGTCCTGTCAGGAGCTTCTGACGACCGTGGACCAGATCCTGGATATGAGCCGGATCGAGACGGGGGATACGGAACTGGAGTCGGAGGAATTCGGCCTGGGTCTGATGCTGGAGGAGACCGCATCCATTTTTACCAGCCTGGCAAAGGCCAGAAATCAGAGGTTTATCTATTCCGCGACAGGGATCGAGCATGATATCGTCCTTGGCGACAAGGCCAGGATCATGGAGATGTTGCGCGGTGTCCTCTCCAATGCGGTCAAGTTCACGCCTCCGGGCGGCCGGGTGGAGCTCACGGTCACAGGGACACCGGACGAAGCCACCGGGGAGGTGGCCCTGCTCTTTGAGGTCAGGGATACCGGCATCGGCATGGAGAAGGAGGTCCTGGCATCCTATTTCCGGGAGGATGTTTCGGAGAATACGGTGGGTGCTCCGGGACCGGGGACCGGGATCCTTTTGACCAGAAAGCTCATTACCATGATGGGAGGGACCATCACGGCTCAGAGCATACCCGGAGAGGGGACCATTATCTGGGTCCGTCTCCGCCTCAAGATGGTCAACAGCGGTTCGGCGGATTTCTGGAAGCAGCATGGCATCCGCAAAATGCTGGTGGTCAGCGGAAATCTGCAGGAGGCCGCCAGGATCCGCAACCTCATGGAGAGCGCCGGCGTCGATACGATCAGCCTTTCCTCCGGCTTCGGGACAGTCAAGATCATCGAACAGACCAATGCGACCGACAATGCCGTCGATATCATCCTGCTGGATGAGGAGGTGCAGGATATGGACTGGAGAGAGGTCGTCTCCAGCCTTCGGGCCATGTCCTGGATCCGCATGCCTCTGATCTTTCTCATGTCGGGCCGGCAGGTCCGCGACGAAGAGCGCAGAGGGATGGGGATCAGCCAGATCCTTCCCAAGCCCTTCTATATTTCCGCCCTGCACAGGATCATCGAGGAGGTCTGCGAGAGAAATCCGGGGGCCAGTCTGCTGGAGGGCGACGACAGTGAAAACTCCATGACCGGACTGCGCTTTCTGGCGGCGGAGGACAATTCCATGAATGCGGACATGCTCAAGGAAATCCTGGAGATGTCCGGAGCCCGCTGTGAGATCGCCGGCAACGGCAGAGCGGCTCTCGCCATGTTCAGCAACTCCCGTCCCGGCTACTATGACGCGATCCTCATGGACCTGCAGATGCCTGTGATGGACGGCTATGCCGCAGCGGCCGCGATCAGGGCTCTGGAGAGGGAGGATGCCAGGACCATTCCGATCCTGGCCATGACGGCGAGCACTTTTGAAGAAGATATCAGGAAGACCTTCGAGGCGGGGATGGACGCGCATATCCCCAAGCCCCTCGATATCCGGGTCCTTCAGGCAAACGTCCGCAGACTGAAGAAGGGGGCGGGCGGCGCCTGACCACAGGCACCGCGGGAGGACGGTCCGCATGCAGGAAAAAAATATCTGGCAGAGGATCCTGCAAAGAATAAGGGAATGGTTTGAGAGGCTCCTGCGCCTGCTTTTTCCGGAGGACATACTCGGGGAGATCAGGCGGGCCGGCTCCGGGGACGACCGGACAGAGGAACCGGAGGACGGCGCGCTGAGCGAGGAGGAAAGGAGGCGGATGATGGCGTCACCTGTACAGCGTCTGCACGTGCTGTTTACCGGCCGCGTGCAGGGAGTGGGATTCCGCTATCAGGCCATGTATGCGGCCCGGAATGCCGGACTGACCGGATGGGTTAAAAACCTTGCCGACGGCAGCGTCGAGATGGAGGTCCAGGGCCCTTCGGAGGCAATCGACTATATGTTCCTCCAGATCTACAAAGGCAGATGGATCCGCGTTGACCGGATGGAAAAGCAGACCCTGCCTGTCGTCAGCGGGGAGCGGGGGTTTCAGGTGAAGGGCTATTGACCGGTATGAACGAATAAAAAACCACCCTGCGGGGTGGTTTTTTGCGCAGGTCATGCGCCCGTTTCCGGGTGGACGGGAATGAGAGGCGGCCTCAGGCTGGAAGGACAACAGGAACCCGGAAGGAACACAGAAAAAATACAGAGTAAACAGGAATAGGGAAAAATGAGCAGACCTGCGGAGCTGAGCACGCTGTGCTATATACAAAAGGACGGAAAATACCTGATGCTGCATCGGACCGTCAAGAAAAACGATGTGAACAAGGACAAATGGATCGGGGTAGGAGGCCACTTTGAGGCGGATGAGAGTCCGGAGGAGTGCCTGCTGCGGGAGGTCCGGGAGGAGACGGGCTACCGGCTGACCTCCTGGAGGTTCCGGGGGATCGTCACCTTTGTCTCCGGCGGCGGGGTGACCGAATACATGCATCTTTTCACGGCGGACGGCTTCGAGGGGGAGCCCGTGGCCTGCGACGAGGGAGAACTGGAATGGGTCGATATCGCCCGGGTCTGGAAGCTCAACATCTGGGAGGGGGACAAAATCTTTTTCCGCCTGATCGACGAGGATGTCCCCTTCTTCTCGCTCAAGCTCGTCTATGACGGCCACAGCGGAGTGGTCTCCGCCGCCCTCAACGGGGAGCCCATGGAGCTTTTTGACATCCTCAATGAGGACGGGACCAAATCCGGCCTGGTCCGGGAGCGCGGCGTCGCCCACCGGGACGGGAGCCTGCACGAGACCGTGCACACCTGGATCGTCCGCAGGGGGGAGAGGAACCGCTGGGAGGTCCTCCTGCAGAAGCGCAGCGCGGTCAAGGACTCCAACCCGGGCTGCTATGATATCTCCTCAGCCGGCCACCTGGCCAGCGGGGACCTGCCCCTGGAGGGGGCCCTGCGGGAGCTGAGGGAGGAGCTGGGGCTCCGGGCCCGGCCGGAGGACCTTCATTATGTGGGACGCCACCGGGGATCCTTCCAGGCGCCCTTCCACGGGAGGATGTTCCGGGACAATGAGTACAGCTATGTCTATGTCATGATTCGGGACATCGATGAAAGCGGGCTCTCCCTCCAGGAGGAGGAGGTCGAATCCGTGCTCTGGATGGACTATGACGAGTGCCGGCGGCAGATTCACGGGGGAACCCTGCCCAACTGTATATATGAAGATGAATTCGACATGGTCGGAGACTACCTGAACAGACAAAACTGATGCAATGACAACTGGAGGCATAAATGGCTTTATCCACCTATACCTATGAACAGCTGGGCTTCGGGACCGAGCTGGTGACACAGACAGACAAGGAAAAGGAGGCCCTGGAAAAATCCTGGGCCGCCGCCTTTGCCGCGGATATTTTTCCCTATATTGATGAGCAGATCTTTATCCCGCTCTACAGTGAGCGCAAGTCCAGGCGCAATGTCCCGGTCAATGTCCTGGCCGGGGCCATGCTGCTGCAGGAGATCCGGAGCATGTCCGACGAGGAGCTGGTGGAGGCGGCCATGTTTGACCTGCGCCTGCGGACGGCCCTCCATATCACCAATGTCGTGGGACAGCCGATCAGCCTGCGGACCATCCAGCGCTTCCGCACCCGCCTGCGCAGGTACAGGGAGAAGACCGGAGAGGACCTGCTCAGGACCTGCTTTGACGGGCTCAAAGACCGGCTGGATCCTTTTCTTACCGCCTATTCCAGATTTATGGTCAATCCGGAGGCCCTGTCAGACCTGCCGGAAGATGGCCTGACCAGGAGGAGGACCGGGGGATTCAGGCGAAAGGCTCAGGAGCCTGCCGGGGAGACCGGCGGAAGTCGCCCGGGCTTTGACCGGCGGATCCTGCAGGATCCCGGGACTTTCAAGATCAATTGTCTGCCCGCCCATTCCGACCACGTGGTCTTTGCCTCGGAGGCGGAGCTGGAGAGGGGGGACAGGGAGGCAGCCGGGACTGCCGGAAGCTCTGTTTTCCGCTGTTCCCTGAACGGGCTGTGGAAGTTCTCCTATGCGGAATGCCCCGCGCAGGCGCCGGAGGGCTTTGAGGCTCCTTCCTTTGACTGCCGGTCCTGGGAGGACATCCCTGTGCCGGCCCATATCCAGATGGAGGGCTATGACGTCCCGGCCTATATCAATTACCAGTATCCCTGGGACGGCAGGGAGGACCTGGTGCCCGGCCAGGTCCCGGAGCGCTTTGATCCGACCGCGTCCTATGTCCGGTATTTCCGGCTGCCGGAGGCCATGCGGGCTTATCTGGACCAGGGAAGCCCTGTCTATATTTCCTTCCAGGGAGTGGAGAGCGGGTTTGCCCTCTGGTGCAACGGGCACTTTGCCGGCTACAGTGAGGACAGCTTCACACCCTCCGAATTTGACCTGACCCCCTACCTGGTGGAGGGGGAGAACAAGCTAGCTGTGCAGGTCTACAAGTGGACGGCCTCCAGCTGGCTGGAGAGCCAGGACTTTTTCCGCTTCTCCGGGATCTTCCGGGACGTCTGGCTCTACACGGTTCCGGAGGCCCATGTCCGGGATCTGAAGATCTGCCCCCGGCTGGATGAGACCCTGACCGGGGGGACCCTGGAGGCCGAAGCCCGGGTCTCCTTTTATGGGCAGCGGAAGGGGGCTTCCGCCTCCGCAAAGAGGACCGGCGGCAGACCCTGTTTCCTCACTTACGAACTTACAAAGGACGGCAAGCAGGTCGCGGCTGGCAGGGAGGACCTGGTCCCGGGGCCTGAGGACCAGGCAGCTGCCCTGATCCGGATCCCGGTGGACAAGCCCCTTTTATGGAGCGCCGAGGACCCGCAGCTCTATGAGCTCACGGTCCGTCTGGTCAAAGAGGGGCCGGAGGGGCAGGACCTTTTGCTGGAGATCATGCGGGAGCGGGCCGGCTTCCGCCGCTTTGAGATGAAGGACGGCCTCATGTGCCTGAACGGGAGGCGGATCGTCTTCCGCGGCGTCAACCGGCATGAATTCACCTGTGACAGCGGCCGGGTCGTCTCCCCCGAGATCACCCGCCAGGACCTGGTCCTGATGAAGAAAAACAATATCAACGCCGTGCGCACCTGCCACTATCCCAATGCCTCCGCCCTCTACCGGCTCTGCGATGAGCTGGGCCTCTACCTGATCGCCGAGAACAATATGGAGTCCCACGCCAGCTGGGCCCCTGTGGAGGCGGGGCTGCCCACTCCGGGGATCGTCCCCGGGGATGACGGGCGCTGGCTCCCCCTGCTCCTGGACCGCGTCGATTCCTGTTACCAGAGGGACAAAAACCATCCTTCCATCCTGATCTGGTCCGTTGGCAATGAGTCCTTCGGCGGCAGCGTGATCCGGGATATGGCCGACCATTTCCGCAGGCTGGACCCGGACCGCCTGGTCCACTACGAGGGGATCTTCCACGACCGGACCTGGCCGCAGTCCAGCGATATGGAGAGCCAGATGTATCCCTCCGCCGAGGCCATCGAGGACTTCCTCAGGGACCACAGGGACAAGCCCTTTATCTGCTGTGAGTACACCCATGCCATGGGCAACTCCTGCGGGGGCATGCACCGCTACACCGACCTGACCCTCAGAGAGCCCCTCTACCAGGGAGGCTTTATCTGGGATTTTGTCGACCAGTCCATCCGCAGCAAAAACCGCTTTGGAGAGGAGTTCCAGGCCTACGGAGGCGATTTCGGCGAGCGGCCGACCGACTATGATTTTTCCGGCAACGGGATCGTCGACGGCGCCCGCCGCCCCTACGAGGGCAAGATGCAGGAGGTCAAATACAATTATCAGGCCGTCCGCTTCAAAGTCGGCAGGGACAGGGTCCTGATCTGCAACGACAACCTGTTCACTTCGACCGGCGGGCTCGACTGCGCCGTCAGCCTGGAGAGGGAGGGGGAGTGCCTGGTCCGGGCGGACCTGCAGACGGATGTCCCTCCCCTGTCGGAAAGAAGTTACGTCCTTCCCGGATCCGTTCTGGAAGCCATCCGGCGGATCGAAGAGGAGGCGGAGACAGGACAGGCCCCGGTGGAATATTCCGTGACGGTCTCCCTGCGCCTGCGCGAGGACTGCGCCTGGGCCCGCCGCGGCCATGAGACGGCCTTTGGCCAGGGAGTCTTTTCAGCCGGCGCCCCTGCCGATCCTTGTGACGGATCCGGAATGGAAGCAGAGGCAGAGGCAGAGGTCTTCTCCCTGCCTGCGGAGGAAGCTGATCCCGCGGCCGGACCCGCCGGCGGCGCCCATGCGACCGTCCTGCATATACAGGGCGCTGAATATGCATCTGCCGGGTCCTCCGGCAGGGAAGAGAAGACCTGGGCAGGCCGGGAGACGGTATGGAAGGAAGTGACCGGGACCGACTGGTCGCGGGCCATTTGCCTGGACAGCCCTCTCGGAAGGCTGCGGCTGGTCCGGGGCAGCTTCAATATCGGCATCCAGGGAGACCATTTCGAGGCCCTCTTCTCCATCCTGCAGGGGGGACTTGTGTCCTTCCGCCGGGGCGGAAATCCCTTTGCCGGCGCGCAGACCGGCGCGCGGGCCGCGGGAGGGGCATCCGCCGTCACCGGGCAGGAGCTGTTCGCGCAGATCCCCCGCCCCTGCTTCTGGCGGGCGCCCACCAGCAACGACGCCGGAAACCATATGGCTGCCCGCCACGGGATCTGGAAGCTGGCGGATGAGTACCAGGTACCCAGGCCCGAGACCCTCAGGATCTTTACCTCGGAGGACTCGGTCCTGCTGCAGATCTGCCATAGCCTGCCTTTTTCCCCGTTTTTGGGGGAGGCATCGCAGGGCCGAGCCTCAGGGCAGCCCGGGCCGGACCCGGCCGGAGCCTTTGTCAGGGTCGGATACTGCTTCCGGGCGGACGGCAGGCTGACCCTGTCCCTGGACTGGGATCCGGAGACCGGGAAAGAGGCCGGGCAGGATGAATCCGCCCGGGCCGGCGGATTCCCGCAGGATGGCCGGGGGCTTCCTTCCATGCCCCTGTTCGGCTTCCGCTTCCGCATGAACCCGGACCTGGACCGCTTCCGCTTTTACGGGAAGGGCCCTGCGGAAAACTATGCCGACCGCTGCCGGGGAGCCAGGCTCGGCATCTATTCCAGCCTGGTCAGAGACAACATGTCCCCCTATCTGGTGCCCCAGGAATGCGGCAACCGCACCGGTGTGCGCTGGGCGGAAGTGACGGACCGCCGGGGCCGGGGGCTCCGGTTCACAGCCGGCGGACAGGACCGCGGGACAGGAATGGAATTCTGCGCCCTGCCCTATACGGCCGCGGAGCTGGAGAGCGCCTCTCATCCCTATGAGCTGCCTCCGGTCCACTTTACCAATGTCCGCTGTGCCCTCATGCAGATGGGCGTCGGCGGGGACGACAGCTGGGGGGCGCGGACCCTGCCCCGATACTGTCTGCCGGCGGACCAGAAGCTTCATTTTGAAGTGACCGTGCAGGGAACCCTGTGAGGAAATTCCGGTTCAGGGCTCCTGCAAAGAAAAAACGGCTCGTAGAGAACGGTGCATGGTTTCCTGTAAAGATAATTCGCCGCAGGGTTTCTGTGAGGGAAGTCAGAATGGAAAAAGTCATTGAAAGATCAGAGGACCTGGTCATTCTTTTCATCATTGTTGCCGTCCTGTGGCTGGTCCTGCAGATCAAGAATATGTTTTTCAAGAGGGTGGTGGCCCGGCGCAATGACCTCAAGACGCGCTTTTTCAATCATATGGCCTCGGCCATGATCGTGGTCATCGGGATCCTCCTGGTCCTGTCTGTCTTTGGCGGAATCCGCTTTATGTGGAGGAGTCTCCTGGGCGGGACAGCCTTCGTGAGTGCGATTATCGTCTTTACCGCTCAGGACGTCATCAAGGATTCCCTGGCCGGCCTCATGATCAGCATGTTCCAGCCCTTTGAGATCGGGGACAGGATCGAGCTGGAGGACGGGACCTCGGGGATCGTCGAAGATGTCACGATCCGGCACACCGTGCTGATCGGGCTGGATACCCTGCGCTTCGTCATCCCCAACAGGCGGCTGGCGGAGATGAAGATCACCAACTTCAGTTACGGCATGGATCTGCGGTCCATCCAGTTTGCCTTTGAGGTCGCCTATCCGACGGATGTGGAGTTTGCCATGCGGGTCATCCGGCGAGCGGTCATGGAATCCGACTACAGCCTGCCCGGGCCGGGGAAAGACAAGGGGCCCGAATACCGGCCGGTCTATTTCATGTCCTTCCAGTCCAGCAGCCTCCTGCTCAAAACGACGGTCTATTTTTCCCCGTCCATTCCACCCGAGGTCGTGATTTCCGATATCAATGTCCGGGTGGACCGCGCCCTGTGGGAGAACGGGATCGAGATCCCCTATCCACATATCAATGTCCTGCAGACGGGGGAGGAGGTCAAGGACCACCGTCCGGATGAGGCAGCTGAAATGCTCTGGCGCACATCTGTCATCCGGGTGACACACAGCGGGAAGGAGATCCGCCAGGCCCTGGACGCGACTATGCAGCTGGGCGAGGAGAACGGACTCAGCCACAAGCAGTGCATGCGGCTCAGGCTCCTGGGAGAGGAGCTTCTGCGCCTCATGCCCGCTATCCTGGGAAATGTGGAGGTCAGGTACTGGGCCGAGCACAAAAAGAGGGCCTACAGGATCCATGTCTCTACGGATGTAGCCATGAACCGGGAGATCCGGGCCAGGCTCCTTTCGGTCTCATCGACGGGAAGGAATGCCGCCAGCCAGAGCTTTACGGACAAGATCCGCGTGGTCATCTCCACCATGCTGATCCCCGAGGAAAAGGAGAAATACGCCAAGCTCAGAGGGATCGCGCAATCCGGGGGAGGAGACAACGATTCTATGGACTGGTCGCTGAAGGAATATGAGACCGGGGTCGCGAACGGGACCATTGAGGCCGGAGAGACTCCCCTGGTCCGGGATGAACTGGAAAAATCCATCATCGCCAGGGTCGCGGACGATGTCAGCATCAGCATCCGGGGCTTTAGTGTGGAGATCATTGCCTTCAAGGAATTCAAGGAATGACCACGGGCTCCGCGGCCCGGGATATTTGAAAAAAGATACAGATTGATTGGAAAGAGAATTATGGACAGATATATTTTGGCATCACAGTCTCCGCGCAGGAGAGAGCTCCTGCACCTGGTCCTTCAGGACTATGAAGTGATCCCCGCAAGGGGGGAGGAGGTCGTGCGCAGCACAGATCCCGCCCGGGTGGTGGAGGAACTGTCTTTTCAGAAGGCCATGGAAGTGGCAAAAGAGGTCAGACCCTGCGAGGGAGACAGGATGATCGTGATCGGGGCCGACACGGTCGTGGCGGTCGACGGGAGGATCCTTGGGAAGCCCGCGGACCGGGCGGACGCCGCCCGGATGATCGGCCTGATCCAGGGCCGGGAGCACCACGTCTACACGGGCGTCACCGTCTGTTGGACACCGGACCCCGAAGACCATGAGGATGAGGAAGGCGGGGCGGCTGTCCGGCATTTTTCCTTCAGTGAGGAGACGGCCGTGGACGTCTATCCCATGAACCGGGGGGAGATCGAGGCCTACATCTCCCTCAGGGAGCCCTACGACAAGGCCGGAGCCTACGGCATCCAGGGGGCCTTCAGCGTCTTCATCCGGGGAATCCGCGGGGACTATAACAATGTCGTCGGCCTGCCGGCGGCCCGCCTCTACCATGAGTTGAAAAAAAGAGGCCTGGTCTGATGTGAAAAGGGAAATAAAAGAGGTGCGGCAAGGGGTGTGACAAGGGGACAGGCACTTGGTGTGACACCTCGCCGGACCCCTCAGTAATCCTCCAGGAAACTGTGTTTTTCCCCGTGGATCTTGTAGCCCAGGACCTTGTTGAGGACGACGTTTTCGGTCGCCCTGAAGAGGTTGCTCTCGACCTGGGGGATGGTCTCTGCCAGGGAGGCAATCAGGCGCTTGGTCTCCAGGCGCTTGGAGACGGAGGGCTCGTCGGAGTCGGCGGCCTGGTGGATGGCCTCGGTGAAGCGGCAGGCGCACTGGAGAAAGCGCAGGCCGTTGTAGTCGCGCCAGTGGATGATGTCCTTTTCCCGGATCAGGTACATGGGGCGGATCAGCTCCATGCCCTCGAAATTGGTGCTGCGCAGCTTGGGAAGCATGGCCTGGTACTGGCCGGAATAGAGCATGCCCATGAGGATGGTCTCGATGGCGTCGTCATAGTGGTGGCCCAGGGCGATCTTGTTGCAGCCCCGCTCCTTCGCGAAGCGGTAGAGGTAGCCCCGCCGCATGCGGGCGCAGAGGTAGCAGGGGGATTTTTCAATGGTATAGACGGCATCAAAGATGTTGGTCTCGCAGAATTCGACGGGGATGCCCAGCAGCTCTGCGTTTTTCTCGATCATGCGCCGGTTTTCCGGCAGATAGCCGGGGTCCATGCAGAGAAAGACCAGGGAGAAGGGAAACTTGTTGTGGCGCTTGAGCTCCTGGAAGAGCTTGGCCATGAGCATGGAGTCCTTGCCGCCGGAGATGCAGACGGCGATGCGGTCTCCCTCCTGCACGAGTTCGTACTGGACGACGGCTTTTTCAAAGCGTCCGACCAGGTCCCTCTTGAATTTTTTGCGGAGGGCCTTTTCGATGTCGTTGCGGCGGGTCTCCAGGTCGTCCTTTTTTTCCTCCGTGTTTTCCGCGCGGGCTCCGGAGAGGGGCCGGATGTCCCGGGGGTCTTTTTCAGCGTTCATATATTGTCTCTCTTTCCGGCAATGCCGCCCGCAGGAGCGGCAGCGCTATGCGGTCACAGACACCGGAGTAAAAAAGTCTCACGGTGCCAGGCAAGTGCTGCCTGCGTCTGCCGAGACGCAGGGGTCATAGTAGTCATAATAAACGGCGGTGCGATTTTATTTGATCGCATCGCCGTTTTACAGGTCTATAAAGCCGCACGCCCTCGCTGACTGCCTTGGCAATGATTTGATCGCATCGCCGTTTTGCAGGTCTATAAGGCCTCAGGCCTGATGGCGGGGAGTGGGATCACCACTCGTGCTCCTGCTCCGTGTATTTTTCGTCGCAGTAGCGGCAGCGGTAGATCTTGCGCCTGGGATCGGCCAGGTAGAACATGTGCTGGACCCCCTGCTCGATGGTGGTGATGCAGCGGGGGTTGTTGCACTTGATGACATTTTTGACCAGCTTGGGGATAGGCAGGCGCTTCTTTTCGACCAGCTCGCCGCCCTTGATGATATTGACGGTGATGTCGGGGTCGATGAAGGCGATGACATCCAGGTTGATGGTCTCGGCGTCTGTCTCGATCTTGAGGATGTCCTTTTTGCCCATCTCATTGCTGCGGGCGTTTTTGATGATGGCGACAGGGCAGTCCAGCTTGTTGAGCTCCAGATGATGGTAGATCGACATGCCGCGTCCCGCGTGGATATGGTCAAGCACGATGCCGTTTTCAATTTTTCCGACGTTCAGCATATTACTCCTTTCTGAAGGGCTTTGCCCCCGGGAAGATCAAAGAGGTGACAACGGTCACTTTGAAGGGGTCCATGTACACGGCCCTGACCGGGGCGGGTACCGGGTCTGCCTTATGTTGTCTCCTCCGTGACGGTGCCGTCCTCGTTGACATGGATGCCAAGCAGGGTCAGGATCAGGGCCATGCGGACGTAGACGCCGTACTGGACCTGGCGGAAATAGGCTGCGCGGGGGTCGCTGTCGACCTCGACGGAGATCTCGTTGACGCGGGGCAGGGGGTG
>CAMNFJ010000033.1:0-20170 GCA_946536955.1 uncultured Lachnospiraceae bacterium
GTAAGTGTAACTTCCAGACGCTTTGGGGACTGGAAGTTAACTTTTCACTTCAGCGGTTAAAGGAGTCCCCTGAGGTCTCTCCTGCCCCGGGGCATGAGGACGGCCGCGAGGAGGAAGCCGCAGATCAGGCCTCCGACGTGGGCGGCCTGGTTGACGACGGGGTTGACCTGGCCGCTGTAGAGCATGAAGACGGTCATCAGTCCTGCCCGGACCACCAGGCTTCTGAGCCGGGGAGACAGACCCCGGTCCTGTCCGCGGGCCTCCCGGCTCCGCCGGCTCTCCCGCGCCTCCTCCAGGATCAGCCAGAGCAGGGTGCCGGTCACGCCGAACACAGCCCCGCTGGCCCCGATCGAATAGCTGTAGGACCCGCTCAGATAGTCAGCCAGGACGGAAGCCAGATTTCCGCCGATCCCGCTCAGCAGGTAGAGCAGACCGTAGCGGAAGTGACCCAGATTCCGCTCCGCGATCTCACCGCCCGCGAACTGCATGATCATGTTGTTCATGAGGTGGCCTGCATCCGCATGCAGGAAGATCGAGGTGACCAGGCGGAAAAAGTCCTGTCCCTTCAGGATCAGCGGCGCATAGAGGCCTCCTCTGCGGTAAAAAAAGTCCGCCCCCTGTCCCCCCGGGGCGAGGACCACCCCCGCCGCGAAGACCAGGACATTGACCGCGATCAGAAAATAATTGACAAAGGGCACGGATCTGCCGTCCCTTTCGGAGCCTGTATTCATATCTGTATGGAATTCCTCCTGTCGATTCATCTTATCTGTTTCTGTATGATAGCACACAGGTCTCCGGCCAACAAGGCATTGCAGTCCGGACTGTCTCCATACGGGAAAAGCCCGGCGGCCGTCACCGGCTGCCGGGCTTTCCCTGGGATGTAATAATGCTTAGGGGGGTAATGGTCGTCAGCTCTCGCTGACACTTGCATAGTACCACATTGAAAACGATTGCAAAACACACATTTTCAACAAACTTTTCATCGATTATCATGGATTCTTTGGGCATATAAACAATTATTTGTCAAAAAGCCCGCAAAACAGGCGACTATTGCACGCACTTAATGCACGCGCCGTGCAAATTACACGCTTGTACACGCGCAAAATCCCATTTACAAAAATATAAACAGACCCGAAAGCACGCCCACGAGATAGCCCACAGCGACATCAGAGGGATAATGCACGCCGCCCAGGACCCGGATCAGGGCTGCTGCCGCCCCGACCAGCAAAAGCAGGATTCCCACCGTCCGGGAGACCGGCAGCCATGCCATGGCGATCACGGCGGTGGAAAAGACATGGCGGCTGGGCATGGAATTTCCCCTGGTCTCCTTGTGGATCAGAGGGTCGATCCTCCAGGTCTCATAGGGGCGGGGCCTGTTGATCCGGGCCCTGACCAGGGTCAGGAGACAGAAGGAGATCCCGGGCACCAGGGTCGTCCGCACAAGCTGGCCCCACCGGCCCGTCACAGCCAGGAGGACCAGGAGGAGCGGATAGGCGGCATAGACGACCCCCGTGGCGGCCTTCGAGACCGCGCGCAGGGCCAAACAGGCCGCTCCGCTTTCGCGGATGCGGCCTGTGAGCTGCTGGTAAAATCTGTCGTAGTCTTTAAATTCACTCATTATTCTTCCGTGATCTCGGCATTGCCGGTGTCCTCGCCGGCATGCTCGGGCTCGCCGATGGCTCCGGGTTTGACCTTGCTGACAATGACGCGGAGCTTGCCGTTGGGATCCGCGGGGATCTCATCGAGCCACTCGTACTTGATCTTGAAGGAGGGATCCTTGAACATGGCCATGAGCTTCTCGTCCAGCATTTTGACGATCTCCTCCTGCTTTTCGACAGGGGTGTCGGGATTGCGGACCATCATCAGGGTCAGGTTCTCATAGTCCTCCTGCACGATCCTGTAGGAGATGATCTCAGGCACATAGTTGACGATGCCGGAGATATTGCCCCACTCCGTGACGCTGCCGTCGCGGTGATGGATGACGTCGTTCATGCGGCCCTGGACGCCCCTTGCGAAGCGGAGCCCGCGGCGCATATAGCTGTCGAGCTGGTCATAGGAGGTATAGTTGATCAGAGGCAGCTCCGTCTTGTAGAGAGGCGTGATGACAGCCATGCCCTTGAGGGCGGGGCCGGACAGGTCCTCATTGTAGACGTTGACGACAAAGAGGTCGCTGTTGACCTGGTAGTATTTCTTGCCGGGGATGCGGATGACGCAGGAACCCGTCTCGCCCATGCCGTAGGCATCGATCAGGCCGGGGCCGAAGACCTCCTTGAGCAGGGCTCTGGAGGGATCGTCGAGCATCTCGCCGAAGGGGGTGTAGAAGGAAGGCTTCCACATATAGATGTCATTTTCCTTGACATACTTGGCGATCCGCATCAGGAGATTCTTGTGGTTGTAGAGATAATCCGGCTCATAGGCATTGATCTCGTTGACCAGGGTCTGGGTATCGACGCGCTCCTTGATGGTATCGGACATGTACTTGCGGCGGAGGATCCCCAGCTTCTGGATCGGGGAATCAAACTCGCTGACAGGGCCGTGCAGGGAGTTGGGGCGGCACATGGTCTTGCCAGTAAAGGGATTGAAGCCCCCGTAGCCCATGGTGCGCAGCCAGTTGGCGATGACCCAGCCGTATTCCTGAGGGGAAATGAGCACGCGCAGGGGGCGGCCCGTGGAGCCGGAGGTAGGCGATACATGCCAGTATTTATACTTCTCGGGATATTTCTCGGCCTCCTCATCCATCCATTCACGGACCTGGTCCTTGGTCAGAAGCGGGAACTTGTAGAGGTCCTCTGCGCAGTGATAATCGTCCGGGGTCGTGCCTGTCTGCTCGAAGCGGGCGCGGTAAAAGGGAATTTCATAAGCAGCCTTCATCAGCTCGTGCACGCGCTTGTTCTGCAGCTTCAGGATCCGGTCGCAGTTCTTGCTGTTGACCGGCTTTCTCTCGACCTGGGCGTAGGCCTTGAGCGCATAGACATGTTCCAGCTTATGATCAAGTTCATAGTTCCGCATGATAAAATCCTCCCTTCAAATGGTTCTAAAGATATATTACCAGAGGTATTTTTATGCCTTTCCCTGTTGTGTTTTACCGTTTGGAATACGGGTACCTCATACGACCGCGGCCGCAGCGTCCAGCGCTGCCCTGATCACCTTGTCCATATCAAAATACTGATAGAGGCCGAGCCTTCCGCCGAAGATCACATTCTTTTTCTGAGCGGCCAGCTGTCTGTACTTCTCATACTGGGCGTTGTTTTTCTCGTTGTTGACGGGATAATAGGGCTCCATGCCGTTCTCCCAGGCAGCCGGGTATTCGCGCGTGATGATCGTGCCGGGGATCTCCTCACCGCTCTCGGAATCCTTTCCGAATTCAAAGAACTTGTGCTCGATGATCCGGGTGAAGGGAACGCTGCGCTCGGTGTAGTTGACGACAGCATTGCCCTGGTAGTTGTCCGTATCGGGGAGCTCCTCCGTCTCAAAGCGGAGGGACCGGTATTCGAGCGGCCCGTAGCACTGGTCAAAAAATTCGTCGATCATGCCCGTGTAGAGCACCCTGTCAAAGGTGTCCTCTCCCATGGCAAAGACCGTCCCCTGTCCGTCTGCTGCCGGGACCTCTTTGACCGAGGTCTTGAAATCGGTATCCAGCCGGACCGGGATCCCCTCCAGGATCCTCTCGACCATCTTTGTATAGCCGCCGACCGGGATGCCCTGGTAGCGGTCATTGAAATAGTTGTTGTCATAGATGAAGCGGACCGGGAGTCTGCGGATGATGAAGGCGGGAAGCTCCGTGCAGTCCCTTCCCCACTGCTTCTCCGTATAGCCCTTGACAAGCTTCTCATAGATGTCCCTGCCGACCAGGGACAGGGCCTGCTCCTCCAGGTTGCCGGGGTTTGTGATCCCGGCCTCGCGGACCTGCCTGTCAATCATCTCCCTGGCCTCCTGAGGCGTCCGGATCCCCCACATCCTGCTGAAGGTATTCATATTGAAGGGAAGGTTGTAGATCTCCTCCCCGTACCTGGCGACAGGGGAATTGATATAGTTGTTGAACTCCGCAAAGCCCTGCACATAGTCCCACACCTCCCTGTCGGATGTGTGGAAAATGTGGGCGCCATAGCGGTGCACATGGATCCCCTTCACCTTTTCCGTATATATATTGCCCGCGATGTGGCTCCGCCTGTCAATGACCAGGCAGGCCTCACCCTTTTCTTTTCTCTCCCTTGCGAAAACGGCACCGTAAAGTCCCGCTCCCACAATAAGCCAACGATAATGCATGCATCCTTCCTTCCATCGGACAGCGTCCGGTACGCGCCTGCAGCAGCGCAGTTACAACTGAACCGCAGCCGGAAGATTCCTTAATCCGGCCTCGTGTAGATCTCGATCTGGCTGTAATCGTCCAGAATCTCCAGGATCTTCTTGCGCCCGGCCTTGTTGAACCTGCTGTATCTCTCCATGACGCGCTTGGTGGTGATCTGCGCGGAAAGTCCGTCGCCTTCGTCAAGCGGCGTGAAATCGACAGGGTTCAGGGAGAGTGCGTCACAGATCCTGATCACCGTACTATAAGCCATGCCTTCTACGCCTCTCTCCAGAGCTGTCACAAGCGTACTGTAGGGAATGTCCATCTCTACGGCAAACTGCCTGACGCTCTTGTACTGTGACAGAATTACTTTCTTTAAAACCTCCGCCTTTGTCATACCGCTTTCCATTTCTGAAACCTCCTGTTAGCGACTGAAAAATTAAGTAAATCGGTTCAGATTGTGAAGACCTGCCTGAACAGTCCCTGCAGTTCACAAACAAATCCCCCGGTGCCTGTACATTTCCCATTCATATTCATCCGTTTTGCAGGCGCCGTTTTTCCGTAATAACCATTATAGCATAGCTGACTCTTGTATAAAAAAGTTTTTTTGTCAGTTTTTGTAAAACTTTCAGCAGATAAAGGGGTCATTCTCTCTCCCCGGCAGGACCGGAATCCGGTCCGCTCCTGCCCCGGGCTGGCTGGAGGGATACAAGGAAAGCCAGCCTTCCGTCTCCGGTCCTGGCCCGGATCCTGCCCCCGTTGGCCTCGGCGATGGCCTTTGCCGCGGACAGACCGATCCCGAAGCCGCCCTTTTTGCGGCTTCTGTCCGCATCCGTCCTGTAGAAGCGCTCAAAGAGGCGGTCCGGGTCCTCCGGGATCCCGCCCCCGTCCTCAGCGGAGGAGGCAATGGTATTGGACTGCTCCAGAACGACCATTCCGGCCCCGGAGCTGAACCTGACCTCGATCCTTCCCCCTTCCGGGGTGTATTTGACCGCGTTGTCAAAGAGGATGGACAGGAGCTGGGCGAGGCTCTCCCGGTTTCCATGCACCCGGGCCGTCACAGTCCCGGGCTCCGCAATGGACCAGGAAAGGCCGCGCGCCTCGGCGGGCTGGATAAAATTCTCCCAGACCTCACCGGCCAGGATATCCAGGGCAAAGTCCTGCTTCTTGAGCACCAGGGCATTTTCGTCCATCCGGGCCAGAGTCAGCAGGTTCTGCATGAGGTCGCTCAGCCGCATGGTCTGGGTCCGGATATTCCTGGTCCACTTGGACTCCCCGTTATAGAGCTCCAGGGCCTCTGTATTTGCCTGAATGATGGCCAGCGGGGTCTTGAGCTCATGCCCCGCGTTGGTGACGAACTGCTTCTGCCTCTCTATGCTGACGGCCGTGGGCGCGATCGCCCGCCTGGTCAGCAGATACACGGGCAGCAGCATGGCGATCCAGCACAGGGCGGCGATCATGACGGAGATCCCCAGCACGGTCAGCAGGTCCCTGCTGTCACCGGAAATATCCATGGCGATCAGCAGGTGTTCTCCGTCCTCCTGCTCTTTACAGAGATAGCGGAAGTCCTCCGCCGTCCCTCCTTCCCTGCCGGATTTTTTCGCGGCCTGAAAAAAGCTCTGTCCCAGGGAGGCGGCCTCCTCCTCTGTCACGGCATAGATCCGGGAGACATCGGTCTCCAGGACCCCGCCCTCCTCATCCAGCCGGACGGCAAAATAGCGGGCGGACAGCATTTCATCCATGGAAAACCTGCGCTCTCCGCGGCCGGAGAGGCTGCCGGGGCCCCTGTCCGTACCTGTTCTGCCGCTCTGGGAGGTCTCCCCCTCCTGCTGAACATCCTCCGGCCCGGACTCCGGCCCGGGCCAGTCCGTCCGCCTGCGGTCCTGTCCCCGGAATTCGGGATCCCGCATGTGTTTCTCGGGCTGGCCGTCAGCCTCGCAGAGCATCTCCAGAAGCCTGCCCTGGCGGTCCGCCGTCTGGATCCGGTTCAGGATATTGATCGCGCCGACCAGGGTCAGCAGCAGGATCGTGACCGCTGTCATCGCGGCAAAGATAAATTTTCTCTGCAGTGTTTTTGCCATTGCCGCAACCCCATCCCCTCTGTACTATCACTGCTCCTGGAGCATATACCCCGTGCCCCGTTTGGCCTTGACCGCCACAGTCGAGCCCACCTTGCCCAGCTGCTTGCGCAGATAGGAAATGTAGACCCAGACAGAGCCGACATCTGCGTCCGAGTCATAGCCCCAGACCTTCTCCAGAAGGTCCTCGGAGGAGAGGTAGATCCCCCGGTTGAGCATGAGGACATCCATCAGCCGGCATTCCAGCCGGGACAGCTCGACGTGTCTGTCCCCGCAGCGCAGCTCGCTGGTCTGCGGATTCAGGGTCACATCGCCAAAGGACCTGATGTCCGGCGTGTACTCCTCTCTCCTGCGCAGCATGGCGCGCACGCGGGCGACGAGTTCTCCCATATGGAAGGGCTTGGCCAGGTAGTCGTCCGCTCCCGTATCCAGGCCCTCGATCCTGTCCTCGACTCCGGACCTGGCTGTCAGCAGCAGGACCGGGGTCCTGCACCCTTCACTGCGGATCTGCCGCAGGACCTCCAGGCCGCTTTTGACCGGCATCATCCAGTCCAGGATGATCCCGTCATATTCCCCGGCGTGGATATAGTCCAGGGCCTCCGCGCCGTCATAGACCGCGTCCACCTGGTAGCGGTGGTACTCCAGTACATCCACGAGAGCCTCGGACATGGCCTCTTCGTCTTCCGCCAGCAATAATCTCATTCTTCAGCCTCCCCGGTCTCTTCCCCGGTCCCGGCCTCCTCGGCGGTCCCGGCTGTCTCACCCTCTCCCGCCTCATCGGACGAGATCAGGATCGGGGACATGCCCCCGTAGCTGTACCAGCCCAGGGCCTCCGCGATCTCGGGATTATAATACTGCTGGGCCTTCTCAGGGTCTTCCTCCCGGACGGCCATGCGGGAGATCTCCTCGTCCTTTTCCAGGACATTGAAGGCCATCTCCGCCGCCTGTCTGCCGTGCTCCTCATAGTCTATGCTGTAGCAGCACAGTCCGCCCCCGCGGCACATATGATAGTCTCCGGTCAGGACCGGGACCTGGGCCTGCAGGGTGATATCGCGCACGATGTCCATGTGGGAGGCTACAAAGCTGTCCGTCGGCAGATAGAGGCAGCTGCACTCGGTGACAGCCAGGGCCAGCTGCTCGCGGAGCTGGTCCTCCGTGTCCGCGTGATAGGACTCCCAGGGGATCTGCTTTTCGTCCAGGCACTGGCCCGCGACGCTGGCCTGGAAGGCCGCGCCTTTTTCGGTACCGCTGTAGACGATCCCGACCCTGGACGGCCAGGGCAGGACATTAGTGATCTGGTCGATCTGCAGGTTGACCGGTCCCATGCAGGCCACCCCTGAGATATTGCCTCCGGGCGCCTCCATGGAGCTGACCACCTCCGCCAGCAGATAGTCCGTGACGCAGGCGCCGATGATCGGCACATCCTTGACCGCGGCCCCCGCGTTCTGGACAGCCTCGGTCCCGCAGGCAAAGATCAGCTGGTATCCGCTGTTGGCAAAGCCTGTCGCGATCTCCGCACATTTTTTGGCGTCGCCGTCGGCGCTCATCCTCTCGAACACCACCTCGGTGCTGCCCATGAGGTCCCTGAACTCATCCTCAAAGCCCTCGATCGTCTCCTCGGAGGCGCCGTGGGTCCGGTATTCCAGGATCCCGATATGGCAGCGGCCGTCATCCGCGGCCTCCTTGACCAGGGGCTCCTCCATAATGGGATCGGCCGCCGAATCCGTCGCGCCGGCAGCGCCTGCCCCTCCTCCCTGATTCATAAATCCTCCGCATGCGGTCAGCAGCACAGTGAGGGCGGCGGCAATACTCAATGCTTTTATCTTCATATGATCCTCCGGTTTATGGTTGATGTGCAGATCCTGTCGGGTACCCGGATGGTCCGGGCTGTGATCCTCTGCCGCCGGGCACAGGCAGCACCGGCGGACACTGTCTATTATCATACAACTTTCGGATGTCTTTTTAAACCCGATAAGGACGATAAAAGACGCCCTTCGAGGCCCCCTGCTCCGGGAGCCGCCGAAAGGGCGTCATATCTCAGGGGATACCCCTCTTAAGTCACTTCCTTACTCCGCTCCGTTCCAGCAGTAGGTGCAGAGCTTGCAGGGTTCGATCCCGATCGCCTCGATCATATCATCCAGTCTGTGGTAATGGAGGGAGGAGAAATTCAGCTCCTTGCGGATCTCCTCCAGCATGGTCGCGTATTCCTCGGAGTCGGGATCCATGTATTTGTTCATCACGGCCGGGGCGGGATCCATGGTCCCCTCCAGCTTTTCGATCATCCTGCGGGTGATGAGTTCTCCGTCCGAGTTGGACCGGGAGAAGTTCAGATATTTGCATCCAAATACAAGGGGAGGACAGGCCGGACGCACATGGACCTCCTTGGCGCCGCTCCTGTACAGGTATTCCGTTGTCTCCCGCAGCTGGGTTCCGCGGACGATGGAGTCATCGATCAGCAGCATGCTGCGGTTCTCGATCAGCTCATGGATGGGCACGAGCTTCATCTTGGCGATCAGGTCCCTGCGGCTCTGGATCGTGGGCATAAAGGACCTGGGCCAGGTGGGTGTATATTTGACAAAGGGTCTGGAATAGGGCACGCCGGACTCATTGGAATAGCCAACGGCATGGGCGACGCCGGAATCCGGGACGCCTGCCACGATATCCGGCTTCTCGAGCCCGCGGCTCCTGTCGCGCCTGGCCAGGTGCTTTCCGCACTCATACCGGGCGTACTCGACATTCATCTTCTCATAGGTGGACGCCGGGAAGCCGTAGTAGATCCACAGGAAGGTGCAGATCCGCATCTTGTCGAAGGGCTTTGCGACCGTCTCGACACTCTCGGGCGTGACATAGCAGATCTCGCCGGGGCCCAGCTCCTTTTTAAACTGATAGCCCAGGTTGAGGAAGGAAAAGCTCTCGAAGCAGATGCAGTGGGCGTCCTCCTTGACTCCGATCTCGACAGGGGTCCTGCCCAGCCTGTCCCTGGCGGCATAAATTCCTTCCGGCGTCATGACCATCATGGTCATGGAGCCGCGGATCAGCTCCTGGGCATAGCGGATCCCCTCTACAAAGGAGTCCCTCTGGTTGATCAGGGCTGCCGTGAGCTCGGTCGGATTGATGTCGCCTCCGCTCATCTCCAGGAAATGGGAATGGGATCCGGAGAAGAGCTTCCACATGAGCTCCTCCGAATTGTTGATCTTGCCGACGGTCGTGATGGCATAGGTCCCCAGGTGGGAGCGGACGATCAGGGGCTGGGGCTCATAGTCGGAAATACATCCGATTCCCAGCTGGCCTTCCATCTTCAGGATATCCTTGTCAAATTTGGGTCTGAAATTCGAACTTTCGATATTGTGGATCGCCCTGTCGAATCCCTTTTTCACGTCGTGGACAGCCAGACCGGCGCGGCGGGTCCCCAGATGTGAATGGTAGTCTGTTCCGTAGAAGAGGTCAAATACACAGTCCTGTTTAGATGCAACTCCAAAAAAACCACCCATATGATGTCAATTCTCCTCTTGATCAAAAGAAAAAGCATTAAAAAAACTTATCATAACCGCTGTTTTGAGCAGTCGTCGGTTCATAATATCACCATTAGGGGTTTTTTGTCAGCTGAAAAGATTCTCAAATTGCGCAATTCTTATTGACTCGCGCGCTAGTTATCTGTATTTTTTCCAGTACAATCGCTTCCGGTCCCCCCGCGGACAAAAAAAGTGCGCCGGACAGCAGGGTGTCCGGCGCGGGTGTGACTGTAATGCAGAGACTTCAACGAACTGTTTTTTTGACCCTCCAGGCCCTGTACCAGCGCCTGACCAGGAAGCAGATGCAGGGCACCAGAACGACAAAGACCAGGATCCAGGTCCACAGGGGGGCCCTGCGGATATCGAAGCAGCGGACATTGATCCACATGCGGTTGATAGCGGCATTCTGCTGATCATTGAAATAGATCATGATCGAGGACCGGTCGATAACATCCGCGGGGGGATAGGCCGCAAAGAGCTGGCGGTCCATCTGATCCGCGGCGGCCGTGATCACATGATCCTCCCCGCCGAAGAAGTAGCCCAGATCATAGTCCACGGTCTCCTCCTCCTCGTCCTCCGCCTCGTAGTTGTACTGGGCGTACTCGAAAAGCCGGGGGTCCTCCCCGCCGGAGAGAACGGAGGTATAGCCGATGTAGTACATATTGCGGATGGCATTGTCCGGGCGCGACAGGAAGTTGATGAAAGCCTCGGCGGCGTGCTGCTTGGCCGGATCATCGCCGATCCCCCGCTTGAGCATGACCCATCCGTCAAAATAGATGTCCGTGCTCTCCTTCGGGACCGCAAAGGCCAGGGTGAAATCATCCTCGTCCGCCTGGTCCAGGGTATAGACCGCGTCTCCGGACCACTGGTAGTTGACGGCCACCTTGCCGGTGATCATATCCGCCTTGCCGGCGTCCGTCTCAAAGGAAAAGGCATTGTCCTTGACCTGCTTGAGCCAGCTCTCCACCTGAGCGATCATCTCCGGAGATGTGTCATTCATCTCCTCCTCCAGGCGCTTCCGGTAAGCGGGGTCGCTGCGGAAGGATTCAGAGGTCAGAAGGTCTGATTTGACCGCTCCGACAGCGGAAAAATAGGCGTCCCTCACGTTGTCCTTCATGGTCACCTGCCTTTTAAAGGCCGGGTCTGTCAGGATCTTCCAGCTGGAGGCCTGTTCCTTGGTCACAAGCTCGGGATTATAGACCATTCCCGTGACGCCCCACATATAGCCCGCGGCATATTTTCCCCAGGCCTCTCCGTTGATCTCCTCGGCATCAAACATATCGCGGATGAAGGGGGCCACGCCTTTTGAATAGTAGTTATACTCATCGGAGGTATCAAAAAAATGATCCGAGAGGGGGACTAGCTCCTTCTCCGCCATCAGCTTCATGATCAGGTACTCGGAGGGGCAGACCAGATCATAGACGTCTCCGAGGGTGAGCATGTTGTAGAGGTCCTCGTTGGTCCCGAATGTCGAATACTCCACCTTCACGCGGGTCCCGTAGGTCTCGTAGTACCAGTCCTCGAAGTCCTCGACCATGGAGTTCTCGCCGATGATATCTCCGGACGGCAGCTCAATGGTCTCCTCCTCGTCCCAATCGCCCAGGTCGATGTACTCCTCCCAGTTGGAGACCCTCAGGACCACGGTCTCTTCCCTGCCTTCGGCCGCCGGACAGGAGGCGGGAAACGCCAGGACGAGGGCCGCTGCCAGGGCAAGGGCCGAAAGGCCCCATCTATTTTTATTGTGCACGCAGGCCTCCTTTCCCACTCTCCAGGGCGCTCTGGCGCAGGGCGCGGATGTTCGAGATGACGACCACCAGGACGACGATCAGAAAGATCACGGTCGAGAGCGCCCACAGGGCCGTCTTGATCGTGGTCTGCGCTCCCTTGGTGGCATTGACCACGTAGGTGCTGATCGTGTCAAAGGTCGCCGGCTTTGTATACATGGCAATAAAGTAGTCGTCCAGAGACAGGGTCACCGCCAGGGCAAAGCCGGAGACGATCCCGGGAACGATCTGGGGGATCAGGATCTCGATCAGGGCCTTGAAGGGGGTGGCGCCCAGGTCAAGCGCCGCCTCATAGATGCTGGAATCCATCTGCATGATCCTGGGCATCACGGAGAGAAAGACAAAGGGGGCGCACAGGGTGACATGGCCGGCCACCAGGGGGATGTAGGAATCCTTGCTGACCCCCAGGGCCACGACCAGGAGAACGCAGATGGAGAAGCCGGTCACCACATCGGCGTTGACCACAGGCACCCGGTTCAGGGTCGTGATAAAAGCGGAGACATTCTTTCTGGAATAGAAAGCGCCGATCGCCCCCATCGTCCCCAGAAGGGTGGCGATCACGGCTGCCACAATCGCCAGGGAGATGGTCCCCGTGATCATATCCGTCAGCTCCGGGGTCGTGAACAGGGTCACATAATTCTGCAGCGAGAAATCCCTGATGGCTCCGATATGGGTGGAGTCCGTAAAGCTGTAGACTGCCAGCACCAGGATCGGAAGATACAGAAACAGGAGGACCAGGAGCAGAAACACTTTTTTGAAATATTTCCAGATCACAGCAGGGCACCTCCTCTCCGGGATGACTCCTCTTCATCGCCGCCGGTCAGCAAGGTGAAAATGCAGATCATGGCCAGCAGGATCAGGGAGATCATGGAACCGCCGTTCCAGTTGTAGGCGGCGAAATAGCTGCCGATCAGGCTTCCCATGATATAGGTGCTGTTGTAGAGCATATCCAGCACGACGTAGTTGGTCATGGACGGCAGAAAGACCATGGATACCCCGCTGAGGATCCCGGGCACGGACAGAGGGAGGGTGACGCGCAGAAAGGTCTGGACACTGTTGGCGCCCAGATCCATCGCCGCCTCCCGCAGGGCCCCGTCCAGGCGCGAGATCGTCGTGTAGATCGGCAGGATCATAAAGGGCAGAAAGTCATAGGTCATGCCGATGACCGCATTGAAAAAGGGGTGCATGGCCAGGTTTCCCTCCAGCACATTGAGGATCTCCTTGAGCGCCGTGATGCGCAGGGAAAAATTGATCCACATGGGCAGGACGAAGAGCATGAGCACGACCGACTTCTGACGGAGCTGGCTGGTCGAGAGAAAATAGGCCACGGGATAGGCCAGAAGCAGGCAGATCATGGTCGTGGCCACAGCGATCAGCAGGCTGTAAAACAGGGTCCCCAGCGTGTTGGGATCCGTGAAGAAATGCAGAAAGTTCTGCATGGTGAACTGCCCCTGTCCGTCTGTAAAGGCGTAGTAGAACAGAAAGAGGAGGGGGGCCGCCACAAAGATGACGAGAAAAACGGCATAGGGTATGCCCAGGCTTTTTCTGGAAAAATTCATTTCAATTTCAAATCCTTTTATTTATAAAGATGCAGGGTCAACCGACGGACATAGGCGTCCGCGGGCTTGGGTCCCCGCGGATCCTCCGCAGGAGCCGGCCGGCTTCGGAAATTCATCCGCCGGACATCACTTGCGTTTCAGCACAAATTTCATCTTGTCCACCGGCATCAGCAGGCTCACGCGGTCGCCCATATTCCACAGATCTTCGTCATTGACGACAAAATCCTGCTCCAGCTCCGTGTGGATGATATAGCTGTAATGGTCGCCCTTGTAGATCAGGTTGCTGATCGTACCCTTGACCAGGCCGGCGTCCTGGTCATCCGTCATCTCTATGTCCTCGGGCTCGATCGCGACCAGGATCCGGACGCGGGACGGCTCGATGGCCTCACCGGCGGCGTCGACGACCGTTCCGTCCTCTTTGCGGCTGCTGCCGGGGATGATGGCCGTCAGGCTGGTATGGAGCCTCTTTCCGTTGTACTCGAGCTTGAAGTCCTTGTTGATATCCACATAGAAGACATTGGTGTGGTCCTCGGCCGGCATGATATGGATATTTTCGGGATCCACCCTGAGGCCGACCCGGTCGCCGACCCTGGCGCTGCGGACCGTCTGGATGACCATCTCATTTTTTCCGGACAGGACCGTGATCTCATAGTGGATGCCCTTGAAGATCACACTGTCCACGACCCCGGCGATGATCCCCCGGTCCGGTGTGGTGATCTCCACATCCTCGGGGCGCACGACCGCGGTGATATGGGTTCCCTCTTCGTAGTCGTCCACGCATTCAAACTCGCCGCCGCAGAAGCGGGCCCGGAGATGGCCGGTCATCATGCCGTTAAAGATATTGCTCTCTCCGATGAAGTCCGCGACGAAGGCATTGGCGGGCTCATTGTAGATATCCTCCGGCGTCCCGATCTGCTGGACCCGGCCCTCGCTGAGGACCACGATCTTGTCCGACATGGTCAGGGCTTCCTCCTGGTCATGGGTGACGTAGATAAAGGTGATGCCCAGCTTGTCGTGCATGTTTTTGAGCTCCAGCTGCATCTCCTTGCGCATCTTGAGGTCCAGGGCGCCGAGGGGCTCATCCAGAAGGAGGATCTCCGGCTCGTTGACCAGGGCGCGGGCGATCGCGACCCTCTGCTGCTGGCCGCCTGACAGGGTCTGGGTCCTGCGGGTCTCGAAGCCCTCCAGGTCTACCAGCTCCAGGACCCGGCGGACCTTGCGGGCGATCAGGTCCTTTTGGATCTTTTTCTGGCGCAGTCCGAAGGCGATGTTGTCAAAGACATTCATATGGGGAAAGAGGGCATAGCGCTGAAAGACCGTGTTGATGGGCCTTTTGTAGGGGGGAAGGCCCACGATCGTCTTCCCGTTCAGCAGAATGTCCCCCTCCGTAGGGGTATCAAAGCCTGCGATCATGCGAAGCGTCGTCGTCTTCCCGCAGCCGGAGGGTCCCAGGAAGGTGACAAACTCCCCTCTTTTGACCTCCAGGTTGAAATTGTCCACTGCCTTGAATCCATCATCCTCAAAGATCTTGCTGATTCCCCGCAGCTCAATAATCGTCTCGTTATTCTTCATCCGGTTTTCCTCTTGTGACCTGCTCTGCGCAGAGGCCGAGCCCTCCGCAGATCATTATTTCTCTCGTTGCGATCGTATATCCGTCCCGCCGGTCCTTAAGCTCAGAATTCAGGGGGAGAACTGATCCAGATCAGCCTGGCGGGCCTGTTTCCAGGGTTCTCCAGGCGGTGGGACCTGGCCGCTGCATAATAAAAGCTCTCACCCGCCTTCACGTGATAGACCTTGTCGCCCAGATGCACATTCAGGCGGCCGCTGATCACAAAGCCGAATTCCTCTCCGGTATGGGGCTTGTCCTCCTCGAGCTCGCTGTGGGGCTGCAGGACCACCAGCAGGGGCTCCATCTGATTTTTCTGGGCGGACGGAACGATCCACTGGATACTGTTGCCGGCCTCGTCGATCTTCTCAAAGTACTCATTCTCTGAAAAGACCACCTTCTCATTCTCCTGGCGGAAAAATTCGGCAGGGGTCGACCCCAGACATTCGATCAGGTCGAACAGGGTGACAACCGAGGCCGATACCTGGCCGCGCTCCAGCTGGGAGATGAACCCCTTGGTCAGCTCTGTCCTGTCCGCCAGCTCCTGCTGGGTCAGACCGTTCCTGTTTCGCAGATTTCTGATCCGCTCTCCTATATAATTGTTGACTTCCGTAGTTTCCATTCGAATCACCTCACGGAACTGTAATAAGTTTTTGTCCGCAGACAGATCCCGGCCATTTCAGGAACCGGCTTTTGCGGACAGCCGCTTCAACCGGGATCCGGCCCCGCCGGAACCGGCTGGCTCAAAGATCCCATCCCCAAAAACGACATGAGAAAGGGCCTGACCATAGTAAACAGAAAGATTTTTGTTACTAAACTTCAGGCCCGGTACTAATTATACTGACAGTAAACTTTTTGTCAACTTTTATTATTATTTTTTCTAATGACAGACTATTGCGGAGCCGGGCCCTGATTGATACGCAATTCAGGCATTTATTGATCGGATTTCTGTTGAAATACAGCTCGTTCAGCTGCCCGTTCAGGAGTCCGTTCGGCAGTTCGTTCAGGAGCCCGTTCAGGAACATGTTCAGCAGCTCGCCCGGCAGCCGGGAGACAACATGTTTTGACGCCCGGCGGGAATTCGATTATACTGTAAAGGTTCCGGCCTGAAAGCCCCTGTCCCGGGGCCGGAGCGGCGTCTGCCCCACCGCGCGCGCTCAAATACATATCTGCAAACAGGAGGCCATTATCAAGATTATGAATTTACGACCCGGAAAGCTTACAAGGAAAACGATCGCCGGCGCGGTCACGGCGGTTCTGATCTGCGCCATGCTCTGTGCCACGCTCTGCGCCTGCGGAGGCCAGGGCGGACCCACGGAAAAGGACGCCATAAATTATGTGCAGGCTCTGCTGGACCTGACCTGTACCGGCAGCTATAACAAGTCCGTCAAGCTCTCGGAGCTGGACAAGGAGGAGGAGCTGCAGGTGAGGGACTCCGCCATCAACAACCTCTACAGCTCCGCGATCGAGGAGGCCAGGCTCCGCGAGGACGTACAGGCTCAGTTCCGTGACTTTCTCACCAAGGCCGGCCAGAAATGCAGGTATACAGTGACAGACGCTGTGAAGACCGGTGACGAGGACGACATCTCCTACGATGTGACCGTCTCGATCGAACCTCTCAAGGCCTTTGCCGGCGCTTCGGACATCCTGGACCGGGAGATGAAAAAGATGGAGAATGACACGGGAACCCTGATCAATACCGATCCCGATGAGATCTACTCCACCGTCTTCAGCACAGTCTTCGAAAACCTGACTGCAGGCCTGGACGACCCGGCCTATGAACCCGCCGAAAGCATCACTGTGCACTACTGCCTGATCGATCCCGCCAAGGGACTCTACGGCGTGAACCAGGAGGACTGCAGACGGATGGGCGAAAAGCTCTTTTCCCTGGACGGTCTGGAATGACCGCAGCAGCCGGCTGTTCCCGCTGCAGGCCTATAGCCAGTACAAGGCCCTGATCAATACCCCTGACACGCCGCTCTGTGATCAGACTACCGGAAAATGCTCAGACCACCTGAAAATGCTCATAAAAAACTCCCGCAGAACACACTCGTCCTGCGGGAGTTTTTTATGCATATCCCCGGGTCATTGTATAAGGTTTATTCACGGATCGTGATACTGGTGATCACCGGCTGGGCTTCGGGCGGGATCGTCCCGTTGTTGTCCAGCGGCTTCGCGTCTTTCGCGATCTTGTCGGCGACCTCCATTCCCTCCGTCACATAGCCGAAGGCGGCATACTCGCCGTCCAGAAAAGTGGAATCCGCGACAGTGATAAAAAACTGGGAGCTCGCCGAATCCGGGTCGCTGGACCGGGCCATGGAGATCACGCCCTTTACATGGCTGATCGGATTGTCAAATCCGTTGGAGGCAAATTCCCCGGCGATCGTCTGATCCGAGCCGCCGGTCCCGTTTCCGTTGGGGTCCCCGCCCTGGATCATGAACCCGTCCATGATGCGGTGGAAGGTGAGCCCGTCATAGAAGCCGGATTTTGCCAGCCCCATAAAGTTCTCCACGGTGGCCGGCGCCGCGTCCGCGTCCAGGGCCACAACGATATCACCGTAATTCTCGACGCTGATCACTGCCTGCGGCATGGCCGACAGGTCCTTTTCCTTCTCAGCGCCCGATGCTTCCTTCTGCTCCTGAGCGGCTGCCTCCTGCCCCTGCGCGGAGCCGGATGCCGCCTGATCCTTCTTTGCCCCGCAGCCCGCCGCGATCGCGCAGCAGACCAGCACGGACAAAATGACTGCCAATGGTCTGATCCTTGTGATTCTCATCTTTTTCTCTGTCCTTTCCTCTTCCATTTCAGGTCCCCCTTCCGTTCACAGCGGCCTGCTGCCGGGACGGAACTGAAGGCCTCTGATCAACAGGCCAGACCAGTATAGCAGAATCCGGAGCGGAAAAAAAGATGAGACAGGGGAGGCATCGCCTCCCCTGTCTCTTATGGGGTCATTATGCCGGAAAGAACCGTCCCCTTTGTCAGAAAAACGCACCAGAAAGGACCGTCCCCTTTGTCACGTTTTGGCAGGGGATCAGAATTCTCCCATGTCGATGCCTTCTTCCTCCTGGCTGTCGTCCTCTTCCTCAGCGGGTGCTGTGATGATGAATTCGGAGAGGTAGGCGTCCTGGGGGAGGCCGGCCATGAGGGCGGGGATGTTGATGATGATGCCGTCCATGTTGTAGGGAACGTTCATGGAGACTTTGTGGGCATGGGGCTGGGCGTCCTTTTGATCGGTGATCTCGACGGTCATGGTCAGGGTCTGGCCCATGATGTCTGTCATGCCTCTGTCTCCGGCCGAGAGTTTGGCGACGCGTTCTCCTCCTTTGACGATGGTGACCTTGTAGAAGCTCTGGACTTTCTGTCCCTGGTAGTCCGTCTCCTTGTTGTCAAAGTAGACGGTGTGGCCGCGGCCGATGACGAACATGGCTGCGGCTATGGCCAGGACGATGGCGACGGCGCAGATCCGGAACAGGAGCTGTCGTTTGTTTTTCATCACTGCTCACCTTCCTTTCCAGTCCCGGCAGGGGTTTCCTCCTCCTGGGCGGCGGCAAGTCTGCGGCCGGCGGCGCTGCGCATCCTGCGCTTGTTGGTCTCGTACATGATCAGGGCGAGGGTGATGACGGCGTAGGAGACAAAGACGCGGAAGTATTCGCCGATCATGGAATCGCCGGTGATGTAGGCGCCGGCGCGGGGAGCGACGATAAACATGGTATGGAAAAGGATGACGCCCAGAAAGACGTTTCCGATGGACGCGCGGTCGACCGAGGCGCCTCCGACCAGGAGGGCGGCGATGCAGAACATGCCGATCTGGCTGTGGGCGCTGTAGGTCGCGATATTGCCCATATTCTGGAGGTAGATGACCATGCCGATGCCGGCCAGGACCGTCGACATGACGATGGATATGATCCTGGTCCTTTCGACATCGATGCCGGCGTCACGGGCGACTTCCATGTCCTGGCCGACCGCCCGCATGTCCTGGCCCAGCTTGGTGCGGCGGAACCACACGATAAAGAGGCAGAGCAGGCCTATGATGAGGAAGGTCAGGACGGGGATCTTGACGCCCGCTATGTTGACCGCCAGCAGGTTGTCCAGCTTCTGGCGCATGCTCAACAGGGAGACGGTATTGCGGATGCCGTAGCCTCTGGGGAGCTTGATGGAGGTGTGCCGGATCGGGATCACACTGCCCATGAGGTAGAGGACGACCAGCTGGTAGATGCCGTTGACAAAAAAGCTCATGATGTAGCTTGTGATCATTTCGCGGCCCTTGGCCTGGTTGAGGATCTTGCCGCAGAAGATTCCCAGCAGGATCGAGACGGGCACGGATACGATCGCGGCCAGGATCATGCCCGGGATGCCGACGATCTGCCAGTCGGAGACCAGGATCAGGCCGATCTCGGCCGCCATGGCCCCCAGGGTCATGCCGAAGTTCAGTCCCATGCCGGCCATGATGGGGATCAGGAGGCTCAGGATCAGGAAGGCGTTTCTGCCCATGCGGGTGACGATCTCATTGATCAGCATGTTTGCGGACAGGCCCGAGATGGGGATGCAGACCGCGCAGATGATGATGAACATGATCGGTACGGAAGCCTGGCGCAGCAGGGCCCTTCCCTCGCGGGAGGCCTTTTTTTCAGTATTGTTTTTCATTTTGCAGCCTCCGTTTTTCTGGTCAGGGCAAACAGGATCATGCCCATGGACGCGATGATGCGGATGACCTCCGACATGTCCATGTGGACCATGTTGTTCATGACCGTGGGTGTCATCGTGACGATGCCCTGAAAGAGGATGGTGCCGACGACGACATTCATGATCGTTGCCTTGTTGACGGACGCGCCTCCGATCAGGATGGCGGATACGGCCGGAAGGGCCATGTAGAAGGGCGCCATGTAGAGCTGGATAAAGCCGAAGCCCTGCTCATAGACCAGGATCCCGATCGCTGCCAGCCAGGTCGACATGATTACGGACAGCATGCGGATGCCGTCCACGTTGATGCCGGCCGCCCGGGCAAAGACGGGGTTGGATCCGACGGCTGTCATGGCCGTGCCCGTCTTCGTGTGCAGAAAGGCCCAGATGCCGAAGGCCAGCAGGGCAAAAAAGAGGATGGTCCCGGTCGGGATCGAGATGTTGCCGATCTTGATCTGCAGGATCCCGGCCAGGGCCTGGTTGAAGTAGCCCTCCAGGGAGATCGTTGTACGCAGGCCCTTTCCGGACAGGCCCCAGACCATATTGGCGCTGCGGTAAGGGAGCAGCAGCCACATCATGCACATAAAGGAGACCGACGAAAAGCCGACATAGGTCGCGATCATCATCTCCCCGCCCTTGATCTTGTTGAGGAGCCAGCCGTAGAC
>CAMNFJ010000034.1:0-20109 GCA_946536955.1 uncultured Lachnospiraceae bacterium
CTCAGCATCTGTAGACTTCCCGGAAATAGCCATCCACGCTCATCCCGGTCCGCTCGCGCAGGGCATCCGCGTTTTCATGGAGTTCGATGTGGCCCTGCTTGAGGAAGACGACCTCGTCCAGGACCGGCTCCACGTCCGCGATCAGGTGGGTGGAGATCAGGACCAGGCCGTTTTCCGAATAGTTGCTGATGATCGTCCGCAGGATGTAGTCCCTGGCCGCGGGATCGACGCCGGCGATCGGCTCATCGAGCAGATAGACCGCTGCGTTCCGGCTCATGGTCATAATGAGCTGCACCTTTTCCCGCGTCCCCTTGGACAGCTTTTTGAAGGTCTGCTTCGGATTGATCCCGAGTGCTTCCAGCATCTGCAGGGCGCGCGCCGGATCAAAGTCCGCATAGAAATCTGCATAAAAATCCAGCAGGGATTCGACATTCATCCAGGAGGGCAGGAAATCCCTGTCGGGCAGGTAGGAGACCATTGCCTTGGTCTCCGGCCCGGGCCGGGTGCCTCCGACCAGGATCTGTCCGTCTGTGGGCGTCAGCAGGTGCTGGGCCAGCTTGATCAGGGTCGTCTTGCCGCTGCCGTTGGGGCCCACCAGTCCGACGATCCGGCCCGGCTCCAGGGCCAGGTCGATGTGGTTCAGCGCTGTAATGTTGCCATATTTTTTTGTCAGCTGTCTGCATTCCAGTACTGCCATTTTTCTATTCCTCCTGTGATCCGTCAGATCTCAAAACACGAAGAAGATTCCGGGTTCACGAATATCAGGCTTGAAGAAGTTCCGGGTTCCGGAAGATCAGGCCAAAGAGATTCCCGGGCCCGGAATATCAATCCGGAGAAGGCTTTCCCTCCTCGTCTCCGGAGCCGGCAGCCCAGGCTTCCACGGCCTCGCGAATCTCCTCCGGGCTCATGCCCAGACTGGTCAGCCGGGTGCACATCTCTCTGATCACATCCTCGCTCAATGTTCTGCGCAGTGTTTTCAGCACATCCACATCCTCCGTGACAAAACGTCCGCTTGTCCGCTGTGTGTATACCAGTCCGTCCCGCTCCAGTTCCGAGAAAGCCCGCTGCATGGTGTTCGGATTGACGCCGGCCTCCAGCGCAAGCTCCCGCACCGGGGGAAGCTTGGATCCGGGCGGATAGGCGCCGCTGGCGATCTCCGTGCGCAGTCTCCTGAGGATCTGCAGATAGATCGGAATCCCGTTTTCAAATGACCACTTCATCTGTGCCTCCTGTGCCAACTGTTTCGCAGGGATCAACATTATTTTCGCAGCCGCGTCCCCGTTCCTGTTCGGGATCTGCAGGAGCGCAACTGTATGATTGTCTTATTATCTTAATACAATTGGATGATAGCACATGTCTTTTATTGTGTCAATGACTTAATACAATATGATGGCAATAAAAACAGCAGGCAGTTTCGTGCTGCCTGCTGTCTGCATTATTTCAGCCCTCACATGTCTGTCAGCTGTCTGAGTGATTTCAGCTCTCACATGTCGACTGCTTTTTTACATGATTTGGTGACTGGTTTTCACCGGGAAGCGGATCCTGTCAGGACTCCACAGCCTCTTTGACCTTTTCCTTGGCGGCATTGAAGTCTGCGGAGAGTTTTGCCCGTTTATCTTCGATAGCGGCCTGGATCTCTTCTTTTTTGGCCTTGCGGAGATCTTCCAGCTCCAGGCGGTCTTTCTCCCTCTGCAGATCTTCAGCTTCATCGACTTCCGCTGCCACTCTTGCGGCGTCGAAACGGGCGATTTCCACCTGGAATTTATTGAATTTCGCATCCAGTGCGGCTTCATCTTCTTCTTCAGCGAGTGCGATCAGGGCGACTTCTCCGTCCACCAGCTTTGAAGCGACCGCTTCCACCAGCAGGGCGTTGTCCAGTGAGGAAACGCTGCCGATCGCGCCGCCGGCGAGTGCTCCGTAGGAGCCCATCATCAGCACGCCGAGAGGGCCGCCGAGAATGCCGAGCAGGCTTCCCATGAGGCCGCCGATTGCTGCGCCGTGGTCTTCCTGAAGTCCCGTATCAAATCCGTCACAATACTTGATCTGTTCGCCCGATCTTTTGACCAGAGCGGTCTGAAGGATTGTGTACTGGCTGGCAATCGGATCCTGACGCAGCTCTGTGATCGCCTGGAATCCTTCGCTTTCGTTTTTGAATAATACCGCAATGATGTTCTGCATAATTCCCTCCTTTTTAATATGGTGTTATAACGCAGGTGCCTGTAAAACGCCGGGTGTCCTGCAGCAGTTGATAATGCGTCTCATCGGTCCGGCTCTGAATATGTTGTGCATATTGTCCATGAGCCCTTTTAATTATGACCTGCATCTGGGAAAAAATCCACAACTTTTTTGCCTGGTCGGAGAGTGTTTCATGCTATGATGTAAAAAGACAATCGATGAACAAACAATTTTCAGGGAGACAGACCTATGGAACTGAACCTCGGAAAGATGGCGACTGAACAGAGAAATCCGCGCACAATGGAGCTGGATTCCATGACTCCGCTGGAGATCATAACGGTCATGAACCGGGAGGACGCAGGGATTTGCGCCGCGGTCGGAGACCACCTCGGTGAGATCGCCCGGGTGGTCGAATGGGCCGTCCAATGCCTTCGGGAAGGGGGACGGATTTTTTATATGGGGGCAGGGACCAGCGGCCGGCTCGGCCTTCTGGATGCCTCGGAGTGTCCTCCGACCTTCGGCGTGTCCCCGGAAACAGTGGTCGGTCTGATCGCCGGCGGGGAAGAGGCTTTCACGAGAGCCGTGGAAGGAGCGGAGGATGACCGCGAACTCGGGCGGAGGGACCTGGAGGCGCATGGCCTCACCGGCAGAGACCTGGTCATCGGGCTTTCCGCGAGCGGCCGGACCCCCTATGTTCTCGGAGGCCTGGAATATGCCTCGCTCGTGGGCTGCCACACTGCCTCCATCTCCTGCAATGCGGATTCCGATCTGGCCCGGGCGGCGCAGATCGGCATAGAGATCGTCACCGGGCCGGAGATCCTGACCGGATCCACCAGGCTCAAGGCGGGAACGGCTCAGAAAATGGTCCTGAACATGATCTCGACCGCCGCAATGGTGGGAATCGGAAAGGCCTATCAGAACCTGATGGTCGATGTGGTCCAGACAAATGACAAGCTGCGGGAACGGGCCCTTCACATTGTCATGGAGGCGACCGGGACAGACAGGGAGTCCGCCAGGCTGGCCCTGGACAGGGCCGGCGGAAAATGCAAGACGGCAATCACCATGATCCTGGCCGGCTGCGATGCGGAGGAGGCAAAAAAGCGGCTTGAGGATGCGAACGGCCAGGTCCGGGCCGCCATCCTGGAATGATCACCCGGAAATGATTATCTGGTTCTATGGACCGGGAGTTGCGGACTATAAACCACCTGGATGGACAAATCGACAATGCTGACCGGAAAAATATCCGGGTGCGGGGCCGGAGAATTTTGAACGTAAAAACACCCGGATGACGAATCGGAAAAGGCAGATTGAAATAACATGCGGTTGCGGACGCCGGAATCTTTTGATTATAAAACATCTGACAGAAAGGATTCTGAGGCTATGGATTACGAAAAACTGGTGATGAGTATCCTCGAGCACACAGGAAAGAGGGAAAATGTTATTTCCGTGAACAACTGCATGACAAGGCTGAGGATACAGGTAAGGGACGACAGCGCGATCGATGAAAAGGGCCTGAGGTCCATCGACGGGGTTCTGGGGATCGTGCACGACCGGGAAAACTATATCGAGGTCGTCGTCGGGCCCGGAAAGAGCAGTAAGTGCGGAGCGGTCTGCAGGCAGATGGGAATACCTGCCGCAGACCTGTCGAAAGCGCAGAGTGCCGGTGCCGCGGATTCTGCCGCGAAGAGTTCAGCGCCGCAGGATACGGGTATTGCAGTTTCTGCCGCTGAGAGTTCAGCACCGCAGGATGCCGGTAATGCAGATTTTGCTGCTGAGAGTTCAGCTTCGCAGGATGCCGGTAATGCAGTTTCTGCCGCTGAGAGTTCAGCGCCGCAGGATACGGGGACCGGGCCGGACAGCCCCGGGCCCCGGGGCCCGGCTTCTGCCGGCGCTGCCGCAAACGCGTCAGGTCCTGCAGAAGGCCGGGCGGAGGCAGGGCCCCGCGCCGAGGAACCTGACTGGCAGCAGAACAAGGCAGCCTTCAGGGCCGGGCAGAAAAACAATTCCATCCGCAATGCCCTGAAGATATTTGGCGAGATCTTTGTGCCCCTGATCCCCGGGGTGATCGCGTCCGGCCTGTGTGCCGGCATCAACAACCTGATCATGCAGATGAATCCGGCCTGGGCGGACGATCATTTCCTTACCATCGTCTGCACCATTTTGAGCCTGATCCACGCCTCCTTTCTCGGCTATCTGACTGCCTGGACCGGTTACCGGGCAGCGGAGAGATTCGGCGGAACTCCGGTTCTGGGCGGAATGCTGGGCATGATCACCGGCCTGGACGGGATCAACGAGATCGCAAAGGCAGTCGGCTGGTGGAACGCCGCGTCTCCGCTGGATTCGACCCTGCGCAGCGGGCGGGGAGGGATCCTGGCAGTCGTCTTCGGCGTGCTCATCCTGGTAAAGGTGGAGGGATGGATCCGAAAACATATTCCGGAGGCCCTGGATACTGTCTTCACCCCCCTCCTGGCCCTTCTGGCCTGCCTGATCCCCTATATTTTTGTGATCATGCCTTTGCTGGGGATGGTTTCCGGCTGGATCTGCGATGCTGTACAGGCTGTTTCCATGTCTCCCCAGCCCCTGGTCCGGGCCCTGGCCGGCTATGTCAGCGCGGCCCTCTTTCTGCCCCTGGTCTCCATGGGGATGCATCACGGGCTGGTGGCCATCTACTCGGTCCAGCTCGACCAGCTGGGATACATTACCCTGTACCCGGCGCTGTGCATGGCGGGAGCCGGACAGGTGGGCGCGGCTGCTTCCATTTTTTTAAAAGCGCGGAAAACGGGAAATGAACATTTGAAGCGGATCATCAGCGGCGCCATGCCGGCCGGGATCCTGGGTGTCGGAGAACCCCTGATCTACGGCGTCACCCTTCCCATGGGCCTGCCCTTCCTGACAGCCGGACTCGGAGCGGGCTTTGGCGGCGCCTTCGTAATGGTCATGCAGTGCGCGTCGACAACCTGGGGCCCGTCCGGCCTTCTGGGGATCTTTACCATGACCGCGGGCCCCAGAGGCGGGATCCTGAGCGTCGTATTTTATCTGATCGGCCTGGTCATCTCGGGGATCATGGCATTTTTCATCACCGGCGCCTTTGTCAGCGAAGACCTGGTCCGGGCCCAGGGATGAGATGTGAGACGCCCGAAAAAACGCGGCAGTGACCGTAACAGAACGGGCCATGCGAAGGCACAGCCTTTTTCATAAACGGACCCTGCACAGGCGCAGGACGGTTTGTCTGCCCTGCCTGCCTGTGCTAAAATGTGCTTACCGCAAAATATTTTTTGAAAATCCTTTCACATATTATTTTTTAATAGAAACATTTTAATAGAAGGAGCATGAGAATTGAACGTAGAGAATCCTGTTGTGAGCCGGGAACGCAATCGCACGATCATCCGCTGCAGCCTGTACGGGATCGTGTTGAATATATGCCTGGCTGTGATCAAGCTGGCCGCGGGTCTGATGGTCCGTTCTACAGCCATTATGCTGGAAGCGCTGGACAGCCTGTCGGACAGCTTTTCCTCCGTTGTCTCCATTATTTCGGCGACTATTGCCGACCAGGGACCCAGCAAAGACCACCCCATGGGCCTGGGCAGGATCGAGTACCTGAGCTCCTTCGTGATCACCATTCTCATACTGCTCCTGGGCGCGAACGCCATGTTCAGATCGATACAGGGCCTGATCCATCCCGCGGCGCCTCCCCGCTATACTGCTGCGACAGTCGTGATCCTGGTCGTCTCGGTCATTCTGAAGTGGGCCTATGGCTTCTGGTGCTACAGGATGGGGCGCAGTCTCAGCGCGGCGGCCCTGGTCATGGCGGGGCTGGAAAGTCTCCGCGATTCCCTTGTTTCCGTTGGCATTCTGATCGCGATCTGGGTCTACCGCCATTTCGCCCTGGATCTGGAGGAGTGGATCTGCCTGGTCATTTCGGCCGCGATCCTGAAAACAGGTCTTGAGATGCTCCTGGATTGTACCAACAAGATCCTCGGCACCCGTCTGGATGGAGACCTGCGCAAAAAGGTCTATAACAGGATCCTGGCCGAGGACGAGGTCCTCAATGTCTACAACCTGTCTCTGCATAACTATGGAGAGGGACGCTATATCGGGTCTGTCGACATAGAGGTCAGAGATGATATACCTGTCAAACGCCTGGCCATCGTGACCCGCAGGATCATCCGCAATGTCAAAAAAGAGGGCCTGGTCCTGACCTCCGTGGGATTTGACTGCACCGACCGCGATGATCCGCTCGCTTTGGAAATCGAAGACCGCATCGTCCAATGCGCCATGGACAGGGATGACATTGAACGTGTCTACGGGATCATGGTGGATCGCGAGGAGAAGATCATTTCCTTTTACATAGTATGCAGTCTGGCTTTCAGTGAATGGAACCGCGTGCGAGAGGAATTCCGCTGGCAGATCAGTGAAATGTACCCGGATATAAAAGTGGAGATCAACTACAGCAGGCTGTTTTAAGACTGCGACCAGAATCGTGACAGGACCTGCGGAAGAGACTGTGGAAGAGAATGTGGAGAGGGGCTGTGGCAAAGGGACTGTGGAAAAGGTGTGACAAGGGGACAGGCACTCTGTCACAGTGCTGTGACAGAGTGCCTGTCCCCCTGTCACATCCCGCGGACGCCGGAACGTCTGCTTGCCGCTTGCAGTAAGAAACTTATGAACAGAGAGGAAGCATACATGAAGATCTGGATCGCCCGGCACGGGCAGACTGACCTCAACAAGAACCGGCGCATGCAGGGGCTGACCGACTGCCCCCTCAATGAAAAAGGGATCGCGCAGGCCCGGCAGTCCCGCCTGAACATCGGAGAGGTCCGCTTTGATGCCGTCTATGCCAGCCCCCTGCAGAGGGCCCGGCTGACCGGGGCCATCATCGCAGGCGTGGACATTTCGGAGGTCATTGTGGACCGGCGCCTGATCGAAGTGGACTTCGGAAAATACGAGAGGCGCAAATATTACCTGATGGGACCCGCCATGACCGCCTACTGGGCCATGCCCCGCCTCTTTCCGGCGCCGCCCACCGTCGAGACCATCGCATCCATGAAGGACCGGGCCGCCTCCTTTTTGCGGGAGCTGGAGACAAAGGACTATGATAATGTCCTGGTCGCCTGCCACGGCGGGATCATGCGGGCCCTGTGCGGTTACCTCGACGAGGCCCCGGACGGCCTCCACTGGGAGCGGGCCAAAAACTGCGAGATCCGCGTCTACGAATACCGGGATGGCAGACACAGCTTTTTGAAGTCCTACAGCCTGGGAAAATGAAGAACAGCGGAGGGCCGGGGACGTGAGTCGTGTGACAAGGGTGTGACAAGGGGACAGGCACTGTGTCACAGTGCTGTGACACAGTGCCTGTCCCCTTGTCACACCCCCTTGTCACGCAGTGCCCTCTTGTCACACCCTTACCCATGGAAAGGATATTTTTTTATGAAATGGTGGAAAATTATTCCGGGCCTGGCCGGGCTTGCCGTCCTGGTAGTCATCGGATATGCTGCCTATGTCTTTCTGACCTACAGCCGGATCGAGGACAGGGTCGTGCTGGAGCCGGCGGGAGAGGCTGTGGAGCCTGTGCGCACGGGACAGGAGTATACTGCTGTCTCCTATAATGCGGGCTTTGGCGCCTACACGGCGGATTTTACTTTTTTCATGGATGGGGGGAAGGAGAGCCGGGCGCGGTCTCTACAGAGTGTGAAATCCTGTATTGCGGGCTGTACGGATACAGCCCTTTCCTTTGAACCTGACCTGATCCTTTTTCAGGAGGTGGACACGGACTCGACCCGGAGCTGGCATGTGAATGAAGAGGCGATGATCCGGGACCGCCTGGCCAGCGAAGGCCTGTGGGACAGTGTTTTCGCGCAGAACTACCACTCTGCTTATCTGATGGTCCCCCTGACGAAGCCCCACGGAAAATCCAATTCCGGCCTGCTCACAGTCGCCAGGATGGATATTGAGTCCGCGCTGCGCAGAAGCCTGCCGATCGCGACGAACTTCAAGAAGTTTCTGGATCTGGACCGCTGCTACAGCATCTCCAGGCTCCCCGTGGAGAACGGAAAGGACCTGGTCGTCATCAACGTGCATCTGTCAGCCTACGGGACAGACGCCTCGCAGGGAAATGCCCAGCTGGAGATGCTGGCCGAGAATATGAAAAAAGAATACACGCAGGGCAATTATGTAATCTGTGGCGGCGACTTCAACCACGATTTTACGGGCGATTCCAAAGAATTTTTCAATCCGGGCACGGACAAAAGCTACAGCTGGTGCAATCCTTTTCCGGACACAGTGCTTCCGGAGGGCTTCCGCAAGTGCATTGACTACGAACGGGGGATGACCGCCACCACGCGGGACACGGACATCCCTTATTCCAAGGAGAGCTTTACTGTCATCCTCGACGGCTTCATCGTATCGGACAATGTCCGCTGCAGCTACGTGCAGAATGTCGACACCGGGTTCGAGCACAGCGACCACAACCCTGTTGTCATGAAATTCGCGCTGGAGCCGGCGGGGGAGTGAGCCGCGACGCCCAGACTTTTCAAGAAAAAATACCTGCCTGAAATGAAGAACGGCGCCGTCTTTGTCGACGTCGCCATCGACCAGGGCGGCTGTGGCGAGACCAGCCACGTGACCACCCACGATGACCCTGTCTACATCGAGGAGGGCGTCGTCCACTACTGCGTCGGAAATATGCCCGGCGCCGTTCCCAGGACCAGCACCATCGCCCTCACGAACGCGACCCTCAAATACGGCCTGCAGATCGCCGGCGAGGGCCTCGAGGACGCCTGCAAAAACAACGAATGCATCCGCCTCGGCGTCAACTGCTACGACGGAAAACTCACCAACCGCAACGTCGCCGCATTCTTTCATTATGACTGCACAGACCTCATGACTCTGATCTGAGTCACCGGGGACGCAACAGACTGACTCATTACCAGATTCACAGATTCGCCGGGGATGCAGCAGATCAGCTCATAGTAATCAAATAAAACCATTTATAAAATGTGACAGAGGGGACAGACCTGCCACGGAAAAGTGGCAGACCACCTGTCCCCTTCTTATGTCCCGCATGCGGAAGCTTGTGCGGAATGCTTGTGCGGGATGCCGGCGCCGGAGCCGGCACACCGGCCGGGATCCCGTTGAGTCAATCTGTTACGTCCCCGCGGACTCACCCTGACTGCCCCCGTCCCTTAGACACTAGGTGCTTGCTGTTCAAATCACTTTGCGGTATGATGGAATATCAGACTGGCGGCATGGTCGGCAAAAGTGAATGGAAAAGACTTCCGCCTGCCTGCTGAAGAGTCAGATGCGGTAACATGCTGAGGATCTGTGACGGAAAGACTGGATACAGAGAGCTTTGAGAAGGAGATTTTTATGAAGATTACAGTTGCTGGCGTCGGATATGTGGGCCTTTCTCTCGCGGTGCTTCTGGCCCAGAAGCACGAGGTGACGGCAATCACCACCACGGAAAAGAAGGCGGACAAGCTCAATCAGTTCATCAGTCCCATCCAGGACGATGAGATCGAGCGCTTTTTTGAGGAGGCGCGGGCCGGAAAAAGGACCCTGAACCTCCACACGACGACCGACAAGGCGGCGGCCTACGGGTCCGCGGACCTGGTCATCATCGCCACGCCGACCAACTATGACGATGTCAACCACTTCTTTGACACCAGCGCTGTCGAGGATGCCATCGAGTGGACCCTCAAGGTCAATCCGGAGGTCCTCATGGTCATCAAGTCCACGATCCCGGTCGGCTACACCCAGTCCGTCAGGGAAAAATACGGGGTCAGCAATATCATCTTTTCTCCGGAATTTCTGCGCGAGTCCAAGGCCCTCTATGACAACCTCCACCCCAGCCGCATCGTGGTCGGCTGCTCCGATGACCAGAGGGACCAGGCGCAGATGTTCGCGGACCTGCTGCTGGAGGGGGCCCGCGAGGAGGAGGCCCGCGCCGGCCAGCCGCCCCAGGATATCCCGATCCTGCTCACCCACCTGACCGAGGCCGAGGCCATCAAGCTCTTTGCCAACACCTACCTGGCCGTGCGCGTCAGTTATTTCAATGAGCTGGATACCTACGCCCAGTCCAAGGGCCTCGACACCCAGATGATCATCGACGGCGTCTGCCTGGATCCCCGCATCGGCGGCCACTACAACAACCCCTCCTTCGGCTACGGCGGCTACTGCCTGCCCAAGGACACCAAGCAGCTGCTGGCCAACTACCGGGACGTCCCCCAGACCATGATCGAGGCGGTCGTCAAATCCAATACCGTCCGCAAGGACTTCATCGCGGATCAGATCATCGCAAAAGACCCCCGCACCGTCGGCGTCTACCGCCTGACCATGAAGTCCAACAGCGACAACTTCCGCGCCTCCGCCATCCAGGGCGTCATGAAGCGCATCAAGGCCAAGGGCATCCCGATCATCATCTATGAGCCCACCCTGGAGGACGGATCCGAATTTTTCCGCTCCGAGGTCGTCAACGACCTGGACCGCTTCAAGCAGGAGGCGGACGTCATCCTGGCCAACCGCTTCGACGCGGACATCCTGGGCGACGTGGAGGACAAGGTCTATACAAGAGATCTCTTCCGCAGAGACTGATCTGAAGACGTGACGAGTCAGTTTCACTCCGGTGCCTGTGCCGCGGGCCCAGGCACCTGTGATCGCGCCGGGAAATATCACCAATTTAAAAGTCCTTATATGAAAGACTTTTAAATGCGTATTTCTCCCCGCGTTGCCGCTCTTGCGGGCGGCATGGTCGGAAAGAAGGAAGACACATGAAAAACAACAAGTATATTTCTCTCATTGCAGGGGCTGTCCTGTTTCTGGCGGGCGGTTTTCTCTCAGGCATCCTGATCGGCAGCAGTTTTGCGCCCGCGCCCGAAACTTCTTCGAAGGAGAAGGTCATCGTGACGGAATCGGCGAGCCCCGAGGACATCGCACTGGAGGAGGCGGCTGGGACGGCCGCCGCGGCTGTTGAGGATCCCGCATCCGCGGAGGGGGCGACGGCAGCAGCGGCCGAAGAGGAGTCCGCGGCAGCGGCCGCATCCCTTCCCGAGGGCTCCGGCAAAAAATATACGCAGATCGTGGATGTCATGGACAACATGCGCCATGTGGTCGAAGAGCGCTTTGTGGCGCCCGACGGATCCCTGGCTCCGGGCGAGGACGGCTACGCGGTCGTCCGCAATGAGTACGACCGGGACGGTAATGTGACGAAGACTTCTTATTTTGATGAAAAGGACAGGCCGGTCATGGTCGAGAACCTGGGCTATGCCAGTGTTTCCATGACCTATGACAAAAATCAGAAAAAGACGGGGGAGACCTACTACGATGTGAACGGCCAGGTCGTTGCCAGAGAGGGCAAGACCTATGCCGGTGTCCGCTACAGCTACGACGCGGCCGGCAATGTGGCCTCCCAGAGCTATTTTGACACGCAGGAGTCCCCGATCATGGGACCGGACGGCTACCACCGGGCCGACTACACCTACGACGCGGACAAACATGTCCTGACCGAGCGCTACTATGGCATCGACGGCCAGCTTGTCGCCGCCTCCAAGGGCTTTGCCGGGGCGGACCACAGCTATGACCAGGCCGGCGATGAGGTGAGGACCGCCTTTTACGGGGCCGACGGCAAGATTGCCGAAAACAAGGACGGCACCGCGATCGTGGAAAAAAAGTATGACGCCCTCCACCAGGTGATCCGGGAGGATTATCTGAATCCCGCCGGCAAAAAGGCCGTCCAGGCCAGTCTGGGCTATGCCGCCGTCGAGAAGGCCTATGATGAAAACGGAAACGTCCGTAAAAAGTCCTTTTTTAATGAAAAGAACAGGCCTTTTTACGACAAGGACCGCTACGTGACCGTCCGTGACCAGTACGATGAGAACAAGCGGGTCATTCAGGAAGCTTACTATAATAAAGAAGATAAGCTGACGAAAAACTCCAAGGGCTATGCCCAGGTGACCAAGGCTTACGACGAGGCCGGCAATGTCACCGAGGAGGTCTACCTGGACGAAAAGGACAAGAGGACCGGAGACAGCGAAGGCGTCGCCCAGATCGACCGCACCTACAACGAGGCCGGCAAGGTCCTGACCGAGGCCTACTTCGACCCGGCCGGCCACCCCTTCCTCAAAAAATCCGCCGGCTATGCCTCGGTGGAGAACACCTACGACGAAAACGGCAACAAGTCCGTCGAGCGCTTTTTTGACGAGGAAGGCAATCCCGTGATCTCCGCCAAGGGCTGCGCCGCGGTCCACTACCAGTATGACGCGGACGGCCGCGCGATCGGAGAGTATTACGCCAACGCCGTCGGCAAGATGATGGTGGTCGAGAGCCTGGGCTATGCCGGCATCAACAAGATCTTTGACGAGAACGGCGTCCAGACCGGGACAAAATACCTCGATGCCTCCGGTAAGGAAATGCAGACCGCCGGCGGCTACAGCAGCGTCGAAAAGACCTACGACGAGGAGGGCCGCGTCGCCTCCGAGCGCTTCGTCGACCAGTCCGGCAAGCTGGTCACCGCCACCGACAAGGGCTACGCCGTGGTCACCCACACCTATGACAACAAGGACCGCGAGATCCGGACCGACTACTATGACGACCAGGGAAACCGCGTCCTGGCCGGGACTGCCGCCATCGTCGAAAAGGAATACGACGCCGCGGGCAATGTCGTCGCGACGAAAAACTATGACACCCAGGGCTACATAGTCCTCAACGACAAGGGCTATGCCTACGTGAAGCAGGACTACAACGACCGCAAACAGGTCGTCCGCGAGACCTTCTGCAACAAGGACGGCACCCCCTTCACCCAGTCCCCGGACGGCTACGTCATCACGACCAAATCCTATGACGCCGCGGGCAACGTGGCCAGCCAGGCCTATTTTGACGAAAAAGAGACCCCGGTCATGCTCCCGGCCGGCTACCAGCGCGTCGACAAGGACTACGACGACAAAAAACAGGTCGTCCGCAGCTCCTACTTCGATGCCTCCGGCACCCCCGCCGTCATCAACTCCGGCTATGCCTCCATCCGCTATGTCTACGACGATGACGGCAACGCCATTCAGGAGTCCTACTTTGGCGCGGACGGCAATCCTATCGCCCTCAGCGCCGGTTACTCCATGGTCCGCAAGGCCTACAACGACCAGAAAAAAGTCGTCCGGACCGAATACCGCGACGGCGGCGGCAGCTATTTCCCCATTGCCAACGGCACTGCCGTCGTCCTCAACGAATACGACGACCGGGGCAACATGATCTCCGAGACCTACCTCGACGCGCAGAACAACCGCCACGCCATCTCGGGCTCCGGCTACGAATACGCCGAACTCCGCAAGATCTATGACGAAAACAATCACGTCATTGAGACCGACTACTGCACCGCCAATGACCTTCTGACTCCCGGCCCCTCCGGCTTTGCCGTCCAGACTTATGTCTACGACGCCGAAGGCCGCCAGGTCCGCACCTCCTGGTACGACCAGGCTAGAAACCCCTACGTCAACTCCAAGGGGTATGTCTCCATGATCACCAGCTACAACGAGGACGGCTCCAAGGCCGACACCTATGTCGACATCAACGGCAACGCAGTTGCCGTGCAGTGACAAACAGCATACATGACAAGCAGCGTACATGACACACAGCGTACAAAAAACCTCCCTGATCGCAAAAGCGGCAGGGAGGTTTTTGACGGTGCAGTTTTCAGGAGGACAGGTGTGACAAGGGGACAGTGTGACAAGGGGACAGGCACTCTGTCACAGTACTGTGACAGAGTGCCTGTCCCCTTGTCACACCCGTCACACCCCTTGTCACACCATGTCCCTCCTCTCACCCGTCCACGCACTGTCCGGGGCTGCAGTGGAGCGCGGCCGCGAGGCGGCTGACAGTTTCAAAGGCCGCTTTCCTGATATCCTTCTGCCGCTGCTCGTACTGCTGGATAGTCCTGACCGGCACTCCGGAAGCCCTGGAAAGTTCGCTCTGACTAAGCCCCGAGGCCTCCCTGAGACGCTTGAGAGCAACCTGCTCCCGATATGCGGACAGCCTGCGCAGGCGGCTGATTTCCTCAGCTGAGTGCAGCAGGTCCATCTCGTGGTATTTTTTATACATGCCTGCGATCGAGGAACAGGGAACCTCGGAGAACAGGACGCGGAAGGAACATCCCTCATACCACTGGTACCAGGCAATCGTGGATCCGGTCCACCAGGCATCCGAACGGTCAAAACAGGGCTGCGCGTCAATCCGGCAGCCGGTCCCAGTGACCCGTCTGATCACCTCCTCGGCCAGCTCTGTTCCGGACATGCCTGCCACAAAGCGGGGATTCCCCTTACCGAACTGGTCTGCGGCGCCGGACTGGACAAAGAGCCTTGCGAAGGGGTCATAGTCCATACCCAGATCATAAATGGCACAATGCAGCATCTGTGCCATGACTTTCTGTGCATTCTCAATATACAATTCGCTGTATGCGTGCATCATCCGGTCCTATCTCCTCATCTAAAATGACGGGCATGTAGAGCTCCCCTTTTTTCCATCCATCCAGATCCTGTCTGAAATACTGCTTCCTTGCGGCGCGGTCCCTCCTCTCGCGGCGGGGATACCATATGGCCGCCTCTGCGTGGCTGTAGTCTTCGAAGCGGATATGCCGGTAGCTCTTTTGGCTCTTTAATACGATCTGCTCTCCGAGCTTACCCAGGTACATGGCTTCCTCCAGCTGTGAAAGCGATATGGTCCCGTTCAGGAAATCGCTGGCGAAGGAAAAGTAACTGTCATCGGCGCGGTAACCGATGATCAGGTCCGCCTGCTGATAGGGAATCCGGAATCTGGACAGAATGTATTTTTTGGCTTCGCGGGCCAGCCTGGAGGTAATCTGGAATCTCCGGTTTTCCAGGAGAACTGCGAGCCAGTGCAGAATGCTGTAACTGCCTCCGTTTAAGTTCAGAATGGCCAGGCCGTCTGTATCCAGAGTATATTTGTTTGCAAATCCATCCCGGCCTTCGTCTACACTCCACTCCCTTGCGAGATCTTCATTTTCCGTGCAATAGAATCCGTTTCCGTAATCATTGTTGTCCCTGCTGCCTCCGAAAAACGGCTCCCGGATGATCTTCTCTGATCCGTGGAAAACAGATAGCATCATGACGTCCTCCCTGTTGAACAGTTTTCGCTATACTCCCTTGGGAGTATAGATGTAGACTATCATAGACCGAAGATGCTGTCAAAGGGAAAAACGTGCCAGGTGTGACACCTGTCCCCCTGTCACACCTCAGCGCCTCGATCCCTCCCGATCCCTCTGCTTCCTTGCGGCGCGATCCCTCCTCTCTCACGGCACAAAACGGGTGTTAATTTAAGAGAAATCTGCTAAAATAGAGAAAACTTTCCTGCTGTATAGATTTTCATCTGTGAATCATCATTCATGGATCATCTTGTCGTTTCATTGAGATAGCGTAAGGAAGGAGAACGGAAATGAACAAAGTGAAAAACAGGCTGGCCCTGCTGCTGGCAGCCATACTGATCGCAGGCTCTCTCCAGGAGCCTGTTTTTGCTGTCAGCAATGGATCTGCCGGTGCTGCCCGAAGCGCGTCCGCGGAGATCGGGCTGGAGGATCCGGCCCAGGTGACGGAGACGGAGCCGCTGGATCTGGTGCCGGACGGCGGGGAGCCGGAGGAACCGGGCCCGTCGCAGGAGAAGATAGAGGTCATTACCCTCGATAAAGCATCGCTTAATCTGTATGCGGGTGCGAGCGGGAAGCTGACCGCCGCAGTGGAACCCGCCGATGCGACCGATCCATCTGTCAGCTGGAAGAGCAGCAACACAAAGGTCGCGACTGTGGACCAGAAGGGTCAGGTCAAAGCCGTCGCCAAAGGGACGGCGACCATCACAGCGACCGCCAATGACGGAAGCAATGTCACTGCCTCCTGCACGGTCACGGTCAGACAGCCTGTGACCAGCGTCAGCCTCAACAAGACCAATCTGGCCCTGTACAAGGGCAGGACCTTCACCCTCAAGGCCACCCTTGCCCCGTCCGATGCCTATAATAAAAAGGTCAACTGGAAGTCCAGCAACACAGCGATTGCCACCGTTACATCCGCGGGCGTTGTCAGGGGCGTCAAAAAGGGTACCGCGACCATTACGGCCACGTCGGCCGACGGAAGCAAAAAGTATGCCTCCTGCACGGTCACGGTCAGACAGCCTGTGACCAGCGTCAAGCTCAATAAGACCGCCCTGACCCTCAACAGGGGCAGGAGCTTCACCCTCAAGGCCACCCTTGCTCCGTCTGATGCCTATAATAAAAAGGTCACCTGGAAGTCCGGCAACACGGCGGTTGCCACCGTGACCTCCGCGGGCGTTGTCAAGGGCGTCAAAAAAGGCACCGTGACCATCACGGCCACGGCGGCCGATGGAAGCAAAAAGTATGCCTCCTGTAAGGTCACGGTCAGACAGCCTGTGACCAGCGTCAAACTCAATAAAACTACCCTGACCCTCAACAGGGGAAAGAGCTTCACCCTCAGGGCCACGGCAGCCCCGTCCAATGCCAACAACAAAAATGTCAGGTGGACGACCAGCAACAAGGCCGTCGCGACAGTCACCGCCAAAGGTGTGGTCAAGGGGATCAAAAAAGGCACCGTGACCATCACTGCCACGGCGGCCGACGGCAGCGGAAAGAAAGCCACCTGCCGGATCACCGTCAAATAATGTGACAGGGGGACAGGCACTGTGTCACTGCAATGTGACATAGTGCCTGGAGACCGAGACATAGAACATATCCCTTTATATCCCTTTGTTTACATTTTTGGTAAATCGAGATCAAAAACAGTGATTCGCATTTCAATACGGAGGACAATCATGCGAAGAAAATATACGCGAATATCTGCCGTCCTTCTCGCGGCCGCTCTGACGCTCTCCGCCCTGCCGCTGGCAGTATTTTCGGCAGAAACACCTGCGGAGGAGACGACCTCTTTTTCGGAAGAAGGGCTTGCAGGAGAAGATGCCGGTTTTTCGGCGGGGGAGACACAGACTGAAGAGAATTCCATATCTTCAGAAGAAGGGATCCTCTTGCCGGAGGCTGAGTTTGTGGAAGCCCCGGAAACAGAAAATATCAATGAGGAGAGCGGCGGCACGGCCCAGGCCGGTCCGGAGACAGATGATTTTGTACCGGTAGAAGAAGCGCCTGCCGGAGATAATACTTTCGACCAGGACGCAGAGGCGCCTGCGGAAGAGGCTGCTTTCGGCCAGGATGCGGAGGCGCCTGCGGAAGAGGCTGCTTTCGGCCAGGATGCGGAGGTGTCTGCGGAAGAGGCTGCTTTCGGCCAGGATGCGGAGGCACCCGCGGAAGAGAATCCTTCTGCAGATGATTTTGCCGCAGAAGAATCTGCAGTGCAGGAGTCCGCCACTGATGAGGCGCCCCCTGCAGACGTTCCCGCCGGGGAGACTCTCATAGAAGAAAACCTCATAGAGGAAGCCTCCCCGGAGGAGTCCGCCTCGGAGGCTCCCCTGGAGACCGTGACCGATTCCGTGGATGCGGTCACGGAAGAAATTGATGTCGACCATCCCGATAACGATGAGCTCTTTGAGGAGTATGCCGAGAGCGTCTTCGAGGAGGCTGCAGGCGCGGCCGGCTCGTCTCAGACGGGCGGAAAGAAATCCAAAAAGGTCACGGGTGCCAGCCTGACCGGCCAGGACAGGGTCATCTATGACGCCTTGCTGGCCCGGGCGGCAGAGGTCGCGGCCGGCCGGGAGGCTTCCACTGTCGTCGAGGTCCCCTTTACAGACCTTGGGATCGATCCCGACAAGGACTACACAGCAGCGGACCTTGGCCTGGACTATATTTACAGGAAGGTGGACGGACAGGGGGAGTGGAACCCGGATGTGGGCACTGCCGTCGACGCCATGTTTACCTATGATGCCCATAAGATTTTCCAGCGGCTCTGGGCGGACAGCCCCTATGAGCTCTACTGGCAAAAGGGCGGGATCGCCTGGTCTGGGACCTCCGCTTACAAAACAAGCGCCAGTGGATACGGGGACCAGTATGAGGGCTATGTCCACCTGTCAGATCAGGCAGTCACCTTCTCCATGAGGGTGGAATCCAAATACAGGCTGGGCGGTGACGAGTTTACGGCCGACACGGCAAAGACCGGGGCGGCGTCCGCCGCGTCCGGCTTCGCGCAGTCCATCGTGGCTGATGCTGACAGCCAGGGCCTGAGTGATTATGACAGGCTGGTCTATTACAAGGACAGGATCTGCGCTGAGGTTTCCTACAACGATGACGCCAGAGAGGGCGGAGACGCTTACCCCGATGGCGGCGCCTGGGACCTGATCTATGTCTTTGACCAGAATCCGGACACCAACGTGGTCTGCGAGGGCTACTCGGAGGCCTTCCAGTACCTGTGCGAGCTTACCGTCTTTCAGAACAGCAGGGTCTGCGCCTACTGCCCGACCGGCTTCATGACCGGCGGGATCGGCGAGGGCGATCACAAGTGGAATATCATCCACATGGATGACGGAAAAAACTATATGGCGGATGTCACCAACTCCGACCAAGAGAGCGTCGGGGAGGATGGCAGCCTCTTCCTCAAGGGAATCTCCGGCAGCGTGGACGGCGGCTACAGCCTCAGCTGGGAGGAGAAGGAGGTGATTGTGGAGGAGGAAGGCAGAACCTTTGTCTACACTTATCCGGCCGGCTCCATCAGTTACACCTATGATTCGGACACCAGAGCCCTTTTCACGGACGAAGAGCTGACCCTGTCCGCGGAGGACTATGTGCCCGGATCGGCCCTGCCCGATGATCCGGATCCCGTTGATCCCGGGCCGACAGTGGATGAGATGGCGAAGATTGAAGCAGCCAGCCTTTTCCTCACAGACAGGATCGGCATGAACTTCCACGTGGCCCTGGACCGGGATCATGTCACGGAGAATGACTACATGACCCTTGTCTGCGAGGGCAGGACTATACAGCAGAAGGTCTCCGAGACATACCCGGACGAGACCGGAAGAGCCGTTTTCTCCATAGAATTGACCGCCCGCCAGATGACGGATCCGGTGACCCTGACCATGAATGTGGGAGGCAAAGACGGCACACCGGCGGTATACACCATCCGCACCTATGCCGATACGGTCCTTGCCGGAACAGACTATTCCTCTTCTGAGAAGAATGTCGTCCGCGCCATGCTCAATTATGGAAAATATACTCAGGTCTATGCGGGATATCATACAGAAAACCTGCCGGCACAGGGCATTTACGGCCAGGGGGAGGACCCCGTTCAGGACTGGCCTCAGCCTGATCTCTCGGGTTATAGCTACAGCTATGTGCTGAACGACAAAGAAGACGGCCTCAGGATCAAAGAGGCAACCCTGCTCCTTGGTACAGAGATCTCTGTCCGCTTCTATTACCAGCCGGGAGAGGGAAAGACCGCGGAGGATTACAGGTTCTTTACTGAATCCGGTGAAGAAGCGGAAAGCGGATATGACAGCCGGAAGGAACTGTACTACGCCACAGTTGAAGCTTTTTCTCCACGGAACCTGGGAAGAAATTCCAGACTGGTCATTATTACGAAAGAAGCTGCTTCAGCATTGGGATCAGGTTCCGGAGCCACAGACATCCAGCCCCTGGCGACTGTTGACTTCAGCCCCATGAGCTACTGCCGCGGAATCCTGGAGAGTGAACAGAGCCTCGAGGCTTCTAAAAACCTCTGCAAAGCAATTTGTTATTATTTCCAAGCGGTAAAAGCATATCTCGACAGTATGCTCTGAGCAGTGAGTCGGGGGACGTACCGGGTGACTGAGCTATCCCGGACTGACTGCCCGATCGCTCAGACACCATTTTTCGCCTGAATTTCTGGTTTTGCAAAAAACAAAAACCTCCCTGACCGCAAAAGCGGCAGGGAGGTTTTTGACGGTGCAGTTTTCAGGAGGACAGGTGTGACAAGGGGACAGGTGTGACAAGGGGACAGGTGTGACAAGGGGACAGGC
>CAMNFJ010000035.1:0-19561 GCA_946536955.1 uncultured Lachnospiraceae bacterium
GCAACTTGACGAGTCTCAGAGCCTTTACGATACTTTTGACCTTTACATCATAATAATGCTGAAGCGCAAAAGGTCGCCGGGATGGAAAACCTGTCCCGGCAAAGTGCCTTGACGATATTTTTGAAATATCTGCGTTTTTCTGGATCTTCGGTATTCACTGACTCATTATCCCACTTCCGGACAAATTCTCAAGTGCAGGAAAAAGCTTCCGCCCTTCTTTTCCGGTTCGAAAAATGATACAGAGAGGAATCCGGCCGCCAGCTCCTTCTTCCTTTTGGAAAAACGGAGCCGTCTGTCCAACCGGCAGTCTGCCCGCAATTCTGCGCAGACTGAACAGACATTGTGTCCGAATTCGGAGCCACCTGTCCAACCGGAACTTCACCCGTAACCAACTCTGCGCAGATTGAACAGACTTTGCGTCCGAAGACCGTTCCGTCCGTGACTCATGCCCCGGAGCAGCTCATTTTTTTCGTGAAAAACCTGTCCGGCCTGTCCCGGGAAAAAAATTTTTAAAAAAATTAGCACTCGCCGCTTGACAGTGCTAACAAGTGGTGTTATAACACAGATAGAACAAGGGAGACAGAGAAGCACTTGAAACTCCTCCGTCCCGATGCTCATAACAATCCAGATCAATGGTCCGGAAGCTCCAACAGATCCGATCCATTCACCGGGTCCATGAAGTGAAAAGCCGGTGCAGTTCCCCTTCCGGAAGGAAGAGAAAGGCAGTGGCAGACCAGACTAAGATCCGGGACATCAAGCAGATGAATGAGTAAAGGAGGAAAAAGCAATGTTATATCCGAGTATTTTTGGCGAGAACCTTTTTGATGACCTGATGGACTTCAGCTTCCCGACGTTCAGGGATTTTGGCGATGTTGACAGGAAGCTGTACGGCAAAAACGCAGCGCGCCTGATGAAGACAGACGTACACGAGCATGACGACCAGTATGAGATCGACATCGACCTGCCCGGCTTTAAGAAAAACGAGATCACCCTGACGCTCGAAAAGGGCACCCTCACAGTCGCGGCCTCCAAGGGCCTGGACAAGGATGAGAAGACGAAGAAGGGCAGAGTGATCCGCCAGGAGCGTTATGCGGGCTCCATGCAGAGAAGCTTCTTCATCGGCCACAACGTGACCGAGGACGAGATCAAGGCTAAATACGAGGACGGCGTCCTCAAGCTCCTGGTCCCCAAGAAGGAGGCCGCAAAGATCCCCGAGAAGAAGACCATTACAATCGAGGGCTGACCGACACAGGAGAGCGCGCTGACAGCTGATCAATAACTGATAACTGCCGGCAGCTGGATGCGGCAGGAGCCGCAACCGGACCGCTCAAACATCAATAGCCGCACAGAAGCAGAAGAGGAAAAAGATAATAAGATGATTACCCGGTCCCGCGGCCCGGTGCTGCGGGACCGGAGTAAAAATAAAAGACAGGAGGTAAAGATCATGTTATATCCTAGTATTTTTGGTGAAAACCTTTTTGATGACTGGATGGATTTTCGTTTCCCGACATTCCCGGCCTTCAGGGATCTTGGCCTCGAGGATGTGAATAAAAAGCTCTACGGCAAGAACGCCGCTCACCTCATGAAGACCGACGTCCACGACAATGAGGACAAGTACCAGATCGATATTGATCTGCCCGGCTTCAAGAAGGATGAGATCACCCTGACCCTCGAGAAGGGCAACCTCACCGTTGCCGCCTCCAAGGGCCTGGACCAGGACGAGAAGAATGAGGAAGGCAGAGTGATCCGCCAGGAGCGCTACGCCGGTTCCATGCAGAGAAGCTTCTTCGTCGGCCGTAATGTCACCGAGGAAGAGATCAGCGCCAAATTCGAGGACGGCGTCCTCAGGATCGTTGTTCCTAAAAAGGAAGCGCCCAAGATTCCTGAGAAGAAGACCATCGCGATCGCAGGCTGATGACCGCGCAGGATATTTCGGCAACGGAATTCCTGCAACATCAAGCTGCCTGTAATAATAAGTCACCTGCAATAACAGTTTTTAAAGCCATAGCACCTGTAAATGAGAAGTGAATCCGGGACAGCCGGCAGAGCCAGTGAAGCGCTCTGCCGGCTGTTTTTTCTTTAGAGATTCCGGACAGATTCCGGACAGATATCATATCGGCCACATTCCGGGCTCCGGAAGCGCAGCGCTGACCGGTGTCGGTGTCTGCATGCCGATCATGATCGTGATCATTGCCTTCGCTCAGCTGATCGGGGCAGGCGGCGCGCCCCGTGTTTCCGCCCTGTATGGAGAAGGCCGGATCGAGGATGCGGAGCGGCTGCTGGGCGTGTGCAGCGTCTGGCTCTTTGCCATCGGAATTGTACTGACTCTGATCGGGCAGCCGCTGGCCAGGCCTGCCCTGCTGTAGTTCGGGGCCAGCGCGCAGACGCTTCCTTATGCGCTCGGGTATCTCCGCGTTTATTTATGCGGGACGGTATGCGCTCTGTTATCAGTCGGGCTGTCCGCATTTATCACGGCGCAGGGGTTTACCGGAGTCAGTCTGAAAATCGTTCTGGTGGGCGCGCTGCTCAATCTGGTACTGGACCCTCTGTTCATTTTTTACCTTGGAATGGAGGTTGTGGGAGCAGCGGCAGCTACAGTGATCTCGCAGACAGTGTCCGCGGCCCTCGCCCTGGCCTTTCTCTTTGGAAAACGCTCTGTGCTGCGGCTGCGGCCTGCGAATTTCCGCGCGGCGCCCGGATTGATCCGGCCCTGCCTCGCCCTGGGGCTGGCGCCCTTTCTGATGACGCTGACTGAATGTTTCGTCTCCATTGCGTTCAACCGGTCCCTGCTGCGCTATGGCGGTGATGCCGCAGTGGGAGCCATGGCAGTGTTTTCCGCGGTGATGCAGATCGCGGTGCTCCCGCTCCAGGGTCTGTCTCAGGGAGCGCAGCCGATCACCAGTTACAATTACGGCGCGAAAAATTATGAACGTGTTTCCGAAAATATCCGTCTCCTGCTCGTGACCAGCCTGGTCTATGCAGGCACGCTCTGGCTGGGCATCCTGCTTTTCCCGCGGCTGGTGGTCGGCATTTTCACCGATGAGCCGCAGCTCATTGCGTATGCCACCCGCTATATCCGGTATTATTTTGCCGCCCTGATCATGATGGGCGCCCAGTTTGCCTGCCAGAATTCCTTTGTCGCGCTGGGAAATGCCAAAACCTCCATCTTTCTTGCCCTGCTCCGGAAAGTGATCCTGCTGATTCCCCTCATCTATCTCATGCCGCATTTCTTCAGTGAAAAAATCAGTGCCGTATTTCTGGCGGAGCCTGTTGCGGATCTGACAGCTGCTTCTACGACACTGGTCCTCTTTTTCAAAACGTATTGGAACGAACTGTTCAGGAAGCGGAAATGACCTTGCGCAGCTTTACAGGCGCTGAACGCGGCGTCGCAAGTACTCACCCCGGCAGGTTCAAGCCCTTTGAGGGGCTGTAGCTTTGAACCTGTTCAGCCCTGCATTTTGATTGTAAAGAAAGATGCGGTGTGTTATTTTTTTTATTAGATTATGCTCGGAGGAGAATGCCTGATGAAACATTTATTCCGCATAGATAATAGAAAAGATAATCGAAGGATTTTCCGCCTGCTCGCGGCGTTTGTCTGCATGATTCTACTGATGGCTCAGGGCGGGCCGGCCGGGTCTGGGCCGCTGCCTGTCCGTGCGGCGGAAACGGGCGCGTCTTCGGAAGAAACAGCCGCGGCCCCGGAAGAAGCGGCCACACCTTCGAATGAAACAGCCGCTGCTTCGGAGAAAACAGCCGCGGCCCCGGCAGAAGCGGCCACACCTTCGAATGAAAATAGTGAAAGTCCGGTCCGGGTCGGTTACTACGAGAACGAGGTCTTTCAGGAGGGAGCCCGGGAGGGCGCCGTCAAGACCGGCTACGCCTATGAGTATTACCGCAAGCTGTCGGAGTACACCGGCTGGGAATATGAGTATGTCTACGGGGGCTTCGCCGACCTCTACCAGATGCTTTTGGACGGGGAGATCGACCTGCTGGCGGGGCTGGCCTGGAGAGAGGACCGGTCGGGCCTGATTGGCTATCCGGACGCACCCATGGGCCATGAGAATTATGAGCTGGTCAGGCATGTGGAGGACACGGATATCACGGCGGATCCGGCGACCATGGCCGGGAAGAAATTCGGTGTTCTGGACAGCGCCATGGCCAGCGTGCTGGAGAAATATCTGGAGGACCACCATGTAAAGGCGGATATTCAGAAATTCAAGGACACGGAGACTCTGCTGGCGGACTTCGATGCCTATAAGCTTGATATTCTGGCGATCGAAGGCGGCGGGGCCTATGGCCGGGACGACGCCGAGGTCGTCTGCGCCTACGGGGCGTCGGACTATTATCTCTGTGTCAACAGGCAGAGACCGGACCTGGTCTCCGAGCTCAATACCGCTCAGGCCCTGCTGGAGGCGGAGGAGCCCAACTATCTAAATACCCTCAGTGCCAGGTATTATCCGGGCAGTCTGTCCAGCCGGGCTTATTCCATTGTCGAGAGAGAATGGCTGGACAGCAATGATTCCCTCCGCGTGGGCTATCTGGAGAATTATCTCCCCTACAGCGACACCGGCGCACAGGGGGAGGTGACCGGCCTGATCCGGGATCTGATTCCCAAAATGATGGACAGCATGGGAGTCTCCAGCCTGAACGTCAGCTTTCAGGGATATCCCGATTATGATCAGATGATCGCCGCTGTAAACAGCGGTGAGGCCGATGTGGTCTTTCCGGTCGGTGGCGGCCTGTATTTTGCGGAGGAAAACGGGATCTACCAGTCCACGCCTGTCATCACGGCTTCGACGGAGCTGATCTACAGGGGGGAGTACAGCGAGGAGACGGTCAAATGCTTTGCGGTCAATGAAAAAAACCGCATGCAGGACTATTTTGTCAAGGCCAGCTTCCCGGACGCGGAGATTCGTTACTGCCCCTCTGTTGAAGCCTGCCTGGATGAGGTCCTGGCCGGCCGGGCCGGCAGCGCCCTGCTCAACGGCCTGCGGGTCAATGATATTTTAAAAAACAGAAAGTACCGGACCCTTCAGTTCCGGCAGATCAGCCGCAATGACACCCGCTGCTTCGGAATCAGGATCGGCAACGAGGGCCTGCTTCGCCTCCTTAACCGCGGCATCAATGTGGTCGGAGAAGACTATGCCCAGAACGTAGCAGACCGCTATGCGGAGAAACTATACACCTATACGACCGCCGACATGATCCTGGATCACATGGGAATCTTCGGGGCCCTGATCCTGGCGGTGGCGGCCCTGATCCTCTTCCTGTCCCATCGCGAGACGCAGAGAGCCCGGGCCCGGGCACAGGAAAAGGAGGCCGACCGGATCGTCCTCGCGGAAAAAAATGAGGAGCTGAAGAAGAGCCGGGACGAGCTGGAGGAAGCGAACAGGGAACTCAAGAGCAGCCGGGACGAGTTGGCGGAAAAGAACGAGGAGCTGCAGAAGAGCCGGGAGGCACTCTCCGATGCCCTGATCTCCGCCGAGCGGGCCAACAGTGCCAAGACCACCTTCCTCAACAATATGTCCCACGACATACGGACTCCCATGAATGCCATCGTCGGCTTCACGGCTCTGGCCGTCACCCATATCGATGAAAAGGACCGGGTGAAGGAATATCTGGAGAGAATCACGGTCTCCAGCCAGCACCTGCTGTCCCTGATCAATGATGTCCTGGACATGAGCCGGATCGAGAGCGGCAAGCTGACCCTCGAAGAGGAGCAGGTCCACCTGCCGGAGATCATCGAAAATCTCCAGACCATCGCTCAGCCCAACATAGCTGAAAAACAACAGGAGCTGATCGTCCGGACGGAGGGAATCATCCACCAGGATATACTGACGGACAAGCTCCGCCTCAACCAGATCCTGTTGAACATCCTCTCCAACGCGATCAAATTCACACCTGCCGGCGGAAGGATCAGCCTCCACGTGTCCGAACAGAGCCTGCCTGCCTCCGATGACGGAGAGGACCGGGCGGAATATGAATTCCGGATCAGGGACAACGGCATCGGCATGAGCAGGGAATTTCTGAAGGTCATTTTTGACGCCTTTGCCCGCGAGCGCAACAGCACCGTCAGCGGGATCCAGGGAACCGGTCTGGGCATGGCCATCACCAAAAATATCGTCGATATGATGGGCGGTACCATCCGCGTCGAGAGCGAAGAAGGGAAGGGCAGCGAGTTCATCGTCGACCTGCCCTGCAGGATTGTGAAAGCATCCGACAGCCGGGCGGCAGCCGGTGCGGACATCCGCCCTGCAGAGGAAGGACACGGCACAGGGAAACAGACAGCTTCCGATTCCGACAGGACTGATACCCCCCGGAAGACTTCCGGCAGGGAGACTCCGGGCCGCATGACCTCCGACCGGAAGGACGGAGCGGCCTCAGAGCCTGCGTCCGGACCTGCCTATGATTTTTCAGGCAAGAGAGTCCTCCTTGCGGAGGACAACATCGTCAACCAGATGATCGCCGTCGCGGTCCTCAAGGATGCCGGCCTCATGGTCGACGTCGCCGAGGACGGCCTGCAGGCCGTGGAGAGGATCAAAGCCGAACCCGCGGGAACCTACCAGGTGATCCTCATGGACATCCAGATGCCAAACATGGACGGCTACGAGGCCGCCAGACAGATCAGGGCACTGGAAGATCCCGCCAAAGCAGACATCCCCATCCTGGCCGTGACCGCCAACGCCTTTGAGGAGGACAAAAAGACGGCCCTGGCCGCCGGCATGAACGGCCACCTGGCCAAACCCTACGACATTCCCATGATGCTCAAGACACTGGCAGACATACTGCTGTGACCTGTTACGTCCCCAGTGACTCACTGTCTGGCTGGAAAACCCCCTGCTGCGGCTCAAGCCGCAGCAGGGGGTTTTTTATCTCAGGCTGGTTTTCTGTTTTCCTTCACCCTGCTGATCTACAATTACAGCCACTACAGCGACATCAACTGCTTCCGCTATAAACAGCTGGACCAGCCGGCGGACGCCTACACGGTCTTTCTGCCCGGAGAAGAGAGAAAGCTCTATTTTCACTTGAACGGTCTCCCGGCCGGGTCCTGGCGCGTCATACGATACCGCCTGGACAGAGACCACGGCTCCTCCTTCGACCAGTGGCTCCGCCTCCAGGCCCCGCCCTACCCCGGCACAAGAGAAATCGAATACCTGCGGTGGAACGCCGAACCCGCCTGCCGCATGGAGAACAGGCTGATCGAGGAGGATGGCGCCTGCCTGAGCCTGGAAGCCGACCTCCAGCCCCTGGAGATGGAACTGATTTGCCTGGAGGAGGCCTGAGGCGGGATGAGCTGCGTTACTGATCTGTACACGCCCCCTCGAAGGGCGTGTACATGTAACTTTACGCGCGGCGATAACAATGCGAGCATTGTAAAAGCCTCGCATTGTCAATACGCTTTGCTGTGCGCAACACACTTGCTTCACAAGTGTGTTCGCGCCGTTCCACTCAGGTTTTTGCGTTGAAAACCACGCAAAAACGCTTCGAATTTCGAGGTGGTCTGAACTGTAACACATATTCCTCTTCGCGGCAGTCCCCGTGTGTCTTTTGGTTGTCCTTTCTACACCTGAAGGTGTATAATTGGGGCGACAACTGACGACTGGAACAGATTGCGGAGAGAGACTGGAATGAAGAAAACCATCTACCATGGATCCGACCATATTATTAAAAAGCCCAGATATCACGGGGGGAAGCCTCACAATGATTATGGATATGGTTTTTACTGCACGGAGAGCAGTGAAATGGCTAAAGAATGGGCTGTGTCAGAGGAGCATGACGGCTATGCAAACCGTTATGAGCTCGACCTGGAGGGGCTGAAGATCCTGAATCTCAATCAGGACTATTCTATTCTCACCTGGCTCACGGTTTTGATCCGGAACAGGACCTTTAACATGGATACGCCTCTTGCAGCAGAAGTCTCCCGATATTTACTGGAGCACTTCAATGTCGACACTTCCCCCTATGACCTGATCATCGGCTATCGGGCAGACGACAGCTATTTTTCCTTCGCCCAGGATTTTCTGAGCGGCGCGATTTCTTATCAGCAGCTGAGACGGGCCATGTACCTGGGGAATCTCGGTGAACAGATCGTCCTGGTCAGCCCTGCCGCCTTTTCGGCCATTCACTATACGGACTGTGAGGAGGTACTCCGATGCGACTGGCTCCTGAAAAAAACGGAACGCGACAGGCGCGCGCGGGCACAATACCTGCATTCCGACAGAATGCGGTATCGAAGAGGAGAACTATACGCCGTGACAATTTTGGATGAGGAGATCAAACCGGATGATCCCCGCCTGGTTTGATCATAAGCCTGCTGCGGTGCACAGTCATGGAAGGGAAAACAGTCATGAAAGGGAAGGATGGGCACGATATAGATTGGGAGGCAGACCATGATTCATTCCTATGATGAAATATATATGCCTAAAGCACAGACGGCTCTTGCGCAGATGCTGCGCTATGCGGTGGAGGACCTGCATATCGAACTGAACGAATTCTGGGATATGTTTCTGATCTCCGGCGTCGCGGACCTCTTCGGAAAGGGAGATTTCAGATTTCTGGTCGGAATGTCAGGGATAGAGGGCGCCCGGGAGGTCGTGTGGAGGCTGACCGGTGAGTGGCCTCAGGAGGAGCCGACCTTTCGCCTGGAAAAAGACCCGACCTACTGGACCGGCTGGATCCTGGCCTGGTATCAGTGGTATTCCGGGCAGAGCTTCAGGAGGATCAGCGAATTTCTGACACCGGACCAGGTCCGGGATATGTACTCTCCTTATCACGAGATGGATCCCCTGCAGTTCGCGGATGCGGCGGACGGGATCAGACACCGGAAGGAGATGATGACGCGGCTTAGAATGTACCGGGAACGCAGGGGATTCAGTCAGTCAGAACTTGCGCGGGAGAGCGGCGTCTCGGTCAGGATGATCCAGCACTACGAACAGAGACAGAAGGACCTGAACAAAGCACAGACAAAGACGATCTGGATGCTGGCAAGAGCCCTGCACTGCACGATGGAGGAACTGATGGAATTTTGACGGGGGAGCCGGGGGACGATCGGGTCAGCCGTCCGAGTCATTAGAACCGTCCCCGGTGACTCACCCGGTGACTCACCGGGGACTCATTGCAGCGGCTTTTCCCCGTATTGTGTCAGGAGCAGGTTGGTGTCGATCACGCCGGCCTTCTGGTTGATGGCTACGGTCAGGATGATGTCCCGCCGGTTCCGCGGATAAAGGACGGCGTTGCCGCTCAGCTCCAGGGCCCGTGTCGTCTCCTTCAGGCTCAGGCCGGCCGCCAGGCACAGGCGCAGGACCTTGTCGCGGCCGGGGCTGCGGGTCCCCTTCATGACCTGATAAAAATAGGACCGCTCGAGTCCGCTCTGGAGGATCAGGTCCCCGCTGTCCATCGCTCCATAGGCGGGCAGGGACCGGAAAAACCCCGGGAAGCTGTGAAAGCTGTCCGTCACTTTGGGGGTCTCCAGGTATTGTTCCATTTCTTTTGTCGAATCTATTTCAGATAGTATATCCGCCAACTGTCCGGTCGTGGAATTCTGTTCCATATATGTTCCTCTGTAATAAATGATCAGGCGCTTTGTTTACAAATCTCCCCTCTGCCATATGCAGACGGGAGATTCTTTTGTTTGATTTTATATCATTTTTATGTAGAGGAAAAGGGGCCTGTACTGTGACTTGCGTCCTGGTGATGGAAGATATATAATCAGATAAACTACGTCTACAGACGTAGATGATCGAAAAAAGGGGGGGGTATCACATCCGGAAGGAGGCTTTCAATGAGGAAGATTTATCACGGTTCTGTGAAAATAATAGAGCAGCCCGTATATGGCGCCGGCAGAAAGGACAATGATTACGGGGGTGGATTTTACTGCACAGAAGACATCGAGCTTGCGAAAGAATGGGCCGCCGCTGATGAGCGCGGAGGCTTTGTAAACTGCTATGAGGTGGAAGAAGCCGGAATGAGCTTTCTGGATCTTCAACAAATGCCGGAGGGAAAAAGCAGCTTTTCTGCAGAGGAGAGACTTGTGCTGCAGTGGATGGCTGTTCTTCTGGATAACAGGTCAGTCCGTCTCGGAAGTCCGGTAGAAAAAAAGGGGAAGGAATACCTGCTCTCACGTTTTCTCCCTGATATTTCAAAATATGATTACCTGATCGGATACAGGGCGGATGATTCTTATTTTTCCTATGCGCGGGCCTTTTTGAGCAATACGCTGACTGTTGGTCAGTTGTCCGCTGCGATGCGTCTGGGTGACCTGGGACTTCAGTATGTGATAAGGAGCTCCCGCATGTTTGAACGAATTCGCTTCCGTGAGGCGGTTTCAGTAGATGGCAGAATTTATTATCCAAGGAGGATGCAGCGGGATCAGGCTGCCAGGCAAAAGTTTCGCAGTATGCTCGAGGAGGATATGGAGAGAGGTTTATATCTCAGCGATCTGATGAGAAATTCCTGAAAAACAGTTTCAGAGACAGGCGGCCCCGGATCTGTCGAATGAATGGAAGGTGAGGGTCGGATATCCCTGGAGCAAATGACATCTTATATAAAACGGAGGCATCTTTATGAGGAGAGCATATTCTGGGCTTTATCTGGATGACGCCATGAGAAATATGGGGGAAATGATAGAATACGGGGAAGAAGCCTGCGGTCTGGATCAGGATCTTCTTCTGAGAATGTTTATCCTGACCGGGTATGCAGGGCGGTGGGAAAAAGGAGACCCTCGGGTCATAAGCGGCCTGTCCGGAACAGAACTCTGCCGCCGTCTGATCGATGAGAGCTGGGAGGGAAGAGGGACGGAGATTCCTCCAATCATCCGGTATGACACAGGTGACGCATACTGGAGGGGATTTGTTCTGGCCTATTACCAATGGTGGAGCGGCAGACCCTTCCCGGAGATCCTTGCCTGTATCAGAAGGACGGATCTTCAGCGCATGTATCCCGCCTATCATACTGCTTCAGAAGAAAAGGCAGTGGATGAGATTGAGGCACTGCTGCAGCGCAGGGGCAGTATCTCGCGCCTGCAGACCTACCGGAAAAGGCTGGGCCTGTCCCAGCAGGAGCTTGCCGCGCGCGCAAATGTCAATCTGAGGACTCTGCAGGAATATGAGGTCGGAAGAAAGGACCTCCGCAGGGCGGCCGTTGAGACGGTATTGTCCCTGGCCGGAGCCCTTTGGTGCAGCCCGTCGGAGCTGATCGACTGACTGGTGTCCTGTGAGTCGATGGGGCTCGAGTTAACAGGGACGCAGCAGACTGACTCATTTTGGAAATCCCGAAATGAGTCAGTCTGCTGCGTCCCTGTTAACTTTTCTGCATCACTGCAGGGGCCGTTCCCCGTACTTATAGAGCAGCAGGTTGGTGTCGTCCACGTCGGCCATCTGGTTGATGGCGACGGTCAGGATGATGTCCCGCCTTCTTCTGGGGTAGAGGACGGCGTTGCCGCTCAGCTCCAGAGCCCTCGTTGTCTCCTTCAGGTTCAGGCCGGCGGCCAGGCAGAGGCGCAGGACCTTGTCGCGGCCGGGGCTCCGTGTCCCTTTCATGACCTGATAATAGTAGGACCTCTCCAGGCCGCTGCTCTGGATCAGGTCCCGGCTGTCCATGCTTTTGACGGCTTCGAGAGACTGGAAGTAATCCGGAAAAGTCTGGAAGCCGTCCGCAACGGCAGGGATTTCCAGGTACTCCTCCATTTCCCTGGCGGAGTCTATTTTTTTCAGTATTTTTGCAAGGTTGTCAGTGGTGGAATCTTTCATGCTTTCCTCCTGTGTCAAAGAATATTGCGCGGAGACGTTCATGGGGAAATCCGCGGAGGCAGCACGTCCTTGTCTATCCGTGCTGTGGGTAAGCGCTTTCCCGTCATGATTCTTTAAACATACCGCTGGTCGGACGGCCTGTTGATGTTTGATCTGTCACGATATTGTATGTGATTTCAGGGCCATTATAAATCATTTTTACGCGCAGGCTGTGGGCTGGCAGCCCACCAAAACCGGGACTGAAATCTTTAGAATAAAAACCAGAACTGATTTCAGAAAATACATGTATATGGGGCGGCAGACCGGTAGGAAGGAGGGTCTGACGGACCTGAACGAGTGAAAAGGGGGGATGGATTATGATTTGTCCTGTATGTGGCGCAAAGGTGGATGACGATTCTTTATTCTGTTCTGTCTGCGGAAGCCGGATGGAGCCGCACGGACCGGAAGGTACGGAAGAAATCGGGAATGCCGGCTCTTTGCATGTAAATGGGACAATGGTTCCGGAAGCTGCGCAGGAGCAAGCCAGTAAAATGTCAGAATCTGATTCAAAAGAGGGTTTGGTACAAAGTAAGAAGGCGGGAGATCCTGTTATCAGGGAGGAAACGGACCGGGCTCAGACCGTGGCGGGCCGGCAGCCTTCGGCGGAAAACCGGACAGGAACAGACACAAAAACAGATACAGCAGAAAAGGATCCGGAGAAGGAAGGCGCAGCTCCTGCGAAGCAGGATTTCTGGAAGAAAAGAATTCCCGGTCTGGCGGCAGGCGCTTTTTTCATCGTTCTTGGCTTTGTCAGGATCGTTTCCGCCGGAACTTCTATATCCTCCACATCATTCGGCGGGGATTTTTATACCTATACCTATCAGGGAATCGTGGCTGTAACGGAGGTGCTGGCTTCTATTGAGGTGACACTCGGCTGGATTCTTGTTGCCATTGGCGTGGTCATAGAGACGGTGGTTCTTCGTTAGAGGGAGGCTGGATGATGTTTTGCAAATACTGCGGTGCTGAGATTTCCGAAGACAGTATCTATTGCCCCGTCTGTGGAAAAAACATTGTCAGGAGAGCGGTGCCGGAATCTGAGCGGGACCATTTGGCGGAAAAGAAAAAAGACATGGGCACGGGAAATCATGACCGGCCGGATGATAAAAATCCGGAAAATAATAAAGTGGTCCTGAAACCCCTCAAAAAAACTCCAGACAGAAAAAAACTCTATATCGGGGCTGCGGCTGTGATCGCGGGTGTAGTTCTAATTGCAGTAATAGCCATGGTCAGTGGCAGGTGCAGGGCAAGCGGATGCAGAAACCGGAAGGCTCCCGGCTCAGATTACTGCTATAACCATAAATGCGATGTGAATGGATGCAGAAAAGAGCGGATGCCCTATAGCAATTACTGTTATGAGCATCATTTGCTGTACGATGAGGATGAGAATGAGGTGAGCGGGGGAGCATATTCCTGGGAACTTAATATCTCTGATGTACTCGTTTATTCCGAATACAATTACACCTATGCGGAAGGGAGCCTGACAAACAACAGTGATTCGACTGTGAAATTTATCAAACTTAAAGGGGCATTTAAGAACAGTTCGGGTACAGTCATCGATACGGACTGGACCTATGCTGTCGGAGGGGAAGGCCTGGGACCGGGCGAATCCTGTAAATGGAAAATGCATGTGACCAAGGATGTAAATATCAAGGAGTGTGATGTGTCGGTTATGGAAGATAACTGATGCGGAAAACAGCGGGAGGAGGAAAGATGTTTTGTAAATATTGCGGAGCAGTTCTGGATGACGACGCGGCTTTCTGCGAAAAATGCGGCAAACCGGTTTCCCGGACCGCTGCAGTTCCGACTGCAGGCCCGGAAGTAAAAGATGCAGGTCAGGCAGTAAATGATGCAAATCAGACAGTAAAAGATGTAGTCCCGGCGGAAAAAGAATTCGCTGTACAGTCCGCAGGACAGGATCCGGAGGGAACTGCCGGAAGTGAAGGAAAAGGAAAGAGAAAAAAAGGAAGCCCTCTGTTGATCGCCCTGATCTGTATGGCGGTCGTGGCTTTGGTTGCAGCAGCGTGTATTTTCGGAAAGGGAGAGACCGGCAAGCCGGTCCTGGATGTGACGGCACAGAATAATTATAATAATGGCGGTATTTTTGCTTACGATGAAAATCGATTGTATTTTGTCGCTCCCTACGAAGGAAAAGAGGCGGAAACCTGTTTATATTCCACGGATTACGATGGAAACGATAAGAAAAAGCTGTCGGATAATAAGAAGATCCACAAAGTCAGAGTTTTGGATGGCAAATTACTGTATATGACTTTTGATAAAGACAATGATGTTAATACTGTAGGAATGATGAATCCGGATGGAAGCGAGGACACTACCATTGTAACGACGGCGGATGAGATCACGGCGTTTGATAAGGACGGCGATGAGATCCTGTATCTGACAAATGATGTCCTTCATTCCTGTTCCTTGCAGGGAGACCATGATACAATAATAGTCTCTGATATTGAAAGCTTTATCAATGCGGGAAATACTATATATTATACAACGGACAACGGAGTCTATACGCTTGATAAAAAATCCGGGAAATCTGAGAAGATCCTGAGCGGGGAAATCAGTGAATTCTGTGTGGAAGACGGCAATTTCTATTACCGGAAGGATGACACGTATTACAGAGCGGATGCGCAGGGACAGGAGACCAGGCTGTATGAGGGTGCGCTTGCACACTATATGCTCATAATGGGAGACAACATATATTTTGTCCGAATGTTCAATGATGATGAACTGAAGAAGCATCTCGGGGATGACTGGTTTAAGGCGGATACCGGTCTGTATATGATCGGTGTAGGTGTTGCGATGAAGATGCCCAAAGAAGGCGGCACGGCAGACGTTCTCTATGAGAATGGCGGCGAAAGTCCGGTTATGGGATCTGTCGTTTACGGATATCCCGGGGGAATGTATACGAGGCTGTCGATTCTTCTGAATCTGATGGAACGGGTGACGGATCTACCTCCTGATGTAAAATAATCAGGCTCTGTTAAAGAATGAATCGTGCACTGTGCGAAAGCAGAATGTGCAGATCAATCTTCAGCGGTGCCAAAGGTACAGTGCCTGATAGAACACATGACTGCCGGGGGCAGTCAAATGGACGCGCAGGCAGAGTTAGGAGCCTACATGACTGAACTGGAACGAATCTGCGAAGAAGCGCTATATAAGGAAATTCAGGATCTCGGGGACGGAAAAACGATAGTCCGGGACGTTGCGACCGGCCGGCTTCTTTATAGGAAAGTTCTCACAGTCTATAACCTGCAGGTCTTTACCTATCTCAGGGACCATAAGAGCCGCTATGTACCCCGGATCGAATCCATCCGGGAGGAAGAGGATGCACTTGTCGTGATCGAGGAATATATCCAGGGGCGCACGCTGGAAAATGTCCTCGAGGAAGCGGAGGCGGAGACGGCCGGGCCGGTTGACCCTGTCAAAGATGAATCTGCCGGCCAGGGCCAGGATAACCCTCTTCCCTTTCAGGAGCGCATCCGCATCCTGACCGAGATCTGCGACGGCCTGACCTTTCTCCACAGCGCACAGCCTCCGATCATCCACCGGGACCTCAAGGCTTCCAACATTATGCTGACCGAGGACGGCGTGGTCAAGATCATCGATTACGACGCGGCCAAGATCTATGTCAGCGGGGAAAAGAAGGACACGGTCCTGATGGGGACCCACGGCGTCGCCGCGCCGGAGCAGTACGGCTTTGCCCCCTCCGATGTCCGCACGGACATCTACGGCCTCGGCAAGCTGGTGGAGCGGATGCTGCCGGACAATGTGGACGCGGACCGGGTCGTGGCCCGGGCGACCCATATGGACCCCAAAAAGCGCTACGCCTCCGCGGCCCAGATGCGGGACCAGATCGTCCGGATCCGGGAGCGTGCCTCCTCCTTCGACACACGGCTGGAAAAGATCGTTCCCGCCTATGATCCCCGCAGCAAGGGGCACCGGGCGGCGGCCCGAGTCCTGATCGCTGTCCTGTGCGCGGCCCTTCTTTCGGCCGCCGGGTTCGCGTATTGGGCGTTCCGGGTGTACCCCGCGCAGCAGCGCGCGGCCATGCAGGCGGAATTGTCGGCGATCGGTTCCGGACAGGTGCCGGCCAGTGATATTCCGGGTCTTCTCGAACAATTTCTTGACAAGTATCCCTATGAGGAGATGGAAGAGGAAGAACGGAAAGAGTTCAGAGCTGCTGTGGAAAACCTTCTGCGGCGCTATGTCGAACCAAATTATACGGCGAAAAAGATCAAATCTGTCCTCTCTGAAAAATGCGGAGGAGAAGAGTTCGTTGAAATGATTAGCCGCTATGCGGAGGCGGAAAGTTTCCTGAATTCGAATCAATATGAGGAAGCTTTCGAGCTTTTGAAGGAACTGAAGATCGCAGGGGCTGTGGATTCTGATGAGAAATGGGCGGACGCACTCCAGCGCTGCCAGGACAAAGCTGTTTCCCTGGAAAAATCCTTTGAGGAGACCGGCGCCCTGGTTGACGCGGAGAAGGGGCTGGACTTCTACCGTCTCTACGCCTCTTACGCGGACCCGGGGACAGATCCCGCGTCGAAAGGATTGGATGCATGGAGCTCCTTTAACAGACTGTTTCAGTCCGTATTGAACCGGGCGGACGGGGAGAGCCGGTCCGGCAAGTATGAATTCGCCTCAAAATACTACGCCATGCTGGAGGACTTCCGGCTGACACCGGAAACGGAAAAGATCGACCTGGAAGAAAAGCAGAAGGAAAACAAATACCGGAATGGAGCGCAGCTACTGGAAGAGAAAAAATATGACCAGGCCTATGAGCTCTTCGCGGAGCTCGAGGACTATCAGGATTCGGCGGAAAAAGCCCTGCAGTGCCAGTACCTCAAGGCGGAGGCCTGCAGGAAGGAGGAGGACTATAAGGGGGCCGTCACCGCATACGGACTCTGCCGGAAATATAAAGATGCTGAGGACAAGCTCCTCGAGACCAAATACCTCCACTGCCGGTCTGTCCAGGAAAAGCCAGACGACGAGGCCTACGAATACATCGGGGAACTCCTCGCCTACAAGTACCCCGGAGCTGAGGAAGTCCGTGACACCATGTACCAGTGGCATGTCGAGATCAGAAACGGTCTGGACCTCCTCCTGGGATCCCAACAGTCCACCCACATCCGTGTTGATCTGTACGGCGGCCCGCCCGGCGCTTCCACCCGCATCCGCATTGATACCACCGACAACGTCAGCGGAGACCGCATCTCCTGGACCTCGCCGGAAGCCTGCTCCCGGGGCGGCCATGTCGATGCCTCCTACAATGCCAACACCTATGAATACAGCATCTTTGAGCGCGAACACACCCTGAGAGTTTATGATGACACCGGGACCATGATTGGAACCTGGACCGGCGTGTTTACCAAGGAGTTTATGGAGGATGAAGATGACGATACCGTCCCTTTTTAAACAATGGGACGGTTCCGCGGCGCAAAGCTTTTTGTTCTTCTTCGTGTTGATCAAGGTGGACTGCGTGACCGATTCCGGTCCGGGGAGTACTGCCATCCAGGACAACAGGTAGTGGGCTCTGTGCCCACCAAAATGGTTTTTTAAACAGATAGAATGCTTACAGAGAGAAATCCTGTAGGCATTCTTTTTGTATGCCCGGGGTTGGATATCAAATATGGAGGGAGGCGTTACAATGATGAAAAGAAAGACTACATACCTGGCTTTGATCATAATGGCCATGCTGCTGTCAGCATGCAGTGGAAAACAGCCTGCGTCAGGAAATCCTGTACCTGCCGGTGGGTGAGACATCCAATCCTGATGATGCGGATGTCTTCCAGCTGATCCCTGTTGACGAGACCTGCGGGATCCATAATGCGAAGGCGATCGTAGCCGTCTATTCCACATTTGACGGAGAGATCTGGAAAAACCCCTATATTCAGAACTGGGTGGATCTGTATGGAGGAAAGCCTCTGGATTAAACAAGTTTATTCACCAGGCCACCGGGAATGGGATGCGTCGATTGGTTCCATCCCCGATGTCTGGAAGCATTATGAAGAGGCACTTTACCCGGGTGCCTCTTTGTGACGTGATCAGAACAGCCTCAGCTGGTGGTCGATCCAGCTGACCTGCCTGGCCTCGTGGATCTGGTCCTCCGGCCGGATATGACCGACCAGGAGGGGCGAGGCGGGATCATGGAGGCGCATGTTCCTTCGAACGGTTTCCCTGTCCGCATTGGCGTAGCAGTAGCGGCAGAGGTGGCCGCAGGTGTTGTACTGGCCGATATCATTTGCCAGGTAACAGGCGCATTCCCTGCGGTTTCCGGGATTGGGAGGCATAATCAGATTCTCGCCGATCGCCTGTTCAAAGGTTTTCTGTGTGATGCAGCCGGAGCAGTCCGCGCCGGCAGAGGCCAGGCGGGGATCCTCGCCGCAGGGCTTGACGACCATACCGTGCCGCGCGGCGATGGTGACGATCTCTTTCGTCAGAGCCAGCTGGGTGTCAAAGGGAACCGTGCGTGCCTCGGGATAGTTTCTCCAGACCTTTTCATAGAGGTCGATAAAGCTGATGACACAGGTATGGGTATAGCCGTCCAGCTTTTGACACGTGGAGGAAAAAGCCTCGAGATGGCGGTCGAACGTCCAGGTCCGGTCGATCAGGATGGGGTCATAGCGCCAGCAGGTGTGGTCCGCCCCGACCAGGTCCGCGAGACGGCAGAAGCTATCCATGACAGCGGACTTATCCGGAACATTGGGCTCGATGTCCTTCCCGTAGGGCGTGATGGTCACAAACCAGTACTGGCGGTAGGCCTGCAGCAGCTTCTGCCCCTGAAAGAGGTCAGGATGACGCAGGGCTGGCTCCGGATTTTTTGTACAGAAAACGATCAGGTCGACTATGGACGGGTCAAGCCTGTAGCGCGTGATGGACACCGGGTGAAAGGGATTGCGCGCCATGACATACCCCTCCCGCAGACGGTTGGCAAACCACTCCGTATAGAAGGCCGGGACATCGGTCCTGTTTCCGGTCTGAATGATCATAAATACTCCTTGCTTGCTGCCGTGAGCCGGCGGGGACTCACTGGCTCATCTGTGCAGGACAAAGTGGTTTTTCCTGCAGGTCAAAATCCCTTCCCGCTGCATGCGGCCCAGCTCCTTGGACATGTTGGTTCGTTCCAGGTTGAGGTAGTCTGCCAGCTGCTGCCGGTTAAAGGGAATATCGAATTCCGGGGATTTTTTCCGCAGGGAAACTGAATTGAGATAGGAGAGAATACGTCCTCTGGCGCTTTTGGGAGCGGTGTGAAAGCTGCGGCCCGACAGCGCCAGATTTTTGTGGGCGGAGATCATCATCAGGTTGCGGGTCAGCTTGAACAGGATCGCCTGTTCAGGGCTGCCCGGCCTCCCGGCCGGCTCCGGGGGACGCATAAAGAGACTTCCGATCTTCAGGAAAAGGATCCGGCTGTCCTGGCTGGCGCGGACATCCACCAGCATGACTTCATCCGGCAGCATGGCGTAGGTCTCCGCAAAGAAGCTGCCCGGGCCGACATGGTTCAGGATCGTGCAGTTTCCCCACACGTCATTGCTCTCGATCGTGACGCCGCCGGAGAGGACCAGCCCCATGCGGTCCGTCATTGAGCCGGCGTGCAGGAGGATGCTGCCCTTTTCAAAATCTTTGACCTGTGCATTCAGTTCCCTCAGGCAGAGCAGAAGCTCCTGCTCTGTCATTCCCCGGAATAATGCCGTTTTTAACAGAAATGTTGTGTTCATTTTCCTCTGATGTTCTTTCCTGCCTGTTGACGCAGCCGGTGGCAGCCT
>CAMNFJ010000036.1:0-19478 GCA_946536955.1 uncultured Lachnospiraceae bacterium
CATGACCGGACTTTCGCCGGCAAGAACTGCGCCATGCCCGGCGCACATAAAAAAACGGGGAGAGCTCTTGGCTCTCCCCGCCTGCGCAGGATTATTCCTTTGTTTCTGTTTTTATTGCGACTTCCGCATTTACCGCTGTCTCTGCCTTTGCGGCCGCGGCCTGTCCCGCCCCGGCCATTTTTCTCCCGATGAGGATCGTGACGATCGATACCGCCGCGATGACGATCCCCAGCACCATGGAGACCGGAACCCTGGTTCCCGGTATGTAGAGCTGGTCCGTCCGGATGGCCTCGATTATGGCCCGCCCGATCCCGTATCCGGCCAGGTAGACCAGAAAGAGCTCTCCATTGAATTTTTTCCTCTTCCGGTAAAGCAGGAGGATCACGAAGACCATGAGGTTCCAGAGGCCCTCATAGAGAAAGGTCGGATGGACCTGGATATAGTTGGTCCCCGCCTCCATATGCTGGCGGATCAGAGGGCTGATATCGGATTCCCGAACCATGGAGACCGGCAGCCGCATGGCAAAAAGGCTGTCTGTATACTCGCCGAAGACCTCCCGGTTAAAGAAGTTGCCCCACCTGCCGATGACCTGGCCGATCACAAGCCCGTGGCCGATCGTGTCCAGAAAGAGGCGGGGATCCGCCTTCCTGTGCCGGCAGAAAAGGAAGATGACGATCACGGCCAGGATGATTCCGCCGTAGATGGCAAGCCCCCCGCCCCGCAGGTTGAAGATCTGCAGCAGGTCATCCTTGTAGAAGTCCCACATAAAGGCCACATAATAGATGCGGGCCCCGACGATCGAAGAGACCACAATCCAGGGAAAGGCATCCCAGTAGAGGTCGGGATCCTGCCCCGTCTTTTTTGCGATGTGCGCGGCGATCACGATGCCGGTCAGCATCGCGGCCGCGATCAGGATCCCGTAGAGGGCGATCCCGAAATTTCCGATCATGATCGTCTTGGGAACATTCCGAAGATAGATACCCAGATTCGGAAAGGCTATATCCATATCTCCCATCATCTGCTGCATAAATCCACCTATTCAGTCTGCAATACACTTAATCTATAGTATCGTAAAGGCTCTGAGACGAGGAGTCGGGGGTTACTTAATCCCCTTATCCCATCTATTCCTTAAACATTGAAGCGGAAAAGGATGACGTCGCCGTCCTTGACGACATAGTCCTTGCCCTCCATGCCGACCAGGCCCTTCTCGCGGGCGGCCGCGAGAGAGCCAAGCTCCAGCAGGGTCTTGTAGTTGACGACCTCCGCCTTGATGAAGCCGCGCTCGAAGTCGCTGTGGATCTTGCCGGCGGCCTGGGGAGCCTTGGTGCCGATCCTGATCGTCCAGGCCCGGGTCTCGTCCTCGCCGGCTGTCAGGAAGCTCATGAGACCGAGGGTCGTGTAGCTGGCCCTGACCAGCTTGTCCAGACCGGCCTCCTTCACGCCCAGGTCCTCCAGGAACATGGCCTTCTCATCATCGTCCAGCTCCGCGATCTCGGATTCGATGCTGGCGCAGATGACAAAGACCTCGCTTCCCGTCTGAGCGGCATATTCGCGGACCTTCTGGACGCCCGCATTGGAGGCCCCGTCGTCGGCCAGGTCATCCTCCGCCACATTGGCGGCATAGATCACCGGCTTGTCGGTGAGCAGATTATAGGTCTGGAGCCATTTCTCCTCATCCTCCGTCAGGCCCTCCTTCGTCAGCAGGGAGGCGGGCTTTCCGCTCTCGAGATGGTCGCGGACCTTCTTGAGGAACTCCATTTCCTTTCCGGCCTCCTTGTCCATCTTGGCCGTGCGGGCCACCTTGGAAATGCGTCGCTCCAGGACCTCCAGGTCGGCGAAGACCAACTCCAGATTGATGGTCTCGATGTCCCGCAAAGGGTCGACGCTTCCGTCCACATGGACCACGTTCTCATCCTCGAAGCAGCGCACCACATGGACGATCGCGTCCACCTCCCGGATATTGGCCAGGAACTGGTTGCCCAGGCCCTCTCCCCTGGAGGCGCCCTTGACAAGGCCCGCGATATCCACAAACTCGATCACTGCGGGTGTGACCTTTTTGGAGTGATACATTTCTCCCAGAAGCCTGATCCTCTCATCCGGCACGGCGACCACGCCCACATTGGGGTCGATCGTGCAGAAGGGATAATTGGCTGCTTCCGCCCCGGCCTTGGTCAATGCGTTGAAAAGTGTGCTCTTGCCTACATTCGGAAGTCCGACGATACCCAGTTTCATTTTATTCCTCTTTTCTATTTCTTTGTTTAAAAAGTCCACGATCCGTGGCAGGTCCTTCCCATGATACAACATGTATTCACAGTCGGGCAAGCTTTTATAACCGTTCACGCCCTATCGAGGGCGTGTTACTGTAACTTATAACCCACACAAAGACAGAGCCCGCTCACCGAGCAGACTCTGCCTCTGTGCGTTATTTCTCTGTGAAAGGCTTTTTCCCTGAAGGCCCTGTCTCCCGCTGTCCGGGCGGGCTCTCAGCTCCGGCCTGCCTTACTGTTCGATGTCAAGAATATCGACAAATCCGGTGACGTCAAAGATCTCCATGATGTCGGCATTGACATTGCAGATCTTCATGCTCCCCTGTTTGTTCATGATCTTCTGGGCGGAGAGGAGGACGCGGAGACCGGCTGAGGAAATGTAGGCCAGGTCCTTGAAATCAAAGGTGAGGTCCTTGATCCCGTCCATGGAAGCGCGGAGCTGCTCCTCCAGCTGAGGGGAAGTGGTCGTGTCGAGGCGTCCCTCGAGAGTGACAACGAGCTTGTCTCCATCCAGATTTTTATTAATATTCAGCATGTTCTTCTTATTCCTCCTTCAGACCATTTTATATTTATTCTGACGTAAACTCAATCGGGTCGGGATGTTCATGATAATCTTGTATCTGTGTTACAGTTCAGGCCCACCTGAAAATTCGAGGCGTTTTTCGCGGTTCTTTCGCGAAAAACCCGAGTTAAGCGGCGCGAACACACTTGTGAAGCAAGTGTGTTGTGCACGCATAGCGTATTGGAATCACCGCGCGCAACGTTACATGTTCACGCCCTTCGAGCGGGCGTGAACCGTAACGTTTCTGTTCAGCACCCCGCAGAAATGGGTATCGTGCAGGAGCAAAACACCTGTAATGCACGATCATAGATGCGTAAGCATCTATGACTGCGGAGACGCTGAATAGTTACAAATAATATACATGAATTTAAATATAATTTCAATCATCCAGCCTCTGTCTCTCGACAAGCTGCGCAAAAAGTCCGTTCTTTGCGATCAGCTCCTCGTAGGTGCCGTCCTCGACGATCTTTCCGCCCTCCAGATAGAGGATGCGGTCGCAGTTTTTGATCGTGCTCAGGCGGTGGGCGATGACGATGCGGGTGCAGCGGAGCCCGTCCAGGGCCTCCGACACCTGGCGCTGGGTCTTGTTGTCCAGGGCGCTGGTCGCCTCGTCAAAGATCAGGATCCTGGGCTTTGGAGCGACGGCCCGGGCGATCATCAGCCTCTGCTTCTGTCCGCCGGAAATGCCTCCCTGGCCCTCGCTGATCAGGGTCTGCATGCCCATGGGCATGGCCCGGATATCGTCGGCGATCCCGGCCATCTCGGCCGCCTCCCAGGCCTGGTCCATGGTCAGCTGGGGGGCTGAGATCACGATATTGGAATAGATGTCCCCCTGGAAGAGGCCGCCGTCCTGGGTCACCGCACCGATCTTTCTGCGCAGGGAGTGGAGGTCGATCCTGCTCATGTCCTTGCCGTCATAGTAGATCGCACCCTTTTCCGGCTTCTCAAATCCCAGCAGCAGGCGGACCAGGGTGCTCTTGCCGCAGCCGGTCCTGCCGACAAGGGCGACATATTCGCCGGCCCGGATCTTGAGGTCCATGTCGTCCACGACATAGGGCATGCTGTCATTGTAGCGGAAACAGACATTGCTGAGCTCGATCGATCCCGACACGCTGGTCAGGATCTCCTTGCCCTCCGCCATCTCCGGCTCCGCCTTGAGGAAGGGCTCGGCCATCTCCAGGACCGGCTTGATCTGGGCGATCTCCAGGACGATGCCGGCCAGGGAGGAAAAGGCTCCCATCAGCATGCCGTAGGCCGCGTTGAAGGCCAGGTATTCGGAGGGCGTCACCCGGGTCTGCACCGCGATGTAGTAGATCACGATGGTCCCGGCCAGGGACACGGCCGTCTGGATCGTGGAATTGATCCGGATAAACATGGGGGGATTGTAGGTCATGGCCGCGCCCTTTGAGTAGGCCTCGGCCCATTTCGCGAAGGCCCTCTTCTCGGCGCCCGCCAGCTTGATCTTCTGGACACCGGTGATCAGGGCATAGGTCAAACCGCTCTCCTTGACGTTGTACTCCATGGTCTCCCTTCTGCGCCTCATTTCCATGAGGGTCGTGAGCAGGGTGATGACCACGGTGACGACGACGATCGTGATGGCGGGGACTGTCAGGGCCGGCGCGTACTGAAAGATCCTCGTGATATAGAGGAGGGAGGTCAGGGAGCTCAGGCCGGTCGACAGGACCGTTCCCATCAGCAGGGAGCAAAGCTGGTTGACCGACTGGCTTCTGCTGGAGAGCTCACCGGAGCTGTACTTTTTAAAGAAGGGGGCCGGCAGGCTCAGCAGCCGCATCATCATGGCCGAGTCCACCGGAATGGAGGTCTTGGTCTGGAGCCTGGTCTGGGCCAGGTTGTTGGCTGTATCCAGAAGCCTCCCCGACACCGCTATGCAGACCATAAAGACGGCCGTCCCCCACAGGAGAGAGACATTGCCGCTCTCCATGACGAAGCTCGTCAGGATCTTGGTGACGCCCGGCATCATCATGCCGACCGAGGTGGCCAGCAGGGACAGGCCCAGGATCATGGCGAAGTCCCCGAACCCCAGGCAGCCCTTGAGATAGAGCAGAAGGTCCGGGATCCCGATGGCCCTGAGGGGGAGGGGCTTGTAGAAGCAGATCGCCTCTTTGGCGAACTGGCCCGCGTTGCCGCTGTTGACGGAGACCCTGCCGCCGGCTCCGTCGCTGTGCCAGTAACCCATGAACTCCCCGGGCAAAAGAGCCACGGGCAGTCCGTCCTCCCTGCGGAAGGCGATCACAGGCCCGAAGCCGTCCTTGTACCACTTATCCTTCAATTCGATCCGCCTGTACATGAGGCCGTGGGGCCTCAGGGCGTATTCCAGCTGGTCCTCCGGCTCCTTGACGGAATCCGGTATTTCCGCCGGCTTGAAGTGGTAATATTTCAATATTTCATCGATCGCATGCTTCGTGACGATCCGTTCATCCGCCAGCGAGCCGGCATCTTTGCTGCCGACGACCACAGAGGCCATCCTGATGATCGATTCCTCGAACACATCCTGGTCGTGCTGCTTTCTCTGCCTGATCTGTTCATCAAACCAACCCAATCCGGTACCTCCTTTCCCTTTTTTCAGTCATTTGAGATCAGCTCGGCGTAGTGTCCTCCGCTGGCATACAGTTCTTCATGTGTTCCGCGCTCCACGACCTTGCCGTGGTCCAGGACGATGATCTCGTCGCAGTCCCGGATGGTCGACAGGCGGTGGGCGATGACGATGCAGGTGATCCCGCGTTCCTTGACAGCCTTGACCAGCTCGTATTCCGTCTTGGCATCCAGGGCGCTCGTCGCCTCGTCCATGATGATGATGGAGGGGTCCTGGGCCAGGACGCGGGCGATCTCCAGCCGCTGTCTCTGACCGCCGGACAGGTCTTTGCCGCCCTCGATCAGCCTGCCCTGGTAGCCGTCCTTCCGCTTCATGATATCGTCGTGGATCTGGGCATCTCTGGCCGCCATGATGATCTCAAAGTCCTCGATGGAGTCGTCCCACATCCGGATATTGTTGGCGATGGTATCCTCAAAGAGGATGATATCCTGGTCGACGACCGCCAGGGAGCCCGTGAAGACGCTGCGGTCGATCTCGTCGATTCTTTTCCCGTCAAAGAGGATCTCGCCGCTCCAGGGCAGATAGAGGCCCGAGATCAGCTTGGCCAGGGTGCTCTTGCCGCAGCCCGAGGTGCCGACGAAGGCGACCCGGGTGCCGGGCTCCATGGTCATGGAGAAATTCTCGATCAGGGGACTCCCCAGCCGGGAATAGCCGAAGGTCACGTTTTTGAGCTCGACCTTTCCGGTCAGCTTATGGTAATCCTTACCATCCGTGAGAGGCTCGTCCCTGACATGCACATCGTCCGGATACTGCATGACATCCTCGACCCGCTCCATCTCCGTCCGCATCTCCTGGAGGGTCTGGCCCGCGGAGACCAGGGTCATGGCAGGCTCCATAAACCTGGACAGAAAGCCCTGGAAGAGCAGGATGGAGCCCAGGGAGAATTTCCCCTGCATGGTGAGCTGGACACCGATGACCAGGACGGCATAGTCCGCGATCGTGGAAAAGAAGGCGGGAATGACACCCAGAAAGGCCTCGACCCGGGCGGCCTTGACCTCCTGGGAATTGACCGACGCCTGGTAGCCGGCCCATTTTTCAAAAAATCCGTTCTCGGCGCCGCTGGCCTTGATGGTCTCCGCCATCTGGATACCGGAGACAGTCGCGGCGGCCAGCTTGCCCGCATCCCTCATCTGGACGCGGGTCACGTTGATCCTCTGGTTGGAGATGATCCGGCCGACAAAGGCATTGATCACCAGGGTGGAGATACCGACCAGGGTCAGCAGGGGGCTGAAGCGCAGCATAAAGACCAGGTAGACCACCATCATGATGGAATTGAGCACCAGCGGGGTCAGGGTATCCACGATCGTGCCCGCTATATCGGCGTTGGTCTCCTGCCTCATCTGGATATCGCCGGCCATTCTCTGGGAAAAGAATTCCATGGGGAGCTTGAGCACCTTCCACATATAGGTGGAATTGCCGATCACCGCCATCTTGCCGTTGATCTTGAGGGCATAGATATACTGGGCCGCCCCGACGACCAGCTGCAGGATCCCGACTCCTGCCAGGAGAATGATAAAGGGCATGAGAAGCTCCCTGTTCTCCCCCGTCAGAAGGCGGTCCATATAGAAGCGGGTAAAGCCCGGGTTGATGATCCCGAACAGATAGGAGATCAGGGTGGTCATGATGACAAAGGTCACCGCCGGCCCCGCGCCCCTCAGCCTGTTCATGGCAAATTCCAGGGTGCTCTTGCGCTTGCCGCCCGGCTGGAATGTTTCGGAGGGCTCCATGAGCAGAGCGATCCCCGTGAAGGACTCGTCAAATTCCTCCATGGTGACCCTGATATTTCCGCGCGCGGGGTCATTGAGATAGACATAGTTTCCCTGAAATCCGCAGCAGACGACAAAATGGTTGAAATTCCAGTGCACGATGCAGGGAAAGATCCCGTTCTCCCGCAGGCTCTCGGGCTCAAAGCGGTAGCCGTTGGCATCCAGCCCGTAGTTTCTGGCGGCATAGAGGATATTTTTTGCATTGGAACCGTCCCTGGACACGCCGCAGTCAAGGCGGACCTGCTCCAGGGGGATCCACTTCTGATAATAGGCCAGGATCATGGCCAGGCAGGCGGCGCCGCACTCAAGGGCCTCCAGCTGCATGACGACCGGGACCTTCGCTCTGCCTTTCCGGACCGGCTGTACAATCGTATTGCTCAAAATGAAAAGCCTCCCCTGTCAGTTGAATAAGAGCTGTATGATCTTTGTCTGTCTATATCCCACCTTGACATCGTAGGTTCCGTCCGGGACATCGGCGCTGGCCGCGGCGATCGTCCGCCCGGCCGCGTCCCTGCCGACCGATTTGACTGTCGTCTGTTCATTCCCGACTGTCACGGTCATGCCGGTCTCGATATTAGCCGCGGTCCTCTCATCCTCAAAGGAAATCGTGAGGACGCCCCCCTCAGCCTTGGCCGTCCCGTTCGCGTAGCTCTGGATCACGGCAAAATTGCTCCAGATCAGGAGTCCCGCCAGGAGCAGGATCACAGCGCCCAGGATCAGCCAGGTGGAGGGATTTGTGACACGCAGGTAGTCGTTGAGCTCCTCCGGAGAAGACAGCCGGTCCATATTTTTTTTCCTGAAGATCGAGTTGTTTTCCATATCTCTGCCTCCCCCCGCTTAAAAATCCTTGCGGATCGTCAGAATATTCTGTCCGTACTTGTAGGTGTATTCCATGACATCCACGCTCTTTTTGACCATGAAGATCCCCAGACCGCCGATCTGCCTCTCTTCCGCGGAGAGGGTGATATCGGGATCCAGCTTTTCCAGCGGATTGTAGGGCATGCCGCGGTCGGAGAAGGTCACCTTGATGGACCGGGGCTCCTCCTGGATCTCCGTCCGGATGGTCACGTCTCCGCTGCCGGGAGCATAGGCGTAGCTGGCAATGTTTACAAAAATCTCCTCGACTGCCACATCGATCTGCATCTGATGCTTCATAGAGCAGCCGCGCTCCTCCAGCTGACCGTCAATGAAGTCCAGTACCTGCTGCAGATTCTCTGTTTTCGCTTCCAATACCAGCTCCTTCATAACAATCTCCTTGTTATTCTGAGGTCCATAATATTTCATACACAGCATCGTGATATCATCGAACTGAACAGCGTCCTTCACAAAGGCCTGGATCCCATTCATGACATTCCTCAGGACCTTTTCAGGCGCTGCGTCCGGCTCCCTGTTGAGGGCCTGCAGCATGCGGTCCGTGCCGAAGAGCTCCTCCTCGCTGCTGGTCGCCTCGGCGACTCCGTCCGTGTAGACAAAGAGGCTGTCGCCGGGGTGGAGCTCGAAGGTATGCTCGCGGAAGCGGATGCCGGAGATGGCGCCGACCGCGGGGGAATGGCGGTAGGTGATCAGCTCATAGCCTCCGCCGGCCCGCCGGATCACAGGGTGCTCGTGGCCCGCGTTGGCCGCGATCCCCTTGCCTGTGGAGATCTCCAGTATGCCCAGCCAGACCGTGACAAACATCTCGACCTCGTTTCCCTCGGTCAGCTGGTTGTTGACCCTGGAGAGGGCCATGGCCGGACTGTCCCCGCTCAGGACCCTGTTCTTGATCAGGATCTTGGCGATCATCATGAAGAGGGCCGCCGGAACGCCCTTGCCGGAGACATCCGCCATGACCATGGCGATGTGGTCGTCGTCGACCAGGAAGAAGTCATAGAAGTCTCCGCCGACCTCCTTGGCCGGCTTCATGGTGGCATAGATATCAAATTCCCTGCGCTCAGGGAAGGCCGGAAAGATGCTGGGAAGCTGGCTGGCCTGGATGGCCGTCGCCATGCTCAGCTCCGCTCCGATCCTCTCCTTTTCCGCCGTGATCTTTTTCACCTCGTCCACATACTGGACCGTGCGGGCGGACAGGGAGGCAAAGGCCTCCGCCAGGACCTCGATCTCATCGTCCGTCCTGTAGACATCCTCCATGAAGAACTGGGGCGTTTTCCCGGTCAGCCCCGCGATCCGCCTGGTCATGATCCCCAGAGGCCTGACGATCCTTTTGGCCATAATCAGGACACTGACCGTCCCGGTCACAAAGATCAGGAGCAGCAGCAGGAGGATGGTCCAGGTCGACCTGGAGAGGGCAGCCCTGTAATCGTCAGACGCATCCGCTAAAATGGTGTCGTACTGCTTTTCCATTTCCCGCATGGACTGCTGCGTATATTCCTTGTCCACTACGGAGATGACGGCCCAGCCGACCGTATCCAAGCTGGCTCCCGCCGCATATTTTTCCTCTTCGCCCAGGCGGATGACTCTGACATCCGCGGTGCCTCCGAGGGCCTCTTTCACAAACTGTCCCAGCTCCTCATACTCCGACTCTCTGAGATCTTCCGCCGCATCCGCGGTCCGGACCTGGAAGATCCCGTCCTTTTCCGGAGAAAAGATCACATGGCCCTGCTGATTGACGACTGCGACAAAGCTTCCCTCCGACCCCGAGCTGTCGACAGATTCAGCCAGGTCGTCCAGAAAGAGGTCCGCACCGGCGATGGCAGCAATCCTTCCATCGACATATACAGGGGCCGCGCAGACGATGCCGGTCCTGCCCGTGAAGGTGTCGCTCTGGACATCCGAAAAGAAGGTCTTTCCCTCCTTCATCGTATCGGTATACCAGCCCCGCTGCCGCATGGGGATGGGGATTAGGTCCCCGTTTTCATCAAACTTCTCCTCGGGCCGGTCATCGACATAGACCATGGTCCCGCGTTCGGTGGCGATAAAAAAGGAATTGACATTGGCATCGGCATAGAGGGCCTCCAGAGTGCCCGACAGGTTGCCCAGAAGGCCGATCTCGGCCGCTGTCTCCTCCTCCCCGATGTCGACCCCCTCCTCGGTCAGAAGCTGGGTGCAGATCTGTCCCTTCCGGGAGGGATCCGGAAAGTCCACCTTCCTGGCACTGTAGCTGCCGGCATCGGCATAGAGCTCCGCCGTGTAGCCCGCCAGGAACTCCACCCTGCTCTTGAGATCATGAAAGATATTGTCCGCCACCGCGGCCTTCATGTTCACATCGTTGCCCAGAGTCCCCTCAATGACCTGCTGCATGGTCCTGCCGGAGATCTGTTCGATCGATTCCTTCTGCCGCAGGCTGGTCTCCTCCGTGACCCTGGTCAGGTTGCGGGACTGTACCCCGATCACGGCCGTAAAGGCCCCTGTCACCAGGATCAACGTGAACAGAAACACGTTGAATATCTTGTTTTCGATCCCGCCCAGGACCAGATTCATCACTTTTTTCATATAGTATTTTCTCTGAAGACGAGCGTGCCGTCCTCCTTCATCTCATCCACGATCGCCAGGCTGTAGAGGTCATAGCCGGCTTCGCGCAGGTTCTTTCCTCCGCACTGGAAGCCCTTTTCGATGGCGATCCCGATGCCGGCCACCTGAGCGCCGGCCTGCCTGCAGATATCCAGAAGCCCCTGCACGGCTTTTCCGTTGGCCAGGAAGTCGTCAACGATCAGGACGGTGTCGTCCTCGTGCAGGTACTGCTTGGAAAGAGTCACAAGATTATCGACATTATAGGTAAAGGAATGGACGATCGAGGTGTAGAGGTCCCCGTCCAGGTTCCTGCTCCTGGACTTTTTGGCAAAGACCACGGGGACGCCGAACTTGCGCGCCGCGGGAAAAGCGACCGCGATCCCCGAGGATTCCACGGTCAGGACCCTTGTGATGTGCTTATCCCTGAAATGATCATAAAAAGCTTCCCCGATCTGCTCCAGAAGCCCTATATCCAGCTGATGGTTGAGGAAGCTGTCCACCTTCAGTATTTCGCCCTCTCTGACCTGCCCGTCCTTTACGATCCTCTCTTCCAGAAAATTCATGCGTATTCCTCCCTGCTGTATAAAAATCCTGCTGTCATGCCGTAAATATTCCGAGGGGTAAAAGGTCTTATTTATCGAGCTGATAGAAGCCGATCTTTTTATAGACCTTGCGGAGGGTCTTGTTGGCGATCCAGGAAGCCTTCTCCGCGCCCTCTCTGTAGATGGAATTGAGGTAGGCCTTGTCGGCGATCAGGCGCTTTGCCTCCTCGCGGATGGGATTGAGGGTATCGACGACCGCCTCTCCCACTGCCGGCTTGAAGACCCCGTAACCCTGGCCCTCGAATTCCCGCTCGATCTCCGCGAAGGTCTTTCCGGTGATCGTCGAGTAGATGTTCATGAGGTTGGCGACGCCGGGCTTGTTCTCGCGGTCATAGCGGACGCAGTTCTCGGTGTCGGAATCCGTGACGGCCCTCTTGAACTTCTTCATGATCACATTGGGCTCGTCCATAAGGAAGACACAGCCCTGGGGATTGGACTTGGACATCTTCTGGTCGGGCGTCATCAAACCGTAGATCCTGGCCCCGACCTTGCTGATGAAGGGCTCCGGCACGCGGAACACCTCGCCGTAAATATTGTTGAAGCGGTTGGCGATGTTCCTGCAGAGCTCGACATGCTGCTTCTGGTCCTCTCCGACCGGCACATAGTGGGGCTGGTAGAGCAGGATGTCCGCCGCCATCAGCGAGGGATAGGTGAAAAGCCCCGCATTGATATTGTCCTTGTGCTTTTCGGACTTGTCCTTGAACTGGGTCATGCGGGTCAGCTCGCCGAACATGGTGTAGCAGTCGAGGACCCAGCCGAGCTGGGCGTGGGCCGGCACATGGGACTGCAGAAAAAGAGTATTCTTTTCCGGGTCCAGGCCGCAGGCGATGTAGATGGCCAGCATTTCCAGAGAACGGCGGCGGAGCTCCTTGGGATCCTGCCTGACCGTGATCGTATGCATATCGGCCATAAAATAGTAACAGTCGTAGTCATTGACCCGGTCTGCCCAGTTCTTGATCGCTCCCAGGTAATTTCCCAGATGCAGGTCTCCGCTCGGCTGGATCCCTGAAAGCATGATTTTCTTTTCGTCATTCATAATGAAAGATACTCCTCCTGTCCTCATTGTTCATTCACTGCCGGATTGTCCCATCTTAACACGCGTAAAAAAATTGTGCAACACGGGTCAGATCAGGAAGCTGTCCTTCACCGCGTTATTGAGGGTCCACATGCGGTTGAAGGTATCGCCCTGGATCCTGAAGAAATGTTCGTCCGCATCCGGGAAGATCCGGGAGGTAAAGACGGCGTCGCCGTCGTTGACGAAGATCTCGACCGAGCTGCTGTCGACAAAGATGCGCAGGTGCTGGAGGCCGTTCTCCAGGGGCCTGGTCCGGCTCTCGCCCTCGGATTCATTGAAGCGGATGTGCATGCCGCTCCTGTCGACCGTGATCTCCTTTTTATCCTCATTATAGATAATGGAGAGGCCGCCCTTTCCTTCCCTGTCCGTGAACAGGTCCAGGCGCACGTCCCCCCTCCTGCAGTCCAGCTCGACCTCGGCCGCGGCGGGGAGGGCGAAGCAGCCGGCCTCATTGGCGGCCGCGGGATCCCTCAGGTTGATCTTTTCGTCGCGGAGCTTTTTGAGTTCCGGCAGGGGCTGCTGGATCAGTCGGCGGCCCCGGACCGTCAGCTCGCGGGGAAGGGTCAGGCAGCCGGCCCAGTCCTCTTCGTCCGTCGGATAGGCGACATCCGGCACCCCCATCCAGGCGATCAGGACCGCCTTGTCGGCGTCCTGCAGGTTGTTGGCGCAGGCGGCCGCATAGGAGTCAAAGCCGAAGTCCAGGACATGGAAGGCGCCGTCGGGCGTGAAGGTCAGGCTCTCCCAGTCCATGTGGCCCAGGATATAGCCGTTGTGGTTCTGGCTCTGCCCCCTGCCGGGCAGGGTCAGGTGCTGGGGGCACAGGAGGAGGACATCGGTCCCGCCCAGGTGCTCGATCGAGGGGCATTCCCACATGTCGCCGAAATTCTCAAAGCCCGGGACCTTCAGCTCTCCCTCGAAGGTCCAGCCGTGCTGCAGGTCCTCGGAGGCATAGACCAGGACGCAGCCCCGCTTGTCCAGGGTCTGGGCGCCGATGATCATATAGTACTTGTCCTGGTCGGGCAGGCGGATGATCTTGGGGTCCCTCTGGTGCTCGGTGTAGGCCGGGTTGGCGCCGAACAGAGGGAGGGGATATTTTTCCGGCCAGCCGTCATTGCCCAGCCTGGCCAGGCAGGTATAGGCGTGCCTGGTCCAGTCCGCGTCCCTGTGGTTCCCTGTATAATAGAGGTAGATCTTGTCCCCGATGGGCATGGCGGAGCCGGAGTAGACGCCCTTGTTGTCATAGCCGTCCTCCTGGTCCGGCAGCAGGCAGACCCCCAGGTTCTTCCAGGTCACCAGGTCCTTGGAGACGATGTGGTACCAGTGCTTGAGACCGTGGACAGCTCCCCAGGGGCACCACTGGTAGAAAAGATGCCAGCGGTTGTCATGCCAGACGAAACCGTTGGGGTCATTCATCAGTCCCGTCACGGCCTGGTTGTGGAAATGCTGGCGGTAGACGGAAGCCGACACCTTCCGGTAAAGTTCCTCCAGTTCCTGCGGGTCCTTCAGATAACGGTATTTTTCCTCTCTTGTCCACTCCCTCATGATGCCCCTCCTTTCCTTCCTGAATGATTTGATAAATAGTTTTATTCTTCATCGCCCAAGACCCGCTGGCGAGTCTTGAAAAAATACTTTTTTTATGTCAGAACAAATCTTTCGATGATCTCGCCGACGCCGCCCTCATCGTTGTCCGCCGCGGCGATATAGTCGCACTCTCCGCGTATGCCGTCAAAGACATTGGCGACGGCCGCGCCCAGTCCCGCGGCCCGGATCATGGACAGGTCGTTGACATTGTCGCCGATCGCGATCGTGTCCTTGATGTCCACCCCCAGGATCTGCGCCAGCCGCTGAAGGCCGGCTCCCTTGCTGACTCCCTTCTTGTTGAATTCCAGGTAGCGGTTGCTGGAATAGCTGAGCTCGCACTGGTCCAGGAGATCCTCGACCTCCCGCTCCAGAGGGTTCAGATAGCTGTAGCCGTCCTCGTGCTCGTAGATGACCTTGATGATCTGCTGCCCCTCCAGGAAGGACAGGTCCTTCGCGTCAATTTCAACATAGGTCTGCCGGTTGTTCAAAAACTCCTTCTCGTCCTCGTTGATCCCGTAAATGTAGACCGTATCCTGCGTGTATACATGAATACAGACTCCGAAGTCCAGTCCCCTCCTGTAAAGGGCATCCGCCAGTTCCCCGGAGATCCCCTCCAGATGGAGGACACGGTTTCCCCTGTTCTCGGTGATCACGCTGCCGTTAAAAGAGATCGAGTACTGGTCCGGCAGGTCGTAAAGGCCCAGCTCCTGCAGGGTATTCTGGAAGGAGAGATAGCCTCTGCCGGAGGAGCAGACAAAGCGGACGCCCCGGTCTGCCGCCGCGCGGACCGCCTCCACATTTCTCCTGCAGACGCTCCTGTCCGTACTCAGGAGGGTCTCATCGAGGTCACAGGTGATGATCTTATACACTTTTCGTTTCCTTTCTTTTAATAATGCATTCCAAAAGGCCGTCCGGTCCGCGCCCGCCCCGCCTGTCAGTCTGAGACGGGACTGCCGACCCCAAAGCCTCACGGTCTCAGGCGGCACCACCGGCCGGAGCCAGAGCACGGACAATTCTATTATAGCATAGAAAAAAAGCCCGCACGGGCCTTCCAGTATGATTATCTTATGCTTTTTTACGCCATGGAAGGAGGCTTTTTTTTCAAGGGGCAGAGTTTGGTATTTTCGCGAAAAAACCGATTTTTCCGCAGGGTCTGTACTGTGCCGCCGCTTTTTAATATTATAGTAGTATATACATATAGACAGAGTAACCCCCGTCTCGTCAAAGTGCCGTGCGCCTTGCCGGGACTATGTGCCTTTACGAAACTTCTGATGATCCGGAGGAATCACTATGCGTTCGATCAAAGAACAGAAATGCCCTGCCTGCGGCGCCCCCCTGCGCTTTGACCCCGCCTCGGGAAAGCTGGTCTGCGATTACTGCGGTACGGTCACAGACCTGGACCGGCCTCAGGCCCAATCCCCCGACAGGCCGGAGGAAGGACCGGCGGACCAGACCGCCCAGGGCCAGGCGGGATCCGCAGGCTACGGAGAGGGCCAGACCGCCCAGGGCCAGGCGGGATCCGCAGGCTCCGGAGAGGGCCAAAGCGCCCCGGGCCAGGCAGGCTCCGCAGGGTCCGGCGGAGACCAGAGTGCCGCTGCCGGGGACAAGCCCCGGAAGGACACGATCGAGGGTTTTGATTTCCAGCATATGACCGACGCGGTATCCGTTCCGGATGCCGAAAACCTGCCGGTCTACAACTGCGTCTCCTGCGGCGCGGAGGTGATCGCCCCAGCCGAGCAGGCCGCCCTGACCTGCCCCTACTGCGGCAACAACATTGTCCTGACGGACAAGATCTCCGGCAGGCTCCGCCCCGACGGCGTGATCCCCTTCCGGATCCAGGCAAAAGACCTGCCCGACGCGGTCAACCGCTTTTACCGGGACAAAAAACTCCTGCCCCGCCGCTTTTTCAGCGAGAGCACCATGGGCCGGGTGACCGGCGTCTATGTCCCCTTCTGGGTCTTTCGCGGCAGGGTGGAGGGCCGCTTTACCTACGGCGCCGATTCCTCTGTCTCCATCCGGAACGGAAACTACATCATCACCACGACCGACCACTACCGCCTGGTCCGCGATGCCGCCCTCGACTTTGATGACCTGCCGGTCGATGCCAGCGGCAGGATCGAGGACAGGCTCATGGATTCCCTGGAGCCCTTCGACTCCGCAGAGACAAAGCCTTTTGACATGCGCTACCTGGCAGGCTTTACCGCCGACCGCTTTGACCAGAAAAAATCCGATATCTCCAACCGGGCTCAGACGCGGATGATGACCAGCACGGCCACACTCGTCGACAGGCAGGCCACTGCCGGCTACCTGAACGCCTACAGAAAGCACACGGACCTCCGTCCCTCCGTAGACGCGAAATATATCCTCTTTCCAGTCTACCTCTTTGACATCTCCCACGCCGGCAAAAACTACCACTTTGCCGTCAACGGCCAGACCGGCAAGGTCGTCGGCGACCTGCCGACCGATCCCGGGACCAGCCTGATCTATTTTCTCAAGCGATTCGGCCTGGTCTCCGGAGCCCTCATCGCCTTGTCCGTCATCCGCTATATGATGGGCATGTGATCATGGAGAATCAGATATGAATATTCCTTATCATTCAGAACCGTCCGCGGCAAATATCTTCACAGGCAGAAAGGCCGGGGCGGGGCTCCGTCCCCTGCTCCTGTCCGCCGCCCTGGTCCTCTCCCTCTGCCTCTCCCTCTGCTTCCCCCTCAGGGCCTTTGCCGCCGCGGGCGTAAGCCCGGCGGAGACAGAGCAGACGGCAGGAGACCAGGCCACAGAAAGACAGGTTGCGGCGGACCAGACAGAAAAGAACTGGTCGGAGGACTACTACAGGGCCAATGACGACACGGGCGGCCTCTCCGCCGAGGAGCTCAAGGAGCTGGACCGGCTCTGCCTGGAATTCGTGCAGACCCGGCAGGCGGACCTGAGCCTGCTGGCCCTCTCCTCGGGCAGCTACGGGAATTTTGATGCCGCGGCCTATGCCCGCGCCTATTATGAAAAAGCCGGCTTCGGTTACGGGCCGGACAAAAAGGGCTTTCAGATGATCTGGGACACCGACACCGACCAGGTCCTGATCGAGGCCTACGGCGGCGCCGGGGACCTGATCCCCGTGTCCTATCTGAAGTATGTGGCGGACCATGTCGCACAGTACAGGGAGGAATACGGAAACTTCGGCCCCTTCTACGCCACGGTCCGCTATCTCTCCACCTACCTGGACAACCGGGAAGAAGAAAAGACAGCGGCCGCTGTTCCCGGCGAGACCCAGACCGGGGCCGGCAGGGACCTGGAGGCCGGAGAGGGCACGGACAGCCAGGACAGTCTCACCGAAACGGAATCCGGGACCGGTCCGGAGACTGAGGCGCAAGGCTCGGCCCTTGCGTCCTCCGCAGGCGCTGGCGACCCCCGCGCCGCCCGGGCGGAGACGGACAAGTCCCGCCTCCTTCCCGAGGGGACTTACCCCGATGATTTCCTCCGCGTCGGCGAGGGATCCGACCTGCCGGCCTGGTATCCCAAGGAGCCGTCCACCTTCCCCTTCTACCATGACGCCGGGGCCCCCCGGGTCGTCGACCAGGCGAACCTCTTTACGGACGAGGAGGAGGCCCGGATGGAGGACCGGCTCGCAGAGCTCCGCACGCAGCTGGCCAGAGACATCGTCGTCTTTACAGATGTCTCCACCCACGGCCTCACCCACATGGATTACTCCGAGAGCTTCTTTGATTTCAACGGATACGGCCTGGGCGACGACTTCGAGGGCGTCTGCCTCATGATCTGTATGGACCCCGCGGACCGGGGCTGGTGGACCAGCTGTACAGGTCCCGTGACCATGGGCCTCTACACCGAGGACATCGCCAACGAGATCGATGACATGCTCTACCCCTTCATGCTGGACGGCAGCTACTACGACGGCGTCTCGGACTGGATCGAAAACTTCCGCCGCCTCTACACCACCGGCTCCCCCTACGATGAGGAGTGGGCCATCCAGGACAAGGATACCTTCACCCGCTTCCACGACCCCGATGTCCCCCGCGTGGTGGACGACGCCAGGATCCTGACAGAGGAAGAAACCGAAAATCTGGCCCGCAAGGCCCGGACCCTCTCCGAAAAATACAACACCGACATCGTGATCCATACCTCCGCAAGTCCGGGCAGCCTGGACCGGGCGGACTACGGCGAGCTCTACTACTACACCCACGGCTACGGCCTGGGAGAGGACTACGACGGGATCCAGCTGACCATCTTCAGACACCAGAACTACAGCCACGGGGCCCATGTCTACGCCTCCGGCGGCGCCCTGGACAAGCTGACCTCCGTCAACAAGGAGAGGCTCGAGGACCGCTGCAACGGCCTGACCGGCGAAGAAAAATACTACCGGGCGGCCTCCGCCTGGCTGGACCAGACCGAACACATGCTCCGCACAGGCCGCGCCCCCCTCTCAGCCCAGTCCTGGGCCATGATCGTGGCCTTTTCCCTGGCTGCCGGCATCATCTTCGGCGCCTTCTCCCTGGCCAGGGCCGCTCTCCGCATGGAGACTCCCAAAATGAAGGAGAATGCGGACGCCTACCTGGTCCGGGGGAGCCTCAGGATCATCAATATCGAGGACACAAAGATCAACACGACCGTCCACAGACAGTACTCCCCTCCCCCGAAGGCCAGCTCCTCCTCCAGGTCATCGTCCGGCTCCGGCGGCCGATCCTCCTACTCGGGATCCCACAGCGGGTCCTCGGGCAGGAGCCACTCCGGCTCGGGCAGGAAGTTCTGATCCGGCCTTCTGACCACAGGGGCCGGCTGGCTCCGCCCCCTGTGGTCAGTCCCCGGTAATCCGGTAATCCACAACCCGGTTACAGGCTCACTGCTTACAGGCTCGCACAAAAAAAGCTGCGGTCCGGCGGATTTTCCGCCGGCCGCAGCCTTTTTTTCAGGTCAACACTCTTCTATCAGGTAGATGATGCACTGCCTGTACTTTTTTTCTCCAATATCCTTCCACAGCCTCAGGCCGGGGACAGATATTTATTTTGCGCCCTGACCAGGATCACTGTCCAGATCACAAAGCAGATCACGTAGGCGAGGTAGATATACAATCCCGCGTCCGGCTTTCCGAGGATATCGGCGACGATATAATGCGCAGCTCCTGCAGCCATGGTGAGTACACCGATGACAAGATTAGGCAAAAACATACAGGCAATGAAACCGGGAAGGTCCTTTGCCTTTTGGGGGTCGTACTTTTTGCTGATCAGCATGCGGTTCAATCTGCCGTGGACCTTCATCATCGCCGTCGAGATCAGAAAGTAGAAACCTACAAACATGATAAACGTATCGGCGAGATTCATGGTCTTCATTCAATATCCTCCAAAAACAATCACGATGTATATCCTGCCGCCGGTCATCTGTCTATGCGGCGGAAGGTCCTGCCGGAATCAGAGGAACAGGGGGCGCCGCCGCCTGCAGGCCGCGGCGCCGCTCTGTTTTCTGAATGAGCAAACAAATTAAGAAAAAACGGATGAATTACTTGATGCCCATGGGCTCATCGCGGAAGATGCGCTCGTCCATAAGCTTGGGGCCGC
>CAMNFJ010000037.1:0-19351 GCA_946536955.1 uncultured Lachnospiraceae bacterium
CTATCCGGTATAAGAAGGAGGAAGACAGTGTTCGGGTCAAAACCTTTTTGGATCCTCAACATTGACCTATGAAACTTTAAAAAAGAAAAAGCTTGGTAAGCCAAGCAACGGAAGCAGAAAAAATCGAAAGGTCACGCATGTCCTCAGAAACTTAAGTGACATAAACACTGAAACGCGGGGCGTTTTGCGCACGCTCTTTGCGCAAAACCCGAGTTTAACGGCGCGAACACACTTGTGAAGCAAGTGTGTTGCGCACAGCAAAGCATATTATCGCCGCGCGCAACGTTACATGTACACGCCCTTCGAGGGGGCGTGTACAGATAACGTTCTGTGACCATAAGTGGATTATAGTAGAAAAAGAATCTTGTAATCATGGGATTCTTCGCTGTATTATATAGACGATGCCGGTACAGTTCAGACCTTACATGTTCATGCTCTCGATAGACGTGAACAGTAACGATGATACTGGACAGGAGCCGGACAGGCATCCTGCCGGCATGAAGCCGGAATGAAAAGGAGAAAGCAGGTATGAAATATTTGAACGAAAAGGATCTTTCCGGGCAGATGCTTGACAATGAAGCCATGGAAAAGGTGTCCGGCGGTGACAACAGAAGAATGGCCTATCCCGGGGTGATCTGTCCCATCTGCGGGAAGCGGATCACCGGCATGACCCTGGAGGCGCATATGAAGGGACATCCGCTGGAGCCCTGCCCCGTCTGCGGCCGGATGATGCCCGCGGGCCCGAACGCAAAGTGTTTTCACTGCGGTTACACGAAGGGTGATTCTCTTTCTGAATAAAAATCTTTTTGAAAAAAAGTATGTTTTCACTACGGTGCCTGTGCCGCGGGCCCAGGCACCTGTGATCCTTTCGGAGAATTTGCCTTCGCAAAATTCTCCGAAAGGATGCCGCTCTGGCGAGCGGCATGCTGCGGAAGAGTGTATTTTCGGATCTCAGGTTTTACTGCATTAGAGGAGGAATGAATTATGAAGACGCTTGACGATTATATCCGTGTGATCCCCGATTTCCCGGAGCCCGGAGTCATGTTCAGAGATATCACGACGGTATTTCAGGACGCCGAGGGGCTGCAGATGGCCATTGACCAGATGCAGGACCAGGTCAGGGATCTCGATTTCGATGTCATCGTCGGAGCGGAATCCAGAGGCTTCATCTACGGGGCGGCGCTCGCCTATAATCTGCACAAGCCCCTGGTGCTGGTCCGCAAGAAGGGCAAGCTCCCCTGGAAGACAGAGTCTGTCGACTATGACCTCGAGTATGGAAAGGCGACTCTGGAGATCCACATCGATGCAGTAAAACCCGGTCAGAAATGTCTCATCGTGGATGACCTGCTGGCTACGGGCGGCACGATCGAGGCCTGCGCCAAGCTGGTCGAGAAGCTGGGCGGAGAGGTTGCCGGCGTCCTGGTCATGGTCGAGCTCAAGGGCCTCAAGGGCCGCGAGAAGCTGGCAGGCTACAGGGTGGACACCGTCCTGGCATATGACGGAAAGTAATAACAGGAAAGAAATAAGGAATACGCATCCCGGCGCCGGCAGCGCCGGGATGTATTTTTTTGAATTACAGTATTGACATTAACGCGTTAAATCATTAATATTCGCTACATGGCAAAAATGCTTGTATCTCATTTGGTTTTTTAAAAGATCAGGAAGGAAGCGGTATCGACAATGTTTAAATATGCCTGTCTCAATAATATATCGGAAAAGGGTCTGGAGAAATTTACGGACCAGTATCAGCTGACAGAGGACCTGCAGGAGGCCAACGGCATCCTGGTGCGGTCTGCCTCCATGCACGGCATGGAGTTTTCCGACCAGACGCTGGCGATCGCCCGCGCGGGAGCCGGTGTCAACAATATCCCGATCGATGAACTCGCCAAAAAGGGAATCGTCGTCTTCAATACGCCCGGAGCCAATGCCAACGGTGTCAAGGAGCTGGTCTTTGCCGGTATGCTGCTGGCCTCCAGAGATATCGTCGAGGGCGTAGACTGGGTCCGCGCCAACTGGAACAACGAGGATATCGCCAAGGTCGCCGAGAAGGAGAAAAAGCGCTTTGCCGGCACGGAGCTGCAGGGCAAGAAGATCGGCATCATCGGACTGGGCGCGATCGGTGTCCAGGTCGCCAATACCGCTGTCAACCTGGGCATGGAGGTCTACGGCTATGACCCCTATGTGTCCGTGGACTCCGCATGGCACCTGTCCAGCCGCATCAACCATGTGATCCGGATCGAGGACATCTATGATGTCTGCGATTATATCACCATCCATGTGCCGGCCCTTCCCTCCACGAAGGGGATGATCGACGACCATGCCATCGCCATGATGAAGACCGGTGTGATCCTGATCAATATGGCCAGGGATGTCCTGGTGGATGAGGAGGCGGTCGTCCTGGCCCTGCGGGCAGGCAAGATCCGCCGCTATGTCTCGGATTTCCCTAACTCCACGGTCGCAGGCCGCCGCGGCTGCATCACCATTCCCCATCTGGGCGCCTCCACCGAGGAGGCCGAGGACAACTGCGCGGTCATGGCTGTCGAAGAGCTGTCGGATTACCTGGAGAACGGCAACATCAAGCACAGCGTCAACTATCCCGACTGCGATCTCGGCAAGTCCGAGACCGGCAACCGGATCAGTGTCTTCCATGAGAACAAGGCCAACATGATCACCCAGCTGACCAGCATCATCGGCAGGTCGGATGTCAACATCGCCAGCATGGCCAGTAAGTCCAAAAAAGAGGTCGAGTATACCATGTTCGACCTGGACAATGCGCCTGATCCGGCCCTTCTGGACGAGATCCGCAGCATTTCCGGTGTCTTCCGCGTCCGCGAGATCTGCAGATCCTGCTGAGGAACCTGAAGAAGGACCGTCTGTAATTTGAAAAAGCATTGTAGGCATTCATTTAAAAATGCGTACAATGCTTTTTTTGCAGGCCCTGAAAACCGCGGGGCAGGAAGTTGTGACCCTTTATCTATTTCTTAGTGAGTGAGGCAGATCATGGATAACTTTTATACTTATGCCGACATGCATTGCGATACACTGCTGAGAGTGATCGAGAGCGGATCCGGATCGATCGTATCCGGGAATGGAATGCAAAGCTTTGAACATCAGATCGCGGCGAAACAGATGCTGCAGTTTTACGCCATATTTTTCCCCTCATGGCAGACATACAGGGAAGGGATGCCCGGATGGAGGAGAGAACCGATCAGTGACGATGAGCTGTATGAGGCATTGAGAAATGCTCTGATAGCGGAGACAGCCAGCCATTCAGATGAGATACGCATGGCATACAGCGCCGGGGAAATCGAAAAAAACTATGCCGCCGGGATCATGTCAGCCATGCTGACGATCGAAGACGGAAGAATTGTTAATGGAGACATGGACAACCTCAGAAAGCTGCATTCCGACGGAGTGAGGGCGATCGCCCTTACCTGGAATTATGCGAACTGCTTCGGCTTTCCCAATTCGACTGACAGGGAGATCATGCAGAGAGGCCTGACAGCATTCGGAAAAGAGGCTGTCGAAGAGATGAACCATCTCGGCATGTTGGTGGATGTCTCACACCTTTCAGACGGAGGGTTTTACGACGTTGCAAAAATCAGCAAAAAGCCATTCATAGCGTCACATTCCAATTGCAGGGAGATCACAGGCCACAGCAGGAACCTTACCGATGACATGATCCGGGTGCTCGCGGATAAAGGCGGGGTATCCGGGCTCAACTTCTATCCCGGATTCGTTGGCCCCGGCAGGCAGACGGTCAAAAATCTGGCGGATCATGTGATGCATATGTTTAAGGTCGGCGGAGAAGATCTTCCGGCGCTTGGCACAGATTTTGACGGGATCCAGGGGGATATGGAACTGGAGCACCCTGAACAGATGGGACTGCTGTTCCATGAACTTGCGAAACAGGGCCTCACTGAAGCACAGATCGAGAAATTCGCCTATAAGAACGTGATGCGTGTGATCAGGGAGACCCTTTAACGCCGCTTCAGTGGGAAAGCCTCATATCGCTCTGCAGATACCAGGTCGACGCATCGACCGTATTGGCAAAGTAGACCTTGTTGAGGTCGCTCCGGTCCAGAAAGCCCTCCTCGACCATTTTTTCCAGCATGGAGCGCAGGGGACTGTAAAAGCCCTCGATGTTGAGGAGGGAAACGGGCTTGTCCGTCCGGCCCAGGTGCTTGCGGGAGATGACTTCCGAGATTTCCTCCAGGGTGCCGGTCCCGCCGGGGAAGGCGATGAAGGCATCCCCCATTTCGATCATTTTATCGCGTCTCTCCGCCATGGTCTCGGTCGTAATCAGGTCTGTCAGCCCCTGGTGCTCCGTGTGCTGCTGTAAAAAGAAGTCGGGCACGATGCCGATCACTTCTCCGCCGGCCTCCAGGACCGCGTCCGCGAGCGCGCCCATCAGGCCGATCCGGCTCCCGCCGTAGATCAGACGGTGGCCGTTTTTGGCGATCCACCTGCCCAGATCCTGTACTTCCATCATATACATCTGGTCTTCGCCCATTTTTGCTCCCAGAAACACAGTAATATTCATCTTTTATTCCTTTTCCCTTTCTTTGATTTGAGAGTCCCCGGTCCCGTCCGCATGGAAGCATCATTACATCGTGATATGGGGGAGTCCTCCGGACATGTCAGCTTATTATAACAGTGTTTTTTTTTCAGTACAAACAAAAACATGGAAAAATAATAGGACGAATCCTGTGCTTGTGCATGATATCAGTTTTTTTCTGTTATAATAGGATTTGTTCATGAAAAATTCACAAGCCATAGTCCTGCAGCCACAGTTCAGACCGTCTCGAATCCGGGATTTTTTTGCGGCAGCGCGAAGCCTCGCTGATTCGAAGCTTTATCAGCGGCAGCGCGAAACCCTGCTGATTTGAGGATTTATCAGCGGCAGCGTGAAGCCTCGCTGCTTTAATGCTGAACCTCCGGGTTCAAGGGCCTGGATCTGCCGGATGCAGCTATTAATAAGGAGGGTATATATGAAAAAGAGCATCAGAGGGACTGCAGCGGCCCTGAGCCTTGTCCTGGTCCTGTCTCTGGCTGCCTGCCGTTTTGTTCGCCCGGGGGAACTGACCGGCGGGCGCAGCGGGAGCGCCGCCGGGAGCGGGGAGGAGATGGACCTGAATGTGGGAGATGTGGACGGTACCGGATGGAAGATCGCCATGATGACCGACACCGGCGGGATCAACGACCAGTCCTTCAACCAGAGCGCCTGGGAGGGCCTCAAGCAGCTGCGGGAGGACACCGGCGCAGACGTCAGTTATATTGAATCCAAGCAGCATTCGGATTTTTCGAACAATCTCGACAATCTGATCGACAACGGGAACAGCCTGTGCTGGTCGATCGGCTTTTCCACCGCGGACGCGACGCTGGAGACGGCCGCTCTCAATCCGGATGTCCGTTTCGCCTGTGTGGACAATGCCTTTGCGGACACTCCGGCCAACGTGACCGGGGTTGTGTTCCGGGGTCAGGAATCCTCCTTTATGGTGGGCTATATTGCCGCGGCCGTCTCGAAGACCGGCAGGGTCGGCTTTGTCGGGGGGATCGCCAACGATGTGATCGAGCAGTTTGAGCGCGGGTATGAGGGCGGTGTGGCCTACGCCGACCGGGTCCTCGGGAAAAAGGTCAAGGTCGTTGCCCAGTACGCCGAGAGCTTTACAGACGCGGCCAAGGGCAAGAGCATCGCCAAAAAGATGTTTACGACAGACAATTGCGATGTCGTCTATCATGCGGCCGGCGCCACGGGGCTCGGCGTCATCGAGGCGGCCGACGAGGCCGGGAAGTTCGCGATCGGTGTGGACCGCGACCAGGCCTATCTGGCCCCGGACCATGTGCTGACCTCCTCCCTGAAAAATGTCAATGTGGCGGTCGAGGCCGTGTCCAAGCGCCATATAGCCGGCGAGGAGATCGGGGGCAAGACCCTGTCCTTCGGACTTTCCGACGGGGCGGTCGGCATTCCCGAGGACCACAGCAATTATTCCGACCAGATCTATCAGGAGGCCCTTGCGGTCGGCGAGAGGATCAAGGCGGGGATTCTGATCCCGCCCGGAACACAGGAGGAACTGAAGGCTTTCCAGAAAATGCTGAAAAAGACCTCCATAGAGGAGCTGACGGCGGCTGTCGGCGGCACAAAGGATGGTCAGGATACGGGAAGTTCGAAATAAGAGGCGGCGTATACCCGTGACAGTTTTGCCATAGGTGATTTGCCTTATTTCAGAGGACGCGGGTTCGGAACAAGAGGCGGTACATACTCGTGAGAGGCTGCCGGCCTGGAACAGTGACGCTTCGGATTGGAGGGAAACATGGCTGCAGAAGTCAGCAGCAGATATGCTGTGCAGATGCATGGGATCACGAAACGATTCGGTTCTTTTTATGCACTGACGGATGTTGATCTGGATGTCGAGGAGGGAACGATTCATTCGGTCCTGGGGGAAAACGGCGCCGGAAAGAGCACCCTGATGAATGTCCTTTACGGTCTCTACCAGGCAGATGAAGGGGAGATCTATATCAGGGGAAAGAAGGTGGATATCAGGAACCCGGCAGCCGCCATTGAAAACGGGATCGGCATGGTGCACCAGCACTTCATGCTGGTGGACAATTTTACCGTGACCCAGAATATCGTCCTGGGAAATGAGCCCCATGCGGGGATCTTTACCGATATGAGGAAGGCCCGCAGGGATGTTCTGGACATCGTCGCCAGATACGGGCTGCAGGTCAATCCGGATGCCCGGATCCGCGACATCTCCGTCGGCATGCAGCAGCGCGTGGAGATCCTCAAGGCCCTCTACAGGGGAGCCGACATCCTGATCCTGGATGAGCCGACGGCCGTCCTGACAGAGCAGGAGATCGATGAGCTGCTCGCCATCATGAAAAAACTGGTCAAAGACGGCAAGACCATTATCATCATCACCCACAAGCTCAAGGAGATCCAGGCCTCCTCGGACGCCTGTACCATTATCAGGCGGGGACACTATATTGACACCGTACCCGTCAGGGGCGTGACGGAGGATGAACTGGCCGAAAAGATGGTGGGACGCGAGGTCAGACTGGTCGTGGACTGGACCCCGCCCCATCCCGGGGAGGTCATGCTGGATATCCAGAGCCTCTATGTCAAAAATGACAAGGGGATGTACGCTGTCCGGGACCTGGACCTCCAGGTCAGGAGCGGGGAGATCGTCGGGATCGCGGGTATCGACGGCAACGGCCAGCAGGAGCTGGCGGATGCCCTCAACAACCTCAGAAGAACGCGCAGAGGAAAGATCATCCTCAACGGCCACGAGATCCAGAACCGCAGTCCCAAATACGGGATCGACTGCGGCATGGCGACGATCCCGGCCGACCGCCACAAGGACGGCCTGGTCCTGGGATTTTCAGTCTATGAAAATACCATCATGGAAAAATACAGGACGGAGGAATTTTCTCCGGGCGGCACGATCAATCGAAAAAAGGTGAGAAGCTTTGCCAATGAGCTGATCGAGGCCTATGACGTGCGGCCGGGCAACTGCGGGCCGCTCATGGCGGGCGGCCTCTCGGGCGGCAACCAGCAGAAGGTCATCATCGGCCGGGAGATCGCCAATGACCCCGCCCTCCTGATCGCCATCCAGCCCACGCGCGGCCTGGACGTGGGCGCGATCGAAAACGTCCACAGGATGCTGCTCAGGGAGAGGGACAAGGGGGTCGCGGTCCTGCTCATATCCTTCGAACTCGACGAGGTCATGAACGTCTCGGACCGGATCGCGGTCATCTATGACGGCCATATCCAGCAGATCTTTGAACACGGGACCGTGGACAACCGGACGCTGGGGCGCGTGATGGCGGGCGGCCAGGTGGAGCCCTCCATGCTGAAGGCGCCTCAGGAGGCCGCTCTGGTGGAGCCTGTGGCAGAGGCTGTGGCAGAAGCTGTCCGGGAGGAACCTGTGGCAGATGCTGCTCCTGAACTTCGAACAAGTGACACGCTTGAACCTGAGACAAGTGCCGTACCCGGGTCCGAAACAGCTTCCGGCCCTGAACCGGAGGCAACTGACACGCTTGAACCTGAGACAAGAGTCGTTCCCGAGCCTGAAACACCGGTTGAACTCATAACACCGCCGGCTGAGCCCGGGGCAGCAGTTGTACCTGAAATACCGGCAGAGCCTGCAACCGGGATCTCCCTCCTGGCACAGGCCGGGGAGCCGGAGACGGCGGATAAAACAGAAAATACGGAAAAAGAGGAGACTGCAGAGACAGCACCTGTTCTCGGGCAGGATCCGTCCGCTCCTGCATCCTCCGGCCCGGATCCCGCAGAGATCGCCGAGATGCAGAGGAGCCTGGCCAGGATGCAGAGCAGCATTGCGGATATGCAGAGAGTGCTTGCCGAGATGCAGAGTCGTCTGGCCGGCATGTGAGTATAGAAGGAGAAAGGAGGTTTTAAAATGGTACGATTCGGAAAAAGAGGCTTTTTCGGCCACCCCTTTGTCCTGATGGTCATTTCCATCGCGCTCGGCTTTGGGGTGGCTGCCCTGATCCTTTTGGCGGCGGGCTTTCCGCCTGTCGAATCGGTCAGGACGCTCATAGAGAGCATGGTCGGCCGGCCCAGAGACATCTCCAATGTCGTCGTGCGCAGTACACCGATCATCTTTACGGGACTGGGCGTGGCATTCGCGATCAAGACCGGACTCTTTAATATCGGTGCGGAGGGTCAGTTTATCATCGGCTGCCTGACGGCGACCGTGGTCGGCAGCATGCTGGATTTTCCTCAGCCTGTGGCCATCCTGATGGTGGTCTTCTCGGCCATGCTGATGTCCGCTCTCTACGCGGGCATCGTGGGCCTGCTCAAGGCCTTTTTCGGCATCCACGAGGTCATCACGAGCATCATGCTCAACTGGATCGCCCTCTATCTGTCCAACTGGGTCTGCAGCCTGGACTTTTTTCACAAGCCGGGCACGGTCGGCATGTACCCGGTCAATTCCTGCACCTATACCATGCTCATCCCTTTCTGGAAGCGGACGGAGGCAGGGCAGGCCTTCCTGAACCAGTATCCCGTGCTCAAAGAGATCATTGGCAGGACCGATGTCAATTCGGGCTTTCTGGTGGCGGTGATCGCGGCCCTGGTGATCACGCACCTGCTCAACAGGACCCGGAAGGGGTTTGAGCTGAGGGCTGTCGGCCAGAATATCAATGCGGCGAGATTTGCGGGGATCGATGTCAAAAAGAGCATCCTCCACGCCATGATGATCTCCGGCGCCCTCTGCGGTCTCGGGGCGGCCCTCTATATCACCGGCCAGGCCCCGCACACGGTCAATACGCTGTCCCACTTTGAAAATGTCGGCTTCAACGGACTGTCTGTGGCCTTTATCGCCTTCAGTTCTCCGATCGGCTGTCTTTTTACGGGACTTTTGTTCGGAGGTCTTCTGTACGGCGGCGCAGGGCTCCAGTCAAAGATCGGAGCGCCGACCGAGATCATCAATATCGTGATCGGCATCATTGTCTTCTTCTGTGCCCTTTCCTATGTGATCCCCCGTCTGGCGGAGTCCGCGAGGGGAGCGAGGGCCGGAAGGAAAAAGCCTGCCGGTCCCGCAAAAAAGGATCAGGGCACCGCGAAGGCCGGGAAAGGAGGAAGAGATGTCTGACAGAGTACTGCTTTTGCTTGGGATCACTCTCATGTATTCCACCCCTCTGGTCTTTGCCGCCCAGGGCAGCGTCATTTCCGAGGTGGCCGGTGTCGTCAACATCGGGATCGAGGGAATGATGACGATCGGGGCCTTTACGGGCGCGGCCGTGGCCTATATGACCGGGAATCCCTGGATCGGATTTGTGGCGGCGGGCCTGGCGGGAGCCTTCTTCGGCCTGATCCATGCTTTTGCGTCCGTCACCTGCAAGTCCGATCAGACGGTCTGCGGTATTGCCATGAACCTGGTGGGGCCGGGGCTTGCCCTCTTCATGTGCCGGCTCATTTTTGACGGGGGAACGCAGACGCCGCCGGTCCCCAACAAGATCCCCAGGCTCTTTTCCCATGGACTGGCGGGAAGCCTCAATAACCTCAACGTGGATATGACCACCCTGATCGCCCTGATCATCTCGGTCCTTATGGTCATCCTTTTTTACGGGACGACCTGGGGCCTGCACCTGCGGGCCGTCGGGGAACATCCCGCCGCGGCGGACACCCTGGGCATCGATGTCTATAAGGTCCGCTATACCTGCGTGATCCTTTCGGGGGCCCTGGCAGGTCTTGGCGGGGCGGCCATGACCCTGTCCATCCTGTCTCAGTTTATGCCCACAGCCATCAGCGGCCAGGGCTTTATCGCCATCGCGGCGGTCATATTCGGCAAATGGACGCCCCACGGCAGCTACCTGGCCTGCCTGCTCTTCGGCTTCGCCCAGGCCCTGACGGTCGTACTGGGCGGCGGGGCCTTCTCGATTCCCTCTGAGATCCTGGCCATGCTGCCCTATGTCATGACCCTGCTCGTCCTCATCCTTTTCGTGGGCAGGTCTTCCGCACCCAAAGCCAACGGCGTGCCCTACAACAAGGGATCAAGAGTCTGAGGAGGCAGGTTTATAATGGTGTGACAGGGGGACAGTGAGACAGGGGGACAGTGTGACAGGGGGACAGGCACTCTGTCACAATGCTGTGACAGAGTGCCTGTCCCCCTGTCACACCCGCCCAAAGCCAACGGCGTGCCCTACAACAAGGGATCAAGAGTCTGAGGAGATTTTCATGAAGGCACTGAATCTGTATACACTCACAAGGGTTACCAATACCGAAGAGTTTTCAAAGCTCGAGATGGTGCTCTCCGGGCGCGGCTGGCACAAAAGCTACAGCGAGCATGAAAAGGACTCTCTCTGCGCCCTGGTGGACGGCCTCGCGGAGCTCTACCGGGAGGACAGGAACAGCGGGCCTGACTGGGTCGTTTATTTTGACGGTTTTTATTTTTCCTACACGATCGAGCACATCAGCAAGGAGTTTGACCTGCTCAAGCTGGCGCCGGATGAGGGCTGTGTCCTGAACATAGAGCTCAAGAGCGAAGCAATCGAGGAGGAGAGGATCCGGAAGCAGCTGGACCAGAACCGGTATTACCTGTCCCACATTGCCAGGACGATCCTTTCCTACACCTACGTGATGGAGACGGATACTCTCTACTGCCTCAACGACCACGGGTATCTGAGGACCTGCGGCTTGGAAGAGCTGGCGCAGGCCCTGAGGCGCCCGGCCCTCAGGAATTACGCGGCCAGTGAGATCGGCCGGTATTTCCGTGCCCAGGACTATCTGATCTCTCCCGTGAAGACGCCGGAAAAGTTTCTGGACGGCAGATATTTCCTGACCAATCAGCAGTCGGATTTCAGGAAGCAGATCCTGGAGGTCCTGGCGGGCAACGCCGGCGCGGAAAAAACCGTGGCAGCAAAAGGCTGCGAAGAGAAAGGTTCCGAAGCAAAAACCCCTGCGGAGGGCAGGGAAGGGAAGCCTGCTGTTCCCCTGATCTCCCTGGTCGGGAATGCCGGGACCGGGAAGACCCTGCTCCTCCTGGACCTGGCCATGGAGCTGTCCAGAAAGCGCAGCGTGGTTTTTGTGCACGGCGGCCCCCTGCACGAGGGGCATATACTGATCGACCGGCGGCTCCACAAGGTCAGGATCCTGTCCGGTACGGACCCGGAGGACATGCAGGAGCTGTTCGAGCGGATGGATCTTACTGACTGTTCCTGTTTTCTGATCGATGAGGCCAACCGGCTGCCGTCCCATGTACTGGGCGGGATTTTCAGGCTCTCGGATACATTGGGAATCCCCTGCATCTTTTCCTATGACCCGCACAGTCTTCTGGGGCAGGTTCCGCCCATGGAGGATGCGGAAGCGGTCATTGCGGCGAGGGAGACCCTGCGGCTGGAGCTGTCGGGCAATATCCGGATCAACCGGCCCGTCTTTTCCTTCCTGCGCACCCTCTTTAATCAGAAGGACCGCCCGGGCCACGTGGACTTCAGCTGTATAGACGTCCTTTACGCGGCGGATAAAAGGGAGGAGGAGGCTCTGACCACCCACTATCTGTCCTGCGGCTACAGACTGATCAGTTCTTCCATGGAGTCCTTCCTGACCGGGGAGGTCATCAGTCAGGAGTACGACAAGGTCCTGATGATCATGGATGAGCGCTTCTACTATGACAGCGACCAGCGTCTCTGCGCCAGGGGGGAGAAGGAGACGGCCATCGCGCCGCTCTATGAGGGCCTCTCCAGAGCCCGGGAAAAACTCTGCCTTCTGATCGTGGAGAACAGCGACCTGTTCGCCCGGGTGCTGGCAATCCGCGCCCAGTAAGAAGCAAGGGGCAGTCTGCCCGGATGCCGGCGGTCCGCGCGCAGTAAGAAGCAAGGGGCAGTCTGCCCGGGTGGCGGCGGTCCGTGCCCAGTAAAAACGCAGGGCAGTCTGCCCGGGTGCCGGTGGTCTGTTCGCATAAAGAGAAGCGGTCCTTCCGGCACTTTGGGGAAAAGTTACTGCCGGGCCCGGCCGGACCCGGTTTGTTTGGAACAATGAGGATATAATGAAGATTCTATTAGAACTTTTGCTGATCATAGTACTCTGCGGCATTGCGGCCGGCCTGGTCTGCCTGGCCAGGACCCTGATCCGGCCCGCAAGGAGGTCGGATTACAGGCCGGACTGCCGGCCGGGCAGTCCTGAGGAGAAGAGGGCCCTGGAATACGCCCGCAAGCTCTCAGGGATGGTCAGCTATGACACGACCTCCTATCCCTTTTCAGAGACCCATCCGGCCTCTGTGCAGAGGGAGCGCTTTCTGGGCTACCACCGGATCCTGGAGGAGCTTTTTCCTCTGGTGCACAGGCATCTGGAAAAGGTGGAGATCGGGGGAAGCCTTCTCTATGTCTGGAAGGGAAAGTCCTCTGAGCGTCCCATCGTCCTCATGGGCCACCAGGATGTAGTCCCGGTCGAGGGCGCCTCCTGGGGGAGTGCTGCGGGCACTCAGCCTGCGGGGTGGAGCTTTCCTCCCTTTTCCGGGGAGATTTCGGATGGAAAGGTCCACGGCCGGGGCTCTGTCGATACCAAGTGCTCCTGCATGGCCTTTTTCCAGGCCGTTGAAGAGCTGCTGGCGGAGGGCTGCGTGCCTGACCAGGACATCTATCTGTCCACCTCCTGCACGGAGGAGTGGGGCGGTCCGGGCTGTCAGGCCCTGATCGACGAGCTAAGTCGGAGGGGGGTAAAGCCCTGGCTGGTCTGTGACGAGGGCGGAGGCATCTACACCAACCCCATGCCCGGCGTCCGGGGCAATTTTGCCATGATCGGCGTCGCGGAGAAGGGACGGGCCAATGTCCGCTTTATAGCCCGCGGCAAGGGCGGCCACGCCAGCACCCCGCAGAAGAATTCCCCGCTTGCCAGGATCGCGGCCTTTATCTGCGACGTCGAGCGAAACACTCCCTTCCGCAGCAGGATGGAGCCCGCGACCCGGGCCATGCTCGAGGCTTTGGCGCCGGCGGCCGCCTTCCCCATCCGTCTGGCCCTGCAGAACCTCTGGCTCTTTAGGATCCCGATCGAGATCCTGACGCCCCGGATCAACGGCCAGGCCGCTGCCATGCTGGGCACTACCATCACCTTTACCATGGCCTCGGGCTCCGACGCGGTCAATGTCTTTCCCGAGGAGGCGGCCCTGGGCGCCAACATGCGCTTCGTCCACCACCAGGACATGGAGGAGAGCCTGGAGGTCATCCGCCGGATCGCCGCCCGCCACGGGCTGGAGACGGAGGTCGTGCAGGGCGCGCCCTGCACGAAGATGATCGATTTCCACGGAGAGGTCTACCGGTTTTTTGAGAAGACCGTGCAGAAGACCTTTCCCGGCTGCATCACCAGCCCCTACATCCTGACCGCCGCCACTGATGCGGCCTTCTACGATGCCGTCTGCGACAACTGCATCCGCTTTGCCCCCATCGTCTACGGACCTGAGGAAAAACGCGGCATCCACGGCATCGACGAGGCCCTTCCATACGACTGTCTGCCAGGCGCCGTGGACTTTTTCAAGAACCTGATCAGGGACGCGGGGACGTGACAGATATGTGAAAGGGGAGACAGATCCTTCTTTCACACTGAAGAATCAAAAAAACAGATGCCGTGCGCATCTGTTTTTTTGATGGAATTTGTCTGTTCCGGCGGAGTGAGAAAGATCCCGGGGCGCTTCCTTTTGCCCCGAATCTGTTTTTTACAGCCGTGTTTTTCAGGACAGGTGTTGTTATCTGTTTTTCAGATCTGCATGAAGCCGGACATCATACAGCCGCCGGCGGCGCCGGCCTGCAGGACCAGGTCGATATTGTCTTCCCTGATGCCCCCGATGGCGTAGACCGGGACCGGGCAGGTGTCACAGATCTCTTTGACAAAAGAGGGGCCTTTTCCGCGGAGGCCTTTTTTGCACTGGGTCTCAAATATCGTCCCGAGGATGATAAAGTCGGCGCCTGCCGCGACGGCCTCCCGCATGTCCTCCATGCTGTGGCAGGAGACGCTGACCATGGGAGGGGCAGCCGGGCCGGAGCCGGCATCGGGCAGATCTCTTTCATGGAGAGAAAGGCTGTCCTGAGAAGCGGAGGCGGAACTGCGCTCAAAACCCTCCGGCCTTTTGCCGCCGAGAGACCGCAGGACCGGCAGGGGGAGATGGAGGCAGCGGCAGCCGATCTGCCGGGCGATCCCGGGGCGGCCGTGCACGAAGAAGGGGACGCCGGCTTGCCGGCAGATCTCCTGAATCTCCCGGGCAAGCAGGGCATACTGATCATCCGGCAGGTCCTTTTCCCGCAGGATCAGGGCGCGGGGATGGAGGGAGCAGACCCTTTGGACCTGGTCTGTGAAGCTCCCCCGGCAGAGTGTCCGGTCGGTGATGGCGATGAAGTGATCGTAAGATTTGATGACAGGAGACATGGTTTTCCTTTCCGGAGACGGGCTCTGGTGTTAGTTGTTTTTTTCTTAAGATGACCGTGGACGGGCTCTGCCGGTGGTGAGCAGAACATGCGTGGAATGAGTCATTTGAGACGTCCCCGATGACTCGATGACCGTGTTTGGGCTCTGTCAGTGTCTGACCGCAGTAGGATTGTCTCAGACGTAGATATAGTCGTTGAGGACCGGCTGGAGGCCGCCCTGTTCCATGTCGGAGTACATGGCGGCGAAGGTGCGGCTGTCGCTGATCTCGAACTGCTCGTCGCCGGCCTCGGCCTCCTGGCTGCCCTCGTATTTTTCCTCGTGGTCGCCGATGCCGGTGGAGACGCCGGCGGACACTTTGGTGGCGCAGATCTTGGCAATGCCATTGCGGAAGGCGGCGCTTTCACGGCTGGAGACGGTGATCCCGGCGAAGGGGAGGAAGATGCGGTAGGCGCAGAGGACCTGGCAGAGCTCGCGCTCGCCGACGTCGCGGGGATTGATGCGGTCGTTGTTGACGATGGGGCGGAGGCGGGGACAGCTCAGGGAAATCTCGGCGTGGGGGTATTTGCGGTTCATGTAATAGGCGTGGAGGCCGGTCGCCAGGGCATCCCTGCGGAAGTCCGCCAGTCCCAGGAGGGCGGAGAAAGCGACGCCGCGCATGCCGCCCATGAGGGCGCGCTCCTGGGCGTCGAAGCGGTAGGGCCAGACGCGTTTGTGGCCCAGCAGGTGGAGGGTCTCGTATTTGTCTGTGTCGTAGGTCTCCTGGAAGACTGTGACGTAGTCGACTCCGCATTCGTGGAGGTAGCGGTATTCATCGACATTGACGGGATAGATCTCGATTCCGATATTGCGGAAGTATTTGCGGGCAATCTTCACGGCTTCGCCGATGTATTTGACGTCGGAGTATTTGCGGCTCTCGCCGGTCAGGATCAGGATCTCCTCCATGCCGGTGTCGGCGATGACCTTCATCTCGTGTTCGATCTCGTCAAAGTCCAGCTTTTTGCGGCGGATATTGTTGTAGCAGTTGAAGCCGCAGTAGATGCAGTAGTTCTGGCAGTAGTTGGCAATGTAAATGGGTGTAAAGATGTAGACCGTGTTGCCGAAATGGTTTTTGGTCAGTCTTTCCGCCTTGCGGGCCATCTGTTCCAGATAGGGGGCCGCGGCGGGGGAGAGGAGGGCCTTGAAATCCTCGACGGAGCAGGACTCTTTGCTGAGGGCGCGCTCGACGTCGGCCCGGGTATAGGCTTCATAATCATAGCCGGACATCTGGTCCAGGACCTTGTCCTTGATATCCGATTCGATGATCTCCATGCCCTGCATGTAGGCCATGTGGTCGGTCCGGAAGGAGGGGTCCTGTTCGATCCGGTGTTTGCGGGCGAGGACCTCGGGGGGCAGTACATCGCTGTCGATAAAGTATACCTTGTTTTCTTCGTTGATCTTCTGATATTCCATGATGTGTATTCCAATCTTTTGCATGGATCGGATCCCGGTCAAAAGCGGACAGGGCCGGGATCCTGATTTCCTTTTTTACGCGGTTTTTCTTTTTGAATAAGTGTAGGAGGCGGGAAGGTGTGACAGGGGGACAGGTGTGACAGGGGGACAGGCACTCTGTCACAGCAGTGTGACAGAGTGCCTGTCCCCCTGTCACACCTGTCCCCCTGTCACACCGGATCACACCCCTGTCACTCCCCGAGGAAGCCGGTCAGGGGGTCGGAGGCGGAGCCGCCGCGGGCCAGGACGCGGCCCATGCCGGTCAGGTAGGCCTTGCGGCCTGCTTCGATGGCCAGACGGAAGGCCTCCGCCATGGCGGGGACATCGCCGGCTGTGGCGATTGCGGTGTTGGCCATGATGGCGTCGGCGCCCATTTCCATGGCCTCGCAGGCCTGGGAGGGCTTGCCGATGCCGGCGTCCACGATGATGGGCAGGTCGATCTCATCGATCAGGATCTGGATCATTTCCTTTGTCGCAAGGCCCTTGTTGCTGCCGATGGGGGCGGCCAGGGGCATGACGGCCGCGGCGCCCGCGTTCTGCAGGTCGCGGGCGACGTTGAGGTCGGGGTTCATATAGGGCAGGACGACGAAGCCCTCCCTGGCCAGGGTCTCGGTCGCGCGGATGGTCTCGTAGTTATCCGGGAAGAGGTATTTGGCGTCGTGCATGATCTCGACTTTGACGAAGTCGCCGCAGCCCATAGCCCGGCTCAGGCGGGCGATGCGGACGGCTTCCTCGGCGTTGCGGGCGCCCGAGGTGTTGGGCAGGAGAGTGACGCCCTCGGGGATGAAATCGAGGATATTTTCCTTTTCCCGGGTGTTGGCCCGGCGCAGGGCCAGGGTGATGATCTGGGCGCCGCCCTGCTCGACGGCTGCCTTGATCAGCTTCAGGTTGTATTTGCCGGAGCCGAGGATGAAACGGCTGCTGAATTCGTGTCCTCCGAGGATGAGTTTGTCGTTCATTTGTATGTCCTTTCTTCATTAGAAATCGTGGAGTTAAGTGGTATCCGGAACCGGAGTGCCGGGCCTTGGTCCGGGGACGATGGAGCTGACTCACGTCCCGGGCTCATGATTCCCTGCGTCTCACTGGTCCAGGATCAGCTGCAGGACCTTGTTGGCCTGGTGGCCGGCACAGATGGCCACGCGGGGGGCCATGAGGCCTATGCCTCCGCCGATGTCCGTGCTGCCGTCGCCGCAGACATAGAGGCGGCGGAGCCGGCGGTCTGTCCTGATGGCGTTGGCGTCTCCGTATCCGGCCATTCCGTTGCCGGATACGATGATGGTATCCGGACAGTCGGAGAGGAGGGCGTTGACCAGCATGGCCTTCTGGTCGGGGCGGTCAAAGGCCTCGCAGACGATGGGGTAACCGGAAAAGAGGTCCCTGACGTTTTCCCGGGTCACCCGGACGCTGGCAGTGCGGATGTCCAGCCAGGGGTTGATCTGGCGCAGGATGCTGTCCAGGGCCCGGGTCTTGGGCATGCCCAGATGGGGGATCAGGTAGGCCTGGCGGTTGAGGTTGGTGACGTCGACGGTGTCAAAGTCCACCAGGAAGAGGCGGCCGACGCCGGATCTTGCCAGGGCGACGGCTATGTTGGAGCCCAGGCCGCCGAGGCCGGCTATGGCAACGGAGGCCCTTTGCAGTTTTTCCTTTACATCCACGGGGAAGCGGGCATCAAAAGCCCGGTCGAGTTCTTCTCTGGTGATCCCGTCTGCAGGATCTGCTTTTGTTCGAATCGCTGCTGTCTGATCATCTGCTGACTGTGTGTTTGTTCCTGGAAGGAAGTCTTTCATATTCAGCCTCCTCCCACAAAACGCAGGATCTCAATATTGTCGCCGTCTGTCAGGTGGATCTCCCCGAGTCGGTCCCGGGGGATGATCTCCAGGTTCTGTTCGACGACAACGGTTTCGGGCCGGTAGCCGGCTTTTTCCAGATAGGAGAGGATGCTCATTCCGGCAGCCTCCTCCGGTTTTCCGTTGATCGTAACCATTCGCGCTCCTTTCTGATTCGAGTCTCTTTCTATGAGTACCGCCTGCTGCAGAGGGCATTTTTCAAGGATGAAAAATAGGGCACGCGGATGCCGTGTCCGTGTGCCCTTTCTATCGGTGATGGTCGTTATCATTGATATGTATAAGGAGACGCCGGACAAAGATCCGCGGCAGAGGGAAGGATCCCTTTGCAGCTTTTTGTTCAGCGCCTGGGGGGAAGAGATTCAGAAATCAGGGGAAGGAGAAGTACCTTTCCCGGAAGTGTTTTTCGTCAGTCTTCCATTTGAATGACAGAGAGTGGTGCCCCCGGTCTGTCATGAGAATTCCTGACCGGTACTTCCTGTTAAAAAAAGGTACCTGCCGACGACAGGTACCGAAAAAATTTCGAATATTTCCCTACGTTGGCATTGTCCAAATCAGGTTCCGGGTCCAGACAGTCCAGCCTGTTCTCAGCCCGCTCCTGCGAGCTCCCCTTTGTTTTCTCATTCGATATTGTAGTATTTTACCGTGCGTCCGTCAAGAAAAACAGCCGGCGGGGGGATTACATTTTTAATCCGGTTTTAGAAGGGCCGGGTCCGGAAGCGGGCAGGGCTTTCCCCGTAATTCTTTTTTGGGCAGGGCAAACTGATTGCCGTCATAGTTGTAGATGCCGACAATGCCTTCATAGTAGTTGTTCAGGTCGATGGCATCGTCCTTGGCGATATAGTCATTGAGGTTGAGCAGCATATCGGCCCGCATGTACTTCTGGGCTTCATTGATGTGCATCCAGAAGACATCAGGCATCTCGCCGCCGGATGCCTGGCTGCCGGAGCCTGAGCCGCCGCAGGCGGCCAGGGAAACGACCAGGCAGATTATCAGAAGAATAGAGACCAGTCTTTTCATCTTTTACCTCCCGTATTTAATAAATGTTGGTCAATTACCTTCTTTTTTCAAGATGTCTATATCTTATGATGTAAAGGTCAAAAGTATCGTAAAGGCTCTGAGACTCGTCAAGTTGCAC
>CAMNFJ010000038.1:0-19141 GCA_946536955.1 uncultured Lachnospiraceae bacterium
ACATGCGCACATACTGGCTCTGCTGCTCGGGATCGGTCACATAGTAGATCGTGCGCTCCCTGGGCTCCTCTTTTTCAGCCTGAGCCGCATCGCCGTCCGAGACGACCTCCGCCTCGACCTTCTCACCCTTCTCATCCTCGGCGGACTCCTCCGCCTTGTCCGTCGCGTTGATCTCCAGTACCTCGGGCAGGGTGTGGTACTTGCCGTCCAGGTCCTTAAAGAGGATGTAGTCCGTCATCTTCTCGCAGAACTTGTCGTCTCTGAGGCAGCCGTACTTGATAAAGGGACTGATATCATCCCAGTACTTGTCATAGTTTTCCTTGTCGGTCTTGCACATACCGGCCAGCTTCTCAGCGACCTTCTTCGAGATATAGTCGGAGATCTTCTGGGCGAAGCCGTCGTTCTGCAGGGCGCTCCTGGAGACATTGAGGGGCAGGTCCGGGCAGTCGATCACGCCCTTGAGCAACATGAGGAACTCCGGAATGACCTCCTTGATATTGTCGGCAATGAAGACCTGGCTGTTATAGAGCTTGATCACGCCCTCAGCCGACTCGTACTCCAGATTGAGGCGGGGGAAATACAGAATGCCCTTGAGGTTGAAGGGATAATCCATATTCAGGTGGATCCAGAACAGAGGCTCCTTGTAGTCGTGGAAGACCTTCCTGTAAAAGGCCTTGTATTCCTCATCCGTGCAGTCCTTTGGAGCCTTGGCCCAGAGCGGGCTGGGATCATTGCAGAGGACCGGCCTGCGGCGGATCTTGAGCCTCTTCTCCTCGGGCTCCTCGTCCCCGGCGTCCTCTCCCTCCTTCTTTTCGGGAGCCGCCTTCTTCTCCGGCTCAATGACCTCGATGACCACATCATCGGGCCTGCGCTCGGACTCGTTGATCGTCTCCGTCATCTTGGTGTCATGCTCGGACAGATAGATCTCCACGGGCATGAAGGAGCAATACTTCTCGATGACCTCCTGGGCCCTGTAATAATTGGCAAATTCCACACAGTCATCGGACAGGTGCAGGGTGACCGTCGTGCCGACCGTCTTTTTGGACCCTTCATCCATGGCATAGGTGCTGCCGCCGTCGCACTCCCAGTGCACGGGCGCCGCGCCCTCCTGGTAGGACAGGGTGTCGATCTCGACCAGCTCCGCGACCATGAAGGCGCTGTAAAAGCCCAGACCGAAATGACCGATGATCTGGTCATCGCTCGCCTTATCCTTATACTTCTCCATAAAGGCCTCGGCCCCTGAAAAAGCGATATTGTTGATATATTCCTTCACCTCATCGGCGGTCATGCCCAGACCGTTATCAGTGACCTTGATCGTCTTCTCCTGCGGGTCGACCTCGATGTCGATCCTGGCCTTATAACCCTCGGGCAGCTCATAATCACCCATCATGTCAAGCTTCCTGAGCTTGGTGATCGCGTCGCACCCGTTGGAGATCAGCTCCCTGTAAAAGATATCGTGGTCCGAGTACAGCCACTTCTTGATGATCGGGAACATATTCTCACTGTTGATCGACAAAGGTCCTCTCTCAATTGCCATAATACGCCTCCTCTAATCTCTTATGTTATGAAAGCCGCGCTGGCGCGGCTCTATGGTCTGTCAAGCCTGTTTCACTGACCTGATTCTTAAAACATAGAAGATTGTAGTCCCCGCGCGCAGAAATGTCAACAGAAAATTAGCACTCATTGGTTATGAGTGCTAACAAAGAGCGGATGGTTATCCGGGGAAGATGTGACCGGGGGACAAAGAGCGGCGACAGGGGGCTGTGTGACCGGGGCTGTGTGACCGGGGTGTGACAAGGGGACAGGCACTCTGTCACAACACTGTGACAGAGTGCCTGTCCCCTTGTCACACCACCCCTTGTCACACAGAGTGCCTGTCCCCTTGTCACACATCTCACTTCAGCCCCAGCATATAAGCCGGCATGCCGAAAAGCTCTCTCACAAAAAATGTCGGCAGCAGCCACCAGGGCGAGGCAGCCGGAACGGCCCCCGCCCGGATCCCGAAGCTCTCCGCCGTCAGAATGGCCCGGCAGGCATGAAATTCGTTGGTGACGATGGCGAGCTCTCCGCTCCTGCCGTCGTCCCCGAGGAGTCCCTTTTCCCTCATGATTCTGATGGAAAAAAGCAGGTTCTCCCGGGTCGAGGTGGACCTTTCCTCCATGAACAGACGGTCCGGGGCGATGCCGGCCGCGGTCAGGCACCGGTACATGCATTCCGCCTCGGAGATATCCTCGTCCTCCCCCTTGCCGCCCGACAGGACGCAGGAGGCATCCGGGTGGTCTTCAAGCCAGCGCCGCGCCGCGTCGATCCGGGCGGCCAGCATCCGCGAGGGCCTGTCCCCCCTTACCTCGCAGCCCAGGACCAGGACAGTGGCCCGGGGGTCCGGCCGGCGCAGGGCGCCGCCCACGATCATGGCCGACAGGTAAAGGACAGCCGCCAGAGCTGCCGCCGCGGTCAGCCCTGCAAGAACAAGGGCCGCCCGGGCCGGTAATCCGCCCCGGCTCCAGGCAGCCCCCAGAAGCATATGGATTCTCTTATGATCAAGTCCCCAGACCAGCAGGAGGGCAGATACCAGAAATCCCACGGCATTGCCGATATTGACGATCCTGCTGGCCAGGACCGGCAGGAGGAAGCAGACCATGCCCGTGCCTCCCAGGGCAGCCAGCAGGATCCCTGCCGCCCTGATCATTGGGCCTCCTGTTTTTCTGTCTTCCGGTCTGAGCCGGAATCCGCATCGGTCTTCTTGTCCGCGGACTCCTCAGTCTTCTTCTGACCGGCCGCCACATCGGTCTTCTTGTCCGCAGACTCCTCAGCCTTTTTCTGACCGGCCTCAGCGTCGGTCTTCTGGTCCGCAGACTTCTCAGCCTTTTTCTGATCGGCCGCCGCAGGCTCCTCTCCGGATTCCGCAGGCTCTGCCCCGTCACCGGAAGCTTCTTTTTCAGCTTCTTTTTCAGCTTCAGAGGACTCTTCTTCCCCTCCGGAAGTTTCTTTTTCAGCATCAGAGGACTCTTCCTCAGCGCCCCCGGCCTCAGGATCCTCCTGGCCGTCCCCTTCGTTTTCCTTGTCTTTCATTTCAAAAAAGTCCAGGCCCTCAAAGGCATTCTGGTAGCACTGGGCGAAGCCGGGGACAGCCGGGTCTCCCTCCACCCTCTTCAGGCTGACCTTCTGCCAGTAGCGGGTGTTGAGGTCGCACTGGGTATTCCTGTAGTAGTCCTCGTAGGTCTCCTCGGCCGAATCCCCCAGGCTCTTCCACATCCTGTCCGCGAGGGCATACTCCCGGTACATCTTGAGCAGGTCCTTCTCGTCCAGGTCCAGATATTTTTTCTCCTCCTCCGAGAAGCCCGCGTAGCAGGCCTGAACGGCCTCCTCCGTCCGCCGCTCCTCTTCCTTGGTCAGCATGACATTGCGGCTGATCGCGATCTGGCCCAGGGCCTTGACCCGGGTCAGCTGTGACAGGGCCTGGTCCTTGACCGCCTGCTGCATCCTCTCCGCGTCCGCGCTGTCCCAGATCGCCTGCCCGTAGAGGGCCTCGCTCTGCTTCTGCAGGTCCAGCATGTAGACCCGGATCTCGGAGATCCTGCCCCTGGCCTTTCCCAGCCGGAAGACCTCTCCCCGGCCGAAGCCTGTCGTGATGACCAGGGACCGGCCGCAGCCGGCCAGCAGGACCATACACAGCAGAAGGACCAGCAGGGCCGGGACCCTTTTCCCGCCGGTCCTTTTCCCGACAGCGCCGACGCCCCGGCGGAGTTCTCCGGCCCGCAGCCATTTCTTTCTATTTTTCATCAATCTCAAGACGTCTGTTTCCTCTCGTATTTCACAAAACTGTAGGCAATATCAAAATAGGTCTGCTCATCGCTGTCCGCCGTGATCTCCCACTCCGGGTCCGCATCCAGATCCGGGAAAAAGGCGTCCGCCTCATAGGCGTAGTCCACTTTCGTGATATGGGCGGTGTCACAGTAGGGGAGCATCTGCCTGTAGATACTGGCGCCGCCGATGATGTAGACATCCTCCGACGGATAGTCCGCGCAGGCCTCCAGGGCCTCTTCGACGCTGTGGACGACCCGGGCCCCGCGGACAGTCAGGTCCCGGTCTGTCGATAAAATGATATTGGTCCTCTGGTCCAGAGGCCTGGCCATGGGAAAGGTCTCCAGGGTCTTGCGCCCGTAGACAATGACCTTGCCCAGGGTCTCCTGGCGGAACATCTTGTGATCATTGGGAATCCTCACCAGAAGCTGGCCTTTGTTGCCGATTGCCCAGTTACTGTCGACACAAGCGATCAGATTCATTCTTTACTCCTTTATTATCATGCGGCAGGCGCGGTCAGCCGATGCAGCCCGGGGCCTCTCACCTTATCATGCGGCAGATCCCGGAACCCCCGCCGTTCCACCCCTTACGCGGTCAGCCGGTACAGGTCCCGGGCCTCTCACCTGCGGTATTTTTCGATCAGCTTCTCCAGCTCTGCCGTGAACTTGTTCAGGTCCTTGTTGGGAAGGCCTGTGCTCACATCCACCAGCTCCTGCAGGCGCTTGGAGGTGAGCTTGAGCTTGGTATAGGAATCCGAGATCACGCGCTCCCTGGCCGCCCTGGAGATCGGGACACCCTTCGTGACCTCGATAAACTTGCCGGTCGCCAGATCGTAGCGGGTCCCGCTGAAGGGGGCCATGGCCGTATATCCCTTATCGCCCAGGAGCATGGCAAATTCCGTCGCGACCTGGTCGTCGCCGTGGACGACAAAGACCTGGCGGGGTTTGGTCTCAAAGCCGCCGATCCAGTCCAGGAGCCCGTCCCGGTCGGCGTGGCCGGACAGGCTCTTTATGCTTTCGATTTTGGCCTTTACCGCGACCGGCTCGCCAAAGATCTTGATCTCCTCCGCCCCGTCCAGGATCCGCCTGCCGGGGGATCCCTCCGACTGATAGCCCACAAAGAGGATGGTGCTCTCCGGCTTCCACAGATTGTGCTTGAGGTGGTGCTTGATCCTGCCCGCGTCGCACATCCCGGAGGCGCTGATGATGACCTTGGGCGTAAAGTCCTCCAGGATGGCCTTGGACTCCTCGGTCGAGATCGTAAGCATCAGGCCCGGGAAGGTGACCGGATTGACCCCGGAATGGATCAGGGCCAGGGCCTCGTCATCATAGCAGGTCTCCTCATTTTCCAGAAAGATCTCTGTCGCGGAGACCGCCAGGGGGCTGTCGACATAGACCGGGAAATTCTGAAATTCCGGCAGCAGCTTGTTCTGCTTGATCTGTCTCAGATAATAGAGCATGACCTGGGTCCTGCCCACCGCAAAAGCCGGGATCACGACATTGCCGCCCCTGGTGAAGGTATCCCGGAGGATCCTGGTCAGTTCCTCGATCGGATCCTCCTTCACGTCATCGTGCAGCCGGTCCCCGTAGGTCGACTCCATGACAACATAGTCGGCCCCGGCGGTATTGACCGGGTCCTTGAGCAGGGGCTGGTCCTTGTTGCCGATATCGCCGGAAAAGACAATCTTTTTCTCCGTCCTGCCCTCCGACAGCCACATCTCGACGCTGGCCGAACCCAGCAGATGGCCGATGTCAGTAAAGCGGAAACGCACCCCGTCGCACAGGGTGTAGATCTTATCGTAGGAATAGGGCGCGATCAGGTGGATCAGGTTCATGGCGTCCTCCATCGTATAGATGGGCTCCACCCTCTCCTCATGACCGGTCCTCTTGTCCTTTTTATTTCTCCACTCCGCCTCCATGGTCTGGATGTGGGCGGAATCGCGGAGCATGATGTCGCAGAGACTGGCGGTCGCCTCCGTCGCCACGACCTGGCCCCGGAAGCCGTCCTGGTAGAGCTTTGGCAGCATACCCGTATGGTCGATATGGGCATGCGTCACCACGACAAAATCTATTTTGGAGGCGTCGACAGGCAGCGGCACATTCTCAAACTTCATGCCGCCCTGCCGCATACCGCAGTCGACCAGAATATTTTTGGATCCCACCTGTAAAAAGTGACAGCTCCCCGTCACCTCATGACACGCCCCGATAAACTGAAGTTCCATAATATCCTCCAGAGATGCTGTTTTTTCAAATAATATTGCAGGCCGCAGGCCTCCTGCAGCATTCCTTCACCTGGTCCCGCCGGCAGTCTCCCCTCAATACCCGTACAGATACCTGCGGACCAGCCACAGGACCAGCAGGTGGGCGGGATAAAAGAAATAGAAGAAATACTTGGACTGCTTTCCCCGCTTCCCGTTGTAACAGGCCAGAAGGAAAAAGGCCGGCGCCGCGTAGACCTCAAAACCATTATACCACGACATCCAGACCCATGAAATGAAGAGGGCCGCAAATCTGTATTCCCGCAGCAGATAGAGGATCACGATCAGGCCCACGCCCCCGTAGCTGTAATCGCTGCGGAGCGCCTGCGCCAGCCGGCCAAAGCCTGTGACCGTCCCGCCAAAGGCTATGAGCAGGAGCAGGGCATACACAGGAGAAAGTCCCCTCAGGCTCCATCCCGGCGCGCGCGCCCCGGCCTGCAGCTCCTCTCCGCCTTTTCCCGCCTGCCGCGTAAAAGCCTTACCCAGCTCCTCGAGGCACCAGATGGCCAGATAGCCCAGGCACAGGGTGCCGATCACATTCAGATGCAGGACATCGGCCTGCGGAAAGAGGCAGAACTGAAAGGGAATCTGGGAGAGCACAGCGAACAGAAAGAGCCGGACAAAATACTTCCACCTGCTGCTCGTGTAAAAAAAGCCCTCCACCAGAAAGAAACAGAAAATCGGAAAGGCCTGCCGGCCGACGGCCCGCAGGATCCGGTCCAGCAGAAATCCCCCCTGCAGAGAAAACATCAGGGGCCGCCCCTCCTGGGTCCTCACCCGCTCCAGAAAAGCATAGGCGAAATGATCGATCAGCATGACCAGGGCCGCGAATTTCTTCAGCTTCCCCTCATCCACCGGCGGCAGATAGACCCTGAGCTGCTCTATTTCCTCCATCTTTTCCCTCAAAAAATGCATGGTTTCCCCCGATCCGTAAAAGGGCAAAAATCCGGGGCCTGTCCACCCCTCAATAAGCTTCAAAACCCCCGGGACTTCTCTGTCCCCGCAATAAGATTCATAAAATCCCCGGGGCCTGTCCGCCCCTCAATAAGCTTCAAAAATCCCCGGGACTTCTCTGTCCCGGCGGTAATACAGAAAAAACCCGGAAACCAATCATGGATTCCGGGCTCTGTGAGAGCGATAGACGAGGCTCGAACTCGCGACCTCCACCTTGGCAAGGTGGCGTACTACCAACTGTACTACTATCGCATATTTATTTTTCCGGCCAAACATGTACTGTTTTCAGCCTGAAGCGAATCTTTCAATTCACAAGAGCGATAGACGAGGCTCGAACTCGCGACCTCCACCTTGGCAAGGTGGCGTACTACCAACTGTACTACTATCGCATTTCTGTTGCCGTCCTCAGCGGACAATAGATACTATACCCCACTTGCCCGCTGATGTCAACAAAATTTTCAAAAAGATTTAAGTCCGATTATTTCAACATTTCCGGCAAATTATCCGTCAGTTTTCAGGTTGCCCAAAGCCCGCATTCTGTGCAGACCGCACCGACCGCAGACCGCAATCCAAACAGACCGCCCCCTGTAAAAATGCCGGGAGCATTCTCCCGGCATTTGATCATACAGTGATAATAAAGGCTTTGATAATAAAAGCTTTTCTGAGATCAGGTCCTCAGAACATGCGCAGGTCATTCTTCGAATACTGGTTGAGGGCCCGCAGGGCTACGTAGTCCATCAGAAGGATATAGGCCAGGAACACTATGAGCAGAAGCTCGCTTCCGTCGGACGCGATGAAATCATAGGCCCCATGGATCACCAGGGGGATCAGGATCGCCCTGCCGAGCATGCGGTTCCGGATCTGCGGCTGGCCCAGCAGGTCTGCCGATTTCGCGATCCCGTAGTAGTGGCCCATAAAAATGCCCGTGATGCAATGCAGGGGGATCGAGGTAAAGGCGCGGACTCCCGCCGTGACCAGTCCGCCTTCCATGACATAGAGGATGTTTTCCAGTGCAGCAAAACCCAGAGAGGCAGTCACACCGTAGACGACGCCGTCAAAGACGTAATTGAACTCCGGACTTCTCCATGTCGCGATCCTCATGGCCAGGAATTTGACCAGCTCCTCCGCGCCTCCGACGACGATGAAAAAGAAGACCAGGTTGAAAAGCCTGCCCCCCTGCGGTATGAGCATGGAGCACACCGAGCTCCCGGCCATCTCCAGAAACGACGCGGGGATCGTCGAAAGTGCGCCCAGGACAAATATTCTGATCAGGAGGCCGGCAGGCTCCTTTTCGATCTCGTCCGCCTGATATACCTTCCACAGAAGGTAGAGGGGCGGCAGCACGCTGATTGCAAAAATAATACTCATAGTAACCTCACACGTTGACTAAAAAAACGGCAGCCGGGGAAGGCTCTTGAACTCGACGTCAAACCTGCCCTCCTCATCGATCGTCAGGACCGCATAGGTCTTGTGCCAGCCCTGCTGCCTGGGTTTGGCGATACTGCCGGGGTTGATCACAGTCACACCTTCCTCCGTCCCGTAGTCCGGAATATGTGTATGGCCGTAGATCGCTATATCCGCCCCCTTTTTGCGCGCCCTCTCAGTGAGCCTGTATGTCCCGCCGTGGACGCCCAGCCGGTGTCCGTGGGTCAGATAGATGACATGACCGGAGACCGGGAAACAGAGCTCGTCCTCCAGTCTGTCGGACCAGTCCATATTCCCGGCCACCGCCCGGATCTCATATTCTCTTTTGTCGCCCAGGACCCGTTCCAGGTCCCCCTCCACATCTCCCGCGTGGATCAGCATATCGATCGGAGCCTCCTGCCCGATCGCCCGCCGCACCAGGTCATGCTGACCATGTGAATCACTTACGATCAGTATCTTCATGGCGCTCACTGTTTCTTGATTTCCTTCTCGTCATCTGTATGAAGTCCTGGCTTCTGTTCCTTCTGCAGCATCTCGGATTTTTTATCCATGATCCGCTTGAAATCATCGTTTCGTGCCATGCGGACCCCCAAATCCAGGAGTCCAACTCCGCCGTCGGCCTTCTCCAGAAGAGAATCGTCAAGCTTTCTGTCTTCATTCATATCTTTCTCCTTTCCCGGGATCTCCGTCCTTGAGGATCCTGCTGCCTTTCCGTCGACTGATCTCGACTGATCACCGCGGAAAGATAGTTTATTATAGCATATACATTATTTCAATACTATCTGAAAACCTGAGCGGACCGTATCGTTTCAGGTGGGCCTGAATGTGATCCTTTGTTACATATCATACACTCTCTCCTGTCACACATATGTCACAGACAGCTCATAAAACCCGATTATTGGTCATTCTCACAATAGGACACGGTTATTTTTCAACCATTTTTCAGAAAAATCCCCGTTGAATTAAATTCTCCCTTTTCCTATAATCATAGTCAACAACGTGTGGCAGTCAACTGCGTAAGTCCGGTTGCGTGCCACACTCTTTTTTATACAAATGTTCTTCCATCCGCGTCCCCGGGGACAGAGTCCCGGCCGGATCCGCGGAAGTGATGTTCTGAAAGCAAAAGCGTGTGGCCGGAGGCATAAGCCTTCCATCCACACGTTTTTTTTCAGAAAGGAGTCAAATATGGAAAAGACAGCAAACAGTTTTCTGGGGGAAGAGCGGATCGGCATCCTTATGCGCCGCTATTCGATCCCCTGCATCATCTCTCTTCTGGTCGGCGCCCTCTATAATATCGTTGACCAGATCTTCATCGCGAACGCCTCTTATCTGGGGTCCTACGGAAATGCGGCCAATACCGTCGTTTTCCCGCTGACAGTCATTGCTCTGGCGATCGCTGTCATGATCGGGGACGGCGCCTGCGCTTTTGTCAGCCTGAGCCTCGGTATGAAGCGGGCTTCAGATGCCACAAAGAGCGTTGGCAACGCGATCGTCATGGTCCTCATAGGCAGCCTGGTTCTTTCCGGCCTCTATCTCATTTTCAGCCGGCAGATCATCTCCATGTTCGGAGGGACTGTCAACGCGGAGACCTTCCGCCATTCGAGCGAATATTTCTTCTACATTACGCTGGGGATCCCCTTCTACATGTTCGGCCAGGCCATGAATCCCATCATCCGGGCCGACGGCAGCCCCCGCTTCGCCATGGCCTCTACCCTGGCAGGAGCCGTCATCAACATGATCCTGGATCCGGTCTTTATCTTTATCTTCCGCTGGGGCATGATGGGTGCGGCCGTCGCGACGGTCCTGGGCCAGGTCGCAACAGCAGTCCTGGCTGTCTGGTACCTGGTCAACATGAAGCTTGTCCGCCCCTCCCGCACAGACCTGATGCTGAGCATACCGGTCTGTAAAAAGACCCTGCTCCTGGGCCTGACCAGTTTCCTCTCCCAGATCTCCCTGGTCGCCGCCATGGCCGCGATCAACAACATGATCCGCCACTACGGGGCCCTGGATCCTGTTTTCGGCCTCGAGCAGTACGCCCAGATCCCCATGGCCGTCGTGGGCATCGTCATGAAGTTCTTCCAGATCGTGATCTCCATCGTGGTCGGCATGGCCGCCGGCTGCATCCCCATCGTGGGCTACAATATGGGGGCAGGTCTGACCGGCCGCGTCAAAGAGCTCTTTTCCAGGCTCCTGACCGCCGAGGCAGCCGTCGGGGCAGCCGCCTTCCTCATCGTTGAGCTCCTGCCCGGCCAGCTGATCAAAATCTTCGGCGCCGCCAACGAGAGCGCCTGTTACACGGACTTTGCCGTCAAGGCCTTCCGTATCTACCTGTGTATGGTGGTCTTTGCCTGCATCAACAAGGCCTGCTTCATCTTCCTCCAGGCCATGGGCAAGGCGCTTGAATCCACGGTCCTCTCCATGGTCCGTGAGATCGTCTTCGGCGTCGGCTTTGCTCTCCTGCTCCCCCGCTTCTTTGGTCTCGATGGCGTCCTCTACTCCATGCCGGTCTCCGATCTCCTGACCTTTGTGATCGCCTTCATCCTGATCCGCAAGACATACAGGGAACTGGACAGCATGGAAAACACCCAAGAGACCCCGGATCTTGCCGCCGGACACGCCCAGGCCGGCGCGTGACCTTGAGGTTTCCGGCCTGTATCAGGATCCTGTCCCGCCTCTTGTCATGAGTCCTCAGGTCTGCCCTGCAGTCTACAGATTCATGACAAGGGCGATGACCAGGCCCAGCAGAAATCCCGCCGCCACCTGCAGCGGAGTATGTCCCACAAATTCCTTGAGGACCTGGTCCGGCGTCAGGTCGACCGCATCCGCGTTTAGGAGATGCTCTATGATCTCGTTGATGGCCCGGGCCTGCTTGCCGGTCTCCAGGCGCACCCCCATGGCGTCGTGCATGACGACGATGGCCATGATGGCAGCCACGCCGAAAACCGCCGATCCCAGGCCGCACTCCAGACCCGCGGTCACAGCGACACTGGTCACGGTCGCCGAGTGGCTGCTGGGCATTCCCCCGTCTCCGAACAGACGCTCCAGGACAAACTCCCTGTGTATGATCATATGGATCAGGATCTTCAGAACCTGTGAGACCGCCCAGGCGCAGGCGCCCGTGATCAGGATCCTGTTCTGTAAAAGATCCCTGAAAGCATTTGCCATCATTTCCCCCTTTTCCAACTGCCGAAAGATATTTTTTTAAAACCCGGGACCTCAGGAGAGGCGTTTTTGCCCCCTCCTGGTCTCAGGAGAGGTGTTTTTTGAAACCCGGGACCTCAGGAGAGGCTTCCGGGTTCTCTGCTCAAAGCCTCCGCCAGCTCCTCCCGGGTGTTGATATTGGCCAGCATGCCGGCAAGGCCCGGATCTGTCAGCCCGACCGCCCTGGACCTGGAGAGCTCCGCCAGCCTGCGCAGGCGGTAGTCCCCCGCCCGGATCTGCCGCTCCAGCAGGGACAGCAGGCTTTTATGATAGAGGGCGCAGGTCATATGCATGTGCCCGTCCGGAGTCAGAGGATATACGATGTCCGTGTCCTCCGCCCGGTTCCTGAGGAGCACTTCAAAGAGGCTGCGCCGGACCGCAGGAATATCGCAGGAGGCCACCAGGGCCCAGTCCGCCCGGCAGACCGCCAGAGCTGTATAGATCCCGCCGGCCGGGCCGCAGTCCGCCACCCGGTCCGGCAGCAGGACCCAGTCCGAAAAGGGGCCGACCTCTCCTTTTCCGGACCCCGGGGACACTTTCCCGCAGGGCGCAGGCGTCTCTCCGGAGATTCCACCGGACACTGCCTCACTGATCCCGGATATTTCTCCGGACATCCCACCGGAGGTTCCCGCCGCCTGGTCCGCGGAGACCGACAGGTATTTTTCTTCAAAGGGGTCCAGCTGCCGGGCGACAGCTTCCAGAAAGGTCATGCCCTTCCACGGCAGGAGGGCCTTGTCTGTCCCCATCCGCCGGCTCCTGCCCCCGCGAAGCAGGACAGCACAGCAGTCCGCATACAATTCTTTCATAAAAAAGATTCTCTCCTGTCCGGGAATTTCCTGTTCAGGTTTCCCCTTACTGAAGCCGCAGAGACCGCCGGCCATGCTCCAGGATCAGGTCCGCGACCGCATCCAGCTCCCCGAAGGGCAGGGTCCTCTCCCCGATTTCATCCTCCGCAAGGTCGGACACGACCAGAAACCGGCCCGCCGGATTGGACACGGGGGCCCTTGAGATCTCCCCGCGCACGACCTCCAGCTTGGGGACCGGCAGTCCCTTCAGGCCCTCCGCCAGGACCACATCCGCCTCCGGAAAGGCATCGATCAGGCGGTCCAGGATCTCCTGGAGGCCCTTGCTGTCCTCCGGCCCCGGATAGCTTCCCCGCTTCCTTATAAAGATCTGGTCCCCGGAAAAGACCGCTGCCCCGCAGGCTCCCGCCTCCACAAAGCGATAGCTGTCCGTCCCCGGAAAATCGCAGTCAAAAGCGTGCCCGTCGTGCTTGATCACGGCGGTCTTCAGTCCCCGCGCGGAAAAAATCCGCACCAGCTCCTGCGTCAGCGTAGTCTTCCCACTGTTCTTGACACCGCAGACAGCGGCAAAACACTGAATCTTCTCTGCTTTCTCAGCTCTGCTCAAATCCATACGAATCCTGTCGATCAGACTCCGGTCGGCCGGCAGCCAGTCCACGCTGTCGATGGTATCCGCAGTCAGCCACCTGGAGGCCTCCGCCTCCTTCAGTGTCAGATGTCCCTCCCTGACCGTGCACCAGAAGCAGTCCATGGACAGGTGGAATTCCGGATAATCATATTCAATCGTATCAATCAGGTTCCCGACCACGATCTCCGTGTCCAGTTCCTCCCGGATTTCCCTCACAAGGGCCTCCTGCGGGGTTTCTCCCGGTTCGATTTTGCCGCCAGGAAACTCCCAGCTCCCCTTATAAGCGCCGTATCCCCGCGCCGTGGCAAAGATCCGGTCCCTGTCTCTGATGACTGCTGCAACAACTCTGATGATTTTCATTTCCTTCCCCGAAAAGTTCTCAGATACATTTTTTCAGATACATTTTTTGTATTAGTATACCACATTTAAACAAGGGATGGTTCTTCGGCTCACTCCGGTGTGACATGGGGCAGGTACTCTGTGTGACAAGGGGACAGGTGTGACAAGGGGACAGGCACTCTGTCACAGTACTGTGACAGAGTGCCTGTCCCCTTGTCACACCCCTTGTCACACTCCTTCTCACACCGGGCCCGAGGGCCTTCTGAACTGCGCCATTTTATCCGCTGACAGCCGCATGGAAATTGCGATATAATGAATTGATATGAATGTAAAAATCCACTACGAAAATGTCTGACAGGAAGATAAAAGAAATGAGAGGACAAAAAAAGCTGCTTCAGTTCATAGCTGTCTTACTGGGCGTTTTCCTTCTGCTCGCCTGTCCGGTATGGACAGCAGGGGCTGCAGTCCCGGGGAATACGGAGGCCGCAACAGCTGCAGGCCGGATGGGAAAAGCCACCGAAACAAATGCAACCCCGGAAGAAACGGAGACAGATCCCCCGTCCTCCGCAGGTGTCGTCGAAACGGCGCGTCCGTCCGTCAACGGCCGGCTCCATGTGGATGGCAGGCAGCTCCGGGATTCCGCCGGCAGGGCGGTCCAGCTCCGGGGCGTCAGCACCCACGGACTGACCTGGTTTCCGGAGTTTGTAAACAGGGACCTTTTTTCCGCGGTCTCATCGGACTGGAACGCCAACCTGGTCCGTCTCGCCATGTATGCCTCCATCTATGCCAGAGATGACCGCGAAGAGAGCTATGCCCTCATGAAACATGGCATCGAAGCCGCAATCGATTCGGATCTCTATGTTCTGGTGGACTGGCATATGCTGGAAAAAGGGGATCCCAATGAGGAGGCTGACCAGGCCCTGGAATTTTTCAGCAGGATCACTGAGGAGTATGCGGACTGCCCCAACCTGATCTTTGAGATCTGCAATGAGCCGAACGGGGAAGTGGCCTGGGGGGATGTCATGGACTACGCGGACCGGATCATCCCGGTCATCCGCAAAAACATCCCGGAAGCCGTCATTGTGATCGGCACGCCGGAATTTGACCGGAACCTGTCCGCGGCGGTCCTGCGGCCGGTCGGATATGACAACGTCATGTATGTCCTCCACTTCTATGCCGCCACCCACGGCGAAGGGCTCAGAGGAGAGCTGCAGAGCGCCCTTGATGCGGGCCTGCCGGTCTTTGTCAGTGAGTGTGGTATCAGTGAGTCCGACGGTGACGGGGACCTTGATTTTAAGTCCGCAGCGGAATGGTTCCGCCTCCTGAATGAGAACAGGATCAGCTATACCGTCTGGAGTCTCTCGGACAAGGAAGAATCCTCCGCGTTTTTCAGGCCCGGCTTCGACCCTGACGGCCCGATCGGCGACGAAGACCTGACAGCCTCCGGAAGGTGGGTGAGAGACCTGCTCCGGGGGACTGATCCCATGAAGATCGCGGCACCGGCTGGCCGCCTGGAAAAAAACTGGATCGGCGATGCCCTGACCTGGATCTCCACTTCTCTCGGAAAGCGGGGGACCCTGGCCGTCCGGTCGTGGACACGCTTTGCCTGGACCGCCGCGGGTCTCATCCTGCTCACGGCCCTGCTTTTTTTCCTCTGCCGGGCATTAGGGGGCAAAAAAACCCTGACCTATTACGACATCGTTCCGCCCGGGAAGGGAAAGATCGTCAGGCGCACCCTGGCCAGGATCTGCCTGATCCTCAGCATATGGTGCACCCTGATCTACCTGGGCTGGCGCATCGTGTACTCCATCCCGGTCCAGTATGGACCAGTCGCAGTTGCTGGAAATCTCGTGCTCCTGGCCGTGGAGCTCCTGGGATTTGCGGAATCCCTGATCCTCTTCCGCAATCTCTTTGACTCTTATGACCACCCCCTGCCCGAGATCCCCGCGGATGCCTGGCCGGACGTCGATGTCTTCATCGCGACCTACAATGAACCCGTGGACCTCCTGCGCAGGACGATCAACGGCTGTCTGCATATGAAATATCCCGATCCCTCCAGAGTCCATATCTGGATCTGTGACGACAACCGCAGGCCGCAGATGCGGGCCCTGGCCGCAGAGATGGGCGTGGGATATTTCGACCGTCCAGACAACACGGGCGCCAAGGCGGGCAACCTCAATCACGCCATGAGCCTGACCTCCGCCCCCTATGTCGTGACCCTTGACGCGGACATGATCCCCAGAAGTGATTTTCTCCTGAAGACCATTCCCTACTTCGTGGATGTCGAGCTTCGCGGACAGGACAAGCCGGAAAACGAACGCCTCCACCTGGGACTTCTGCAGACGCCCCAGTGCTTCTACGATCCCGACGTCTTCCAGCATGCCCTCTACTCGGAGAAACGCGCGCCCAACGAACAGGACTTTTTCTACCGGACCATCGAGCCGGCCAGGACCGCCACCAACAGCGTGATCTACGGCGGGTCCAATACCGTCCTGTCCCGCAGGGCCCTGGAGGAGATCGGAGGCTTTTTCACCGGATCCATCACGGAGGACTTTGCCACCGGCCTTCTGATCGAGGCCGCGGGCTATGTCAGCCTCGGGCTGGAGGAGCCCCTGGCCAGCGGCCAGACGCCGCACACCTACCGCGAGCATATCCAGCAGCGCACCCGCTGGGGCCGCGGCGTGATCGTCACGGCAAAAAAACTGAGAAAATGGATGAGAAAGGACCTGACCCCTGCCCAGAAGGTCAATTACTGGAGCTCGGTCGTCTACTGGTACTCGCCTATCAAAAACCTGATCTACATGCTGTCGCCCCTGCTCTTTGCGGTATTTGCCATTCCGGTCTTTGTCTGCAACTGGCTGGAACTGGCCGTCTTCTGGCTGCCCATGTTCCTCCTGCAGGACCTGTGCCTGCGCGTCACCAGCAGAAACACCATCTCGACGAAATGGAGCGGCATCTATGAGACCTCCGTCATGCCCCACCTCCTGATCCCGATCATCCAGGAAACGATGGGAATCAGCCTGACCGGCTTTAAAGTGACCGACAAATCCGGGGGAGGCAGGACACGGGAGCGCGACCTGCGGGCCATGAGCCCCTTCCTCGTTCTGGTCCTTTTATCCATCGCCGGCATCGTGAGGATCGCCCTGATCTTTGAGCCCGCCCAGGCCGTAAGCCTCCTCATCCTGCTCTCCTGGATCATCCGCAACCTCTACTTCCTGGTCATGGCCCTCTTCCTGGTGGACGGACGCGACAGCGACGGCGAACCCGTCCGGGTCACCGAGGCAGAACCCGTCCGGCTCGAATGCAACGGAACCTCCTACGAGGGCATCACGACCCACCTCACTGAACACAACCTGACCGTCTTCCTCGACGATGGATGGAAGCTCCCCCTGGGCGCAACCGTTCAGGTCACCGCGGGAGACGGCGAAAACCGCCCCCGCTTCCGCGGCGTTGTCACCTCAGTAAAAGAGTCCCGCCGCCGCAGCGCCAGGACACATACGATCGAGATCCTGGAACATGACGCCGGCGACCTGGAATACCTCCAGTTTCTATATGACCGCATCCCCACCCTGCCCCAGTCCCTGCACAGAGACTTCGGCCTGCTGCCCCACCTGTGGCAGAATATAGCCCACCGCGTCGCCAGATCCGCGAAGTAAGTCACTGGGTGCGACAAGGGGGCAAGTGTGACAAGGGGACAGGCACTCTGTCACAGTACTGTGACAGAGTGCCTGTCCCCTTGTCACACCCTGACTCACCAGGTGAGTCACCGGGGACGGTTCTTCCGACTCATCCGGCGAAACCATCAGCCGATCCCGAAGACGGCCCGGGTGAAACCGGACTGCGGGACGCTTCATTCACCGCCCCCTCATTTCTGCGGAACTGCCTCATTCCTCACTCCTTCATTTCTGCGGCATCGGCTCCGGGCGCTCAAAGGTCGTATGGACCTGCACATACCGGTTTTCCCTTGCCGAGATCAGGATGGCTTCACTGACTTCGAGCATGTGCAGGGCCATGGCCCCGCTCGCGCGGCAAGGACGCCCCTCCTCGATCGCATGGGCGATGTCGATCAGGCCGATCCCCCGGTCATTGGTGACGAAGCTCGTCGCGCCAAAATCATGCTTTACTTCCGCGATCTCCCAGGGGATATCCTCATCCCCCTCGTGGCGGGGCATGTTTTTCCAGCGATAAGTCTCAACATCCTTTACCAGAGTATCTCCGCCAAAGATATTGGGGCCCTGGTTGGGATCCTCGTCCGCCATCACCAGCGTCGCCTTTGTGCCATAAAGTTCCAGACGGGGCATGACCGAGTCCCAGGCGTCCCAGATCATGTTGTAGCTGATGACGGCACCGCTCCTGAAACGGAGGACGGAGCACAGGGAGGTCATGATCTCCGGATCCACCTCCACCTTCTGCCCCTTGAGGGGCTCGGAGTAAATGGGCCGCTCCTTCCAGGGCTGGACCCCCATCGAACAGACAGCTTCCACGGGCCCCAGCAGAGAAAGAAGGGCGGTCATATAATAGGGCCCGATGTCCAGCACGGGCCCGGCCCCCTTCTGATAATAGAAGGAGGGATTCGGGTGGAACCACTCCCATCCGTGACAGATACAGCTGGCCGTCCCCGCGACGATCTGCCCGGTGACCCCCTCGTCCATGAGCCTGCGGAAGGTCTGCAGACGTGCCCCCATAAAGGTATCCGGCGCGCAGCCCACATAGAGACCCTTTTCCGCCGCCAGATCCATGATCTCCCGCCCCTCCGCAAAGGTCGCGGCAAGCGGCTTCTCGGAGTAGACATGCTTGCCTGCCCGCAGGGTGGCGATATTATAGGAATAGTGCGAAGCGGGCGTCGTAAGATTCAAGACCAGATCCACCTCGGGATCCTGCAGCAGCTCATCTCCGGTCGCATAGGCCTTGCGGAAACCGTACTGCTCTTTTTTGGCCCGGGCCTTCTCGGGCGTGCGGCAGGCGCAGGCATAAAGCTCCACCGCCTCCGGATACTTCTGCAGATTTGACAGATAGGCGTGGCAGATATCTCCCAGACCGATCACTCCGACTCGCAATGCTCTCATTTTTTCTCCCCCTCCCTGTCATTTACAAAACCTGGACCTTCCCTTCCTGTACAGAATCAGGAGACCGTATTATTATATCATTCCCCCCTGTGATTATCAGTATCTCTTATCCCTTTCACGAAAAACCATAAATTTTTTTTAAATTACCGCTTGATTTCCCGTAAGCATGCGTGACCTTTCTCCTTTTAAGCGACTCTGTCGCTTTGCCTTCTGAAAACATGCGTGACCTTTCTCTTTTTTCGCGCCTCCGTCGCTTTGCTTTCCTGAAACATGCGTGACCTTTCTCTCTTTTGTCTCCTATGTCGCTTGCTTTCCCAGAAGCATGCGTGACCTTTCTCTCTTTTGTCTCCTATGTCGCTTGCTTTCAACGAAGCATGCATGACCTTTCCCTCTTTTGTCGCCTATGTCGCTTGCTTTTGTCAAAGCATGCGTGACCTTCCTCTCTTTTGTCGCCTATATCGCTTGCTTTCAACGAAGCATGCGTGACCTTTCTCCTTTACAGCGACTCTGTCGCTTTGCCTTCTGAAAACATGCGTGACCTTTCTCTTTTTTCGCGCCTCCGTCGCTTTGCTTTCCTGAAACATGCGTGACCTTTCTCTTTTTTCGCGACTCCGTCGCTTTGCTTTCCTGAAATATGCGTGACCTTTCTCTCTTTTGTCTCCTA
>CAMNFJ010000039.1:0-19068 GCA_946536955.1 uncultured Lachnospiraceae bacterium
GGGTCTGGTACTTGGGCATGGATTCATTTTTATAGCTGTGCTCGTGCTCCTCGTCGATCACGATCACGCCGGGACTGGCAAAGGGGGTAAAAAGAGCGCTCCTGGGCCCTATGATCACATCGATCTCCCCCCTGCGGGCCCGCTCCCACTGGTCCGCGCGCTCCGCCTCGGACAGGGAGGAATTGACCACGCTGACCCGGTCCCCGAAATGGCTGTAGAAGCGCATGAGGGTCTGAAAGGTGAGGGAGATCTCCGGGATCAGCATGATGGCCTGCCTGCCCCGCGCGCAGATCTCCCTGATGATGGAGATATAGACCTCCGTCTTCCCGCTGCCAGTGACTCCGTGGATCAGGCTGATCGAGGGGTGGCCGCTGTCAAAGTCGCCGATCACCGTATCCACGATCTGCCTCTGGGCCGGACTGAGTTCCATGCCCGTCCGCGTGCTGGGGGAGACGTTGACCGGATTGCGCAGCTCCTGGACAGACTCGACCTCGATGACCCCGGCCCGCTTCATGGCCTGGATGGCCCCTGCCGAGACATGGAGCCTGGTCGTGACCAGGGTCCAGGGCAGGACCGGGACCTCCAGGAGCTCCTTGAGGAGCCTGGCCCTGGCGGTCTGGTGTCTGCGGTCGTATTCCTCCAGCCTGGCCCTCCCCTCCTCAGGGGACAGGACCAGGCGGATCTGCCTGTGCTCCTTGATCTTCCCCGCCCGGCGCGAGGCCAGGACGACCCGCATGGCGGTCGCCATGGTCGAGCCGTAGCGGTTTTTCATCCAGGCCGCAAGACGCAGATAGTAGTCGCTGTTGTCCTCCATGGTATAGCCCCTGGCCGGCTCCACGATCTGGTCGATCTCCTTGATCCTGTCGGCGGACATCTGCGCCGTATCCGAAAACCCGATCACATAGCCCTTCCGCAGCCTGTTTCCCGCCCCAAAGGGGACCATGACGATACTGCCCGCCCGCAGATTCTCCCGCATCCCGGACGGGATCCGGTAGGTGAAGGGACGGTCCAGTCCTCTGGCCGAAATATCGATGATCACCTGGGCAAACTGTTTCAAGTAATTCTCCTCCATAAACACCGTCCCGGGATCAAACGGACAGGGTCAGGACAGACCGCCGCCCCTTCAGGCATTTTCCGCCAGGATCTCCCGGATCATGACCCTCTCATCCATGGGATATTTCTTACCCTTGATCTCCTGGTAGTCCTCGTGGCCCTTGCCGGCCAGGACGATGATATCGCCCGGCTGTCCGTTCCGGATCGCGTAGCGGACCGCATCTTTCCGGTCGGGGATCGTCACATAGCTGCCGCCGGTCGGGGCCAGTCCCGTCACGATGTCCGCGATGATGGCCTCCGGCTCCTCGGACCGGGGATTGTCCGATGTGATGATGGTGAAGTCCGCCAGCCTCCCGCTGACCTCCCCCATCTCAAACCGCCTCGACCTGGCCCGGTCTCCGCCGCAGCCGAAGACGCAGACCAGCCTGCCGGAATCATATTCGCGCAGGGTCTGCAGGAGGCTTTCGAGAGCCATGGCGTTGTGGGCATAGTCGATCATGAGCGTAAAGTCATCGCTCACCTTGACCATCTCGATCCTGCCCCGGACATGGATCCTGCGGAGAGCTCCGCGTACATCCTCGGCGGAGACCCCGAAATGGCGGCAGACCGCGATGGCGCACAGGGCATTGTAGACGCTGAAGCGCCCGGGCGCCGGCACATGGGCGTGGAGCTCGACCGTCCCCTTTGTATCAAATTCCACACCCAACTCTCCGGGTGTGTGGACCAGGCCGATGTTTTCGGCCCTGAGGTCATTTTTCTCCCCCAGTCCGAAGGTCTCGACCTGGCAGGTGTGGCCCTCGAGGATCCTGTCGCACCACTTGTCGTCCCCGTTGAGAATCCCGGTCCTGCACTGGGAGAAGAGCAGGCTCTTGCAGTGCAGATAGTCCTCAAAATCCTTGTGCTCATTGGGGCCGATATGGTCGGGGGAGAGGTTGGTGAAGATCCCCAGGTCAAAGACAAAGCCGGACGTGCGGTGCAGCATCAGGGCCTGGGAGGACACCTCCATGACGACGGCCTCGACGCCGCTGTCCGCCATCTCCCGGAAGATCCTCTGCAGGTCGATGGATTCGGGCGTCGTGTTGGCAGCCGGGATCCTGACCTCCTTTTCCGGTGTCTGGTAGAGGACCTCGATGGTCCCGACCAGGCCGGTCCTGATCCCCGCCGACTCCAGGATCGACCGGACCATATAGGTCGTCGTTGTCTTGCCCTTTGTCCCGGTCACGCCGATGACCTTCATCTCCCGGGCGGGGTCGCCGTACCAGGCCGCAGAGATCACGGCCATGGCCAGGCGGGAATCTTCGACACGGATGATGACGGGGGCCCGCCGGTCCGCGGCTTCATCCCCGCTGCCGGCCGGTCCGCCGATGCTTTTCGCGATCTGCGGATCCCGCTGGACGACCAGGGCCGCCGCGCCCTTCTCCACAGCGTCTCCGGCAAATTCATGTCCGTCCTTTCTGGATCCTGCTATACAGAAGAAAAGAGATCCGTCCACGACCTTTCCGGAATTGTTGGTGATGGAGCTGATTTCCCGCTCCAGCATGGTCTCCCGGGTCTCTGCGTCGGTGATGACCTCTCCCTCCGGTGTCAGTAAATCAAAATCCAGCTTTCGGACCAGGTCTTTTATCTTCATCTCAAACCTCCATATCTCTGTTTCATCGACAAAAGGCTTTCCGGCCTTTTCAGAAATGCATGTCCCTGATCACATACCGCAGTGATCTGCGCCCTCTCCACTCATTGATCTCGGGGTGGTAGACCATGCTCACTGTCAGGTCTGCCCGGCCCTCCTGCAGGGCCCGCCAGGCCCCGGCTCCCCGGGCTGCGGTCACCTTTTCCTCAAAGACGTCCGCCTCGCAGAACCAGGTCAGGGACAGGGTCCTGCCGCCCTGGTCCACGGCCTCAAAACCCAGGACATTCCTGCCCTTTCCCATGACGCGTACACCGCGCAGGCGGATCCCCCTGGCCGCGAACACGGGCCTGGGGTTGGCTGTCCCGCAGGGCTCCAGCAGGCGGAGCTCCTCTGTCATCTCAAAATTCCACAGGGAGGGCGGAAGCTCCATATCTATATGGATCACATCCGTCAGGTCCTCCTGACTGAGCCCGCAGGTCTCCTCCAGTTTATCCTGCAGGACGGGGATGTCCTCCTCCCGCATGGAGAGGCCCGCCGCCATCTTGTGCCCTCCGAATTTCACAAAGCATTCCTTCACTCCGGTCATATGGGCAAACATGTCATAGGCCTCGATGGACCTGCCCGAGCCCTTGGCCAGGCCGTTTTCCGTCCTGGTCAGGACAAAGACCGGCCTGCTGCAGCGCTCCCTGATCCTGCCCGCGATGATCCCCGCAAGGGATTCGTGGCAGTCCGGCAGAAAGATGACCATGACCCGGTAATCGAGCAGGTGCTTTTCACTGATCTGGATCAGGGCATTCTGCACGCCCTGCTCGGTCAGGCTCTTGCGGCTGTCGTTGAGTTCCCGGAGCTTCTGGGCGCTGCGCAGGGCTTCCGCCGGGTCATCCTCCAGAAAGAGGGCCAGGGCGCGCTCCGCATTGTCCAGCCGCCCGGTGGCATTGAGGCAGGGGCCGATCACGAAGCCCGCGTGGTAGGTCGTGATGGGCCTGTCCTCCAGGCCGTTGACGGTCAACAGGCTCCTGAGTCCGATATTTTTCGTGCCGGAGATCAGGCGCAGGCCCTCGCGGACCAGGATCCTGTTCTCGTCCGCCAGGGGCATGACGTCGCAGACGGTCGCCAGGGCACAGAAGGGCAGGAGCTCTTGAAGAACCGCGGTCCTTTGATCCGGCGCCAGCCTCTGCAGCAAAAGGTCCGACAGCTTCCAGGCGACGACGGCCCCGCAGATCTCAGGAAATGGGTATTCTATCTGCCCGGTCCGGGGATCGCGGACCTTGGGATCCACGACGGCGTCGGCGGGCGGCAGGATCCAGGTCTTGGCCCCGTCAGCGCCCTCTTCATAGGGCACCTCGTGGTGGTCCGTGACGACCACGCAGATCCCGGCCTCTCTGGCCCTGGCCACGGCTTCCGCGGCGGCGATCCCGTTGTCACAGGTCAGGATCAGGCCGATCCCATCCTGGGCGGCATCATCCGCCATCTGGGGATTCATCCCGTACCCGTCCCGGATCCTGTCCGGCAGGACGACGTCCGCCTGCGCCCCGCAGGCGGCCAGGACCCGCATCAATATATAGGAGGCGCAGATCCCGTCGACGTCGTAGTCCCCGATCACGCGGACGGCCTCCCCCGCGGAGATCTTTTCACACAGGATCCCGGCCGCCTTTTCCATATCCGGCAGAAGGCATGGATCGTGCAGGTCCTCCAGTCCCCCCTTCAGAAAGCGCCGGGTCTGCAGGGAGCCGACCACATCCCGGTTGCGGATCACCCGGGCGAGGACCTGCGAGATGCCGCAGTCCTCCGCGATCGCCTTGAAATCCGCCTTTTTTGTGTAGAGCATCCACCTGGCCATGTGTACCTCTTTCTGTGTTCCGGACGTAACTGTTCAGCCCCATCTGAAACTCGAGGAGTTTTTCGCGGCATTTTCGCGAAAAACCCGAGTTCAGCGGCGCGCGGTGTACGCGAAGCGTATTGGAATCACCGCGCGCAATGTTACATGTTCATGCCCTTCGAGAGGGCGTGAACATGTAACATTCCGGACTCGCACCGGGGGTGTAAAAACAGGGAGGATGTGGAACATCCCCCCTGTTATTATGCCGCTTCAGACAGGCGGTCCGGTCAGGACCACCCGCCCGGCCGGTCAGACTGTGATCTTGGACTTATTTCTTGCTTCCTCTTCCTTGCGGCGCCTCTCTCTGCGCTCCTTCTTGGAAAGGTTGGAATAGTCGTCTTTTTTCTTTGACTGCTGAGCGGAACCGGAATTCCCCTTGTTCTGCTTCCTGTTATTGACAGTTACCTGGGCGGCGTCATCCGCCTTTTTGCGGAGCACATACCAGATGGAGCCTGCCAGGCAGACGGAGGAATAGGCACCGCAGACGATACCGATCATGATGGGCAGGGCGAATTCCTTGACACTTGCCACACCAAAGATGTAGAGGGTCAGGACCATGAAGAAGGTCGTCAGGGAGGTAAAGATACTTCTGGAAAGGGTATCCGTGATACTCCTGTTGACCAGCTCGCTCAGGTCTTCTCCCCTGCGTCTGGACCTCAGGCTCTCGCGCACACGGTCAAAAATAACGATCGTGGCGTTGATGGAGTAACCGACGATGGTCAGCATGCAGGCGATAAAGGTGCTGCCGACGCTGATGCGCACAAAGGCGTAGAAGGCGAGCACGACCAGGACGTCGTGGGCCAGGCAGATGACAGAGGAGGCGCCGAAGCGCAGATCCTTGAAACGGAACCAGATATAGAGCAGCATCAGGACCAGGGCCGCGCCGACCGCCAGCAGGGCGTCTCGCTTCATCTCGTCACTGATGGTGGAGCTGATCGTCTCGGACGTGATGCTGTCCTTGTTGACGGAGAACTCCTTGACCAGCTCATTGGAGAGCTTTGTGCTCTTGTCTGTATCCAGAACGACCGACTTGAAGATGACTTCATTGCTGCCGGCGACCTTCTGGACCTGGACATTGTTGTCCCCGGTCACCTTGGTGAAGACCGGGATGACCTTCTTGTCGATCTCCTCCAGGGACATATCCTCATTGAAGCTGACACTGGTGGCTGTACCGCCGACGAAGTCGAGGCTGTAATTGAGAGGGGCTCCGGTTCTGACCTGGTAGATGCCCATGGCGACAAAGCCTGCCAGGACCAGGGCGATGGAGACGGCGAAGAAGACCTTCCTGCGCTCCACGAAGCGGATCGTGGCGCGCTCTCTGGCGACGCCGTAGAGCTTCTTGTTGGTCAGGCCCAGTCCGTAGAAGATGTTCATGATCAGCCTGGTCACGAACAGGGATGTGATCATGGACAGGATGATACCGATGGCCAGGGTGTAGGCAAAGCCCTTGACCGTGCCGGATCCCAGAAGAGCCAGGACTGCCGCCGCGATCAGGGTGGTGACGTTGCCGTCGATGATGGCGGAAAGAGCCTTGTGATAACCGTTGTTGATGGCGGTCTTCACGCCGATGCCGGTCGCCAGCTCCTCGCGGATGCGGGCGAAAATGATGACGTTGGCATCGACTGCCATACCGATCGACAGCAGGATACCTGCGATGCCGGGCAGGGTCAGGGTGATGTCAAAGCCATTGAGGACCAGTGCCATCATCAGAACATAGATGCACAGGGCCAGGACTGCCGCGAAGCCGGGCAGCAGGTAGATCACGATCATAAAGAGGGCGACCAGGGCAAAGCCGACCATGCCGGCGAATTTACTGGTCCGGATGGCGTCATGGCCCAGCTGGGCGCCGACGATCTGGGAGCGCAGGCGCTCCAGCTCCACCTTCAGACCACCGATCCGGATGGTGGAAGCCAGGTTCTCGGCGGATTCGATCGTCTCCTCACCGGTGATGACCGCGCGGCCGTCCGTGATGGCCGCCTGGACAGAGGGGACGCTGATAAAGTGTCCGTCATAGTAGATACCGATGGACTCATGGGCGGAATAAGCCTTGGTCGTGGCCTCGGCAAAGGCCTTTTTGCCTTCGTCATTGAAGGTCAGGGAGACGACGATCTGCTTGTTGCCCATGTCGTCCTGCTGATAGCCCGCCTTGGCGTCCGTAACCTGGGTGCCGGTGACGACGGCGTCGCCGTCCTTGATGATCTGGTCCAGCTCCTTGGTCAGAACATACTCGACAGCCCCGTCCTCGGTGACTCCGAGCTGATAATTCTGCTCTCCCTTTTCATCGGTCTGACGGATAAAGTAGAGGGATCCGGGGCGGCCCAGGTCCTCCAGGATCTGGTTGGTCTCCGCGACGCCGGAAATGCCGGGGATCTCGATATTGAGACGGTCTGTACCCTCTGTATAGACCTGCGCCTCCGTGCTGTACTGGTCGACACGGCGCTGCAGCTTATACTTTGTATCGTTGAGGTCCTCCTGGGTCGGGGGCTCTTCGCCCACGGCCTGATAGGTGATGCTGGCGCCGCCGGCCAGATCCAGACCCTTTTTGATGTTGTGATACGATCCTCTGTGTCCCTTGCCAAATCCGATCAGCACGGTATATGCCATCAGCCCTGAGATGGCCGCCACGAGCAGAAGGGAAATGACCGCTCTTGATTTCTTCATTTTGATCAACTCCTCCAACTATATACACTGTACGCTTTTGTCCTCCGGATCAGGACCAGTGGTCCGGCTCCAAAAGCACCGGCGTCTTTGCCGGTTTTGCGCCGCTTTTACAGCAGCTGCCGGGCGGCAGCTCTGGTGCCTTCAAGGCACTGTAAAGGCAGACACTGTGCCATTATAGCACCATGTCTGCCTGGTTGTAAAATGTTTTCTTTAGCTGGAAGCTGTTGGCTGGAAGCTATTAGCTGTTAGCTATTAGCTTTTAGCTATTGGCTGTTAGCTTTTAGCTTTTAGCTTTTAGCTGTTGGCTGGCAGCTTTCAGACAGAGGTTTGGGGCGGGGCGGGTCAGAAGGCACCCTCCCATTTGACGCGGAAGGATTCAAAGAGGTCTCTGGCAAATCTCCTGCCGGTCAAATCCAGCTGGCTGCTGTAGACTTCATGGTAGCTGCCGTCGTCGAGGGAAATGTAGAGGACGTAGCCTTCCGTGAAGGGGAAGTCCTCTCCGGCCGCCTCCGCCTCTGTCATGGGGGCCTGGGTGTTGAAGAGGATGTGGGCCACATTTCCGGTCATGTCCGGCAGGTCCTTGTCCCGGATGAAGAAAAATTCCTCGCTCTCCATATAGAAGGTAAGTCCGGCCTGGGAGTAGCGGCTCTTGACCGTATAGCCGGAGTCAAAGACCAGGGTGTATTCTCCGTAGGGGCTGAAGCCCTCCGGCACATAGTCCCCCGCCAGGGCTTCGGCCTCGGCCTTCCGCTTCTCTTCGGCGGCTTTTTCCGCCTTTTCCTTTGCCTCGGCGGCCTTCTTTCTCAGGGCCTCGGTCTTATCCTCTTTTGCCTGGTCCGCGGCTTCCGCGGCTTCTGCGGCTTCAGCTGAAAATGCGGAAGCAGCTGTTTCAGCGGCCTGGGCCTTGTCATCGTCCGCTGCAGCAGTCAGGGCCGTATCCGCCTCAGCGGCCTCGGTCTGCTCCGCCTCTGCATCGGCGTCTGCAGCGGCTTTGGCCGTATCGCTTTCCACAGCCTCAGCCTTGTCCGCCTCCGCGGCAACCTCAGCCGTATCCGCCTCAGCGGCCTCGGTCTGCTCCGCCTCCCCCTCTTCCTTCACGGCATCCGCTGCCTTCTGCGTTTTTTCTTCTGTCCCGCCGGCCTCAGCCGCCGGGGCGCTCTCCTCTGTCGCCGCCTTTTCCTCTTTTCCTGTACTCTTAGTCCCCGAAGAGGGGGCGGCGGAGCTGCAGCCCGCAGTCAGGACCAGGGCACAGAGCAGGACTGCCAGAATCTTTTTTTTCATAAATATATACTCCTTCCTTGCTTTTTCCGGTCTCTACGGCAGTTTCAGACTCTGCCAGTTTTCCGTCTTTTTCCGTCTTAATCCTGGATCATGTTTTCCAGTGTCTCGAACAGGGCCTCGGCCTCAACCGGTTTGGACAGGTGGGCGTTGAGGCCGGCCTGCAGGCTCCGCTGGACGTCCTCGTCAAAGGCATTTGCGGTCAGGGCGATGATCGGGATCCTTGCGGCGTCCGCCCGGTCCATCCCGCGGATCTTCCTGGTCGCCTCCAGTCCGTCCATCTCCGGCATGCGCATGTCCATGAGGATGGCGTCGTAATAGCCCTCCGGCCGGGAGGCGAACATCTCCACCGCGGCCTTTCCGTTTTCCGCCACATCGGTGAGGATCTCCCGCATGCTCAGGACCATGACCATGATCTCCGCGTTGACCACCATGTCCTCCGCCAGCAGGATCCTGCGGCCCTTGAGGTCGGCGGTCCTGCGCATAAGGGCCTCGTTCTTCTTTTTAAAGGCCTCGCGGAATTCATCCAGGACGGTCCCCGCGAAGAGGGGCTTGGGCACAAAGCTGTCCACTCCCGCCATCCTCGCCTCCTCGGCGATATCCTCCCAGTTGTAGGAGGTCAGGATGATGATGGCCGAGTCGTGGCCGGCCACCCTGCGGATCTGCCTGGTCGTCTCCACGCCATCCATGCCCGGCATTTTCCAGTCGACCAGGATGAGGTCATAGGCCTCCCTGCGGGCCTGCCGGACTTTGACCATTTCCAGCCCCTTTTCCCCGGAGCCGGCAGTCTCACAGCTGATCCCGACCTGGCCCAGGACGATCCTGGCATGCTCACAGGCGATCTGGTCATCGTCGATGACCAGGACCGTCATCTCATGAGGATGCAGGCCCAGGTCTCCGTTTCTATCCGCCTCCTCCCCGCGGCGGTCGGATTCCGTCAGGGTCAGGGTGACGGTAAAGGTCGTCCCCTTTCCCTTCTCGCTTTCCACCTCTATGTGGCCGTTCATCAGCTCCACAATGCTCTTTGTGATGGGCAGGCCCAGGCCGGTGCTGCCGTAGCGGCTGGTGGCGGAGGAGTCCTCCTGGCTGAAGGCATCAAAGACATGCGGCAGATATTCCCTGCTCATTCCGATGCCGGTATCCTGAATGATAAATTTCAGGGTGGATTTTCCATGGAAGCGGGCGGTCTCCTCGATGATGAAGGTCACCGTGCCTCCCGACGGGGTAAACTTGACCGCATTGCCCAGGATGTTGATCATGACCTGGCGCAGCTTCATATCGTCCCCGATATAATACTCGTCGATCTTTCCCCGGATCCTGCACTCATAGTGGAGGTCCTTGTCCCTGCACTGGCCGCTGATGATCGTATTGACCTGCTCCAGGGCCCTGGAGAAAGAGAACTCCTCATTCCGGATGGTCATTTTTCCGGATTCGATCCTGGACATATCCAGGATGTCATTGATGATATTGAGGAGATGTCTGGCTGAGATCCCGATCTTTTCCAGATACTCCCTGGTCTGGCCCGGCAGCTCCGGATCGTTGAGCGCGATGTTGTTGAGTCCGATGATCGCGTTCATGGGCGTCCGGATCTCATGGCTCATGTTGGAGAGAAAAGCCGTCTTGGCCCGGCTGGCCTGCTCAGCTGCCGCCAGGGCGTTTTTGAGGGCCTCATTCTGGGCCATGGACCTGCGGGTCTCCGCGTCGATATCCGAAAAACAGGCGCTCACCTCGCGGACCCTGTCGCCGTCCCTCTCCTCCGGTCTGCGGACCCCCGCGAACCGGACCATCTCATAGCTCTCCCTGCCCTGCCGGCTGACCATATAGCGGAAGGAGATGACCCTCTCGTTCTTCAGCCCCTCCCGGATATTGTCCGGCTGGACGAACTTCAGAAAGTCGTCGAGATAGGCCTCCGTGATATACTGCCTGGCATAGGCCGTCACGGATTCCAGATAACGGAAGTGGTCCCCCACCCTGAACCCGTCATAGATGCCGGAATGAGCCTGGTAGCACATGCCCTCATCCTTTTCCAGATCCAGATAATAGACGCTCCAGTAGTCCGAAGCCAATGCGGTGATCAGGCTGGCCTGGCGCTTCCGGCCCCTGACCGTGTTGAGCAGCTCCTCCTGCAGGGCCAGGCGCTTTTCCTGCTCCTGCTGCAGGGTCCTCTGCTCCGCCTCCTCCGTCTTGGCATCCAGGGTCTCGGTGACATCGACACAGAGTCCCAGCGTGCAGAGCCTTCCGTTTATATCCGTAAACTTCTGCTTGGTCGTCTGAAAATGCCTGGGGAAACCGGCCGCGTCCGGTACGTCCTCAAAAAAGACATAGGCCCCATCCATAGCCAGGGCCTTCCGGTCGTCCTCCACAAAATGGGCAGCCGTCACAGGGTCGAAAATATCAAAATCCGTGAGTCCCACGACTCCATCCGGTGACTCCTTGTGGGCATACTCGGCAAAGGACTGGCTGCAGGCCAGATACCTGCCGGTCTCCGCGTCCTTTGAAAAGGTCAGGGCCGGCAGACTGTTGAGCAGCGATACAGTATTGTCAAATTTGACTTTGTCATTCATCTTTTTTCTCCATAGAACCGGGGCCTGCTGTCTTTTTCCTTCAGGGACCTTCCTTTAAGGGAACTTCCGTTCATGGGCTTCCTTCAGGGACTTCCGTTATGGAACTTCCCTCAGGGGACTCCCGGTGAGACTCGGCCGCAAAAGCCTTCCTGGTCCCGAAGGACTGCGTAAAAGGATATTCAACCCGCAGTACCGCGGCCAAACCCCGTTCTGTAAAACTGCTGCCGGTGCCTTTTCATTTCAAGTTTACAGGAATCAACCTGATGAATCAAGATTAGCTTCCGAATCTGAATCTCCGGTTTTTCCATGCAGCGCCGCGCGCCGTCTTTCTTGCGCCCTCCCTCTCCCACTGCTAAAATGGGACCTGGCAGGTACACGGACAGCTCAGGCAGGACAGGGAAGAGCAATGAATACGATCATCCTTATTTCAGAAAAAACCAATTTGAATGACAAGGCAGAGAAAGAGGCCGCCAGGGCGGGCCTGCTCAGGGAGGGCCTGCGCCTCATGGGCTGCGGGGCCCGGGCCGGCATGTTCAGCGCCCGGGACCTGGTCCTGGCCCCGGATGGGAAGCCGGCCTTCCGCGATCTCCCAGGCCTCCACTTCAGCCTCTCCCACTCGGGGAGCCTGATTGCCTGCGCCTTCAGCGGCCGGGAGATCGGCCTGGACCTGCAGGAAACCACAAACCGCGCAGACCCCCTGCGGATTGCCAGGCGCTTCTATACTCCCGCGGAATATGACCGCCTGGCCGCGCTCCCCGAAGCCCGACGCACAGACCTCTTCTACCGCCTGTGGACGGTCAAGGAAGCCTACCTCAAATACATAGGGTGCGGCCTGCGCGCCCGCCTGGACAGCTTTGACATGGACCCGTTCCCGGACCGGGACTGTCCCCCGCTCGCCCTCTCCCCCTCCGGCCTCACCGTAAGGCCCGTCGATGCCCTTCCCTCCTTTTCGGGCAGGATCCTGGTCCGCGGGGAGGAGGACCTGCTCAGACCGGCCTCCTACACCCTCCTCGCCGCCCCGGCCGGCTACACCATGGCCCTTTGTGACAGAGGGACAGGCACTGTGTCACACTAAAGCGTCTGAGGTCTCTGCGGCCGGCACGCCGGAATAAAAGCAGCAGCTCCAGCCGGACTGGCCGGAATGAAAAAACAGCAGCTTTCTGCCGGACTGGCGGAAAAGAAAAAAACAGCAGCTTCCTGCCGGCATGGCCGAAAAGAAAAAAACAGCAGCTTCCTGCCGAACAGGCGGGAAAACTGCTGTTTTCATTTTGATCTGTTTTAATTTCGATCAGTTTTTATCTGTTTTTATTTCAATCTGTTTCTGTCCCGGCCTGTTCAGGCCGTCCTCCCGGCAGGGCGGGTGTCTGCCCGCGTCCCTGCGGGTCCGTCCCCGCGGACTCTTATGCCGCCAGGGCCTGCATTATGCCTCCTGGTCCGGCAGGTCCAGGGCAATGCAGAGGTCGGTCAGCTGGGCGGGATCGACCACGTCGGGGGCTCCGCTCATCAGGTCCGCCGCGTCCTTGTTCTTGGGGAAGGCGATGACCTCGCGGATGCTGTCTGCGCCCGTCAGGAGCATGACAAAGCGGTCGACGCCGTAGGCCAGGCCCGCGTGAGGCGGGACGCCGTACTTGAAGGCCGTCAGCAGGAAGCCGAACTTCTCCTCGGCCTCCTCTTTGGACAGGCCGATGACCTCGAACATCTTCTCCTGGATGTCGCTCTGGTGGATACGGACGCTGCCGCCGCCCAGCTCGACGCCGTTGAGGACGATGTCATAGGCCTTGGCGCGGACGGCGCCGGGATCGGTGTCGATCAGGTGCCAGTCCTCCTCCCTGGGCATGGTGAAGGGATGGTGCATGGCGACGAAGCGGTTCTCCTCCTCGGACCACTCGAGAAGCGGGAAGTCCACGACCCAGAGGAAATTGAATTTGCTGTGGTCGATCAGGCCCATGTCCTCGCCCAGCTTCAGACGCAGGGCGCCCAGGACGTTCCAGACAATGCCGTTCTTGTCCGCGGCAAAGAAGAGCAGGTCGCCGGGCTGGCCGTCCATGCGGCTGACCAGGGCCTGGATCTCCTCCTCGGAGACAAATTTGGCAAAGGAGCACTTGACAGACCCGTCCTCCTTGAGGGCGATGTAGGGCAGGCCCTTGGCGCCGTTGCCGCGGGCCATCTCGACGATCTTGTCGATCTGCTTGCGGCCCATGCCGCCCTGGCCCTTGGCGTTGATGCCGCGGACACTCCAGCCCTTCTTTGCGGCCGCGTCGGCAAAGACGCCGAAACCGCAGTCCTTCACGAGGTCTGTGACCTCGACCAGCTTCATGCCGAAGCGGGTATCCGGCTTGTCCGAGCCGTAGTCATTCATGGCATCGATCCACTTCATGCGGGGGAAGGGAATCTGGACCTTGAGGCCGATCGCCCGCTCGACCACATACTGGATCAGGCGCTCGTTGACGTCGATGACATCATCGACGTCGACAAAGGAGAGCTCCATGTCCGCCTGGGTGAATTCAGGCTGTCTGTCCGCGCGCAGGTCCTCGTCGCGGAAGCACCTGGCGATCTGGAAATAGCGGTCATAGCCGGAGCACATGAGCAGCTGTTTGAAGATCTGAGGTGACTGGGGCAGGGCATAGAAGGTGCCGGGCTTTACGCGGCTGGGCACCAGATAGTCCCTCGCGCCCTCGGGCGTGGACTTGCAGAGAATCGGGGTCTCGATCTCGAGGAAGCCCTCCCCGTCCATAAAGGTCCTCATATCCTGGACGATCCTGCTGCGCAGCATGAGCTTTCTCTGCATATCGGGCCTGCGCAGATCCAGGCTCCTGTACTGGAGACGCAGCTCCTCCTTGGTATTGCTGTTCTCCACGATGTGGAAGGGCGGTGTCTCGGACTCGGACAGGATCCGGGTGTCGGTCACGCGCACCTCGATCGTTCCTGTGGGCAGGTTGGGGTTGACGGCGCCGCTCCGCATGGTGACCGTGCCGGTCGCCGCGACGACAAACTCCGCCCTCATCTTCTCAGCCTTGTGGAAATTCTCCTCTCCGCAGTCGGCCTCCTCATAGATCAGCTGGATCAGGCCGCTCCTGTCCCGCAGGTCCACAAAGACGATGCCGCCCTTGTTCCTCTGCTTGGCCACCCAGCCCATCACTGTCACTGTCTTTCCGACATATTCCTCTGTCAGCTCGGCGCACCGGCAGGTCCGGTGCAGTCCTTTCATAGATTCTGCCATGATATCTGTTGTCCTTCTTTCTTTAAAATATGACAGCGACCAGGCGCCGGACCGCACAAAAGCATGTGCGGTCCGGCCTGTCCGCCTGTCCTTTTATTTTTCAATGGGATTTGTATAGATCTCGACAAACTCCTCGTAGCCCCGGTCCCTGAGCTGCTGCTTCTGGAATTTCTTGTTCTTCGCCATCCTGGCCAGAAGGACCTGTCTGCCGCCGGCCCTGGCCTTCTGGGCCTCGGCCATCGCCTCCTGCAGGCGGCTGGCGGGAAGGTTCTTTTCCAGAAGGAAGGCGACCTTCTCCGGACTTCCGGGGATCTTGAAGCCCTGCTCCATCAGGATCAGGATAATGCGCTCAAAGCCGATGGAGAAGCCGCAGGCCGGAACATCCTTGCCGGTGAACTTGCCGACCATGGCGTCATAGCGGCCGCCGCCGCCACAGCTGATGCCCAGCTCAGGCATGGCGATCTCAAAGATGGTCCCCGTGTAATAGCCCATGCCGCGCACGATCGTGGGGTCAAAGACCATGCGGAAATCCGCCTCCTTGACACCGTCGACGCTCTCGATGACTGTGCGCAGATCCGGGATCACCTCCGGGGCGATCACGCCGGCCAGCCTGTCCTCCAGGAAGGCCAGCTGGTTGTCAGAAGCCTCCAGCCCCTTGAAAAGGCCGATATAGGCATCCGTGCTCTCCTGCGAGAAGCCGCTCTCGATCAGTTCCTTCGCGGCCCCTTCCATGCCGATCTTGTCCATCTTGTCCAGGATGATAAAGACCTCGCCGAAGCGGTCCTGAGGGAAGCCGCAGGCGGCGGCCATGGCCGCCAGGATCCGGCGGTCATTGATGCGGATCTGGAAGCCCTTGAAGCCCAGCCTGCCCAGGGTCGTGGTCGTGGCCAGGATCAGCTCGATCTCGGCCAGGTTGGTCGCCTCGCCGATGATATCGATGTCGCACTGCATGAACTGGCGGTAGCGCCCCTTCTGGGGACGGTCCGCGCGCCAGACATTGCCCATCTGCAGGGCCTTGAAGGGCATGGGCAGATCATTGGCGTGGTTGGAGTAGTAGCGGACCAGGGGGACCGTCAGGTCATAGCGCAGGCCGCCGTCCACCAGGTCCTCCTCAGACCTGGCGCTCTCGAGCTTGAGCTTCTCTCCCCTCTTGAGGATCTTGAAGATCAGCTTCTCATTGTCGCCGCCCTGCTTGCTGGTCAGGTTGGCAATATTCTCCACACAGGGTGTCTCGATGGAGGAGAATCCGAATTCCGCGTAAGTCTTTTTGATCACGGAGATCGCGTAATCGCGGATCTCCATCTCTTCGGGCATAATGTCCTTCATGCCTGTGACAGGCTTTTTAATCAATGCCATACAATCCCTCTCTCTTCTGCAAAGCTCTTGTCCTTATTATCCAGCCTTGTTTCTGTGGCTGTTTCTCAATCATTCCGCAGGAGGGCGGAACGACGGTTCACACTGGTCTCATCCGGCGCGTGGTCCCTGATCCCCGCGCGCAAACAGTTAATTATTTTAACCTGTTTTCCAGTCTTTTTCAACAATCTCCGCAATAGTTTTCGGGACGGGCCTTGTACGGGTTTATAAACTTCTGTCCGCCGCCCTTTGAAAAAGCTCCAGGTATTCCCCTGTCACACGCTTTATGTCGTAGAATCCGATCCGCATCTCTTCAGGCACAGCCCGCAGACCCAGCAGGGGCTCCAGCCTGGCCGCCGGTTTTTATTTTAAAAAAATCCAGGTCTGCGCCTGCTTCTGCATCCCCCTCAATGAACCACGTCGCCTTCCCGTCACACTGCACACTTTCTATAATATTTTGGTGTATTTGTATTTTTTTTTGTGCACTTTTTCCTAATAGGGGTATATAATGAGTATACAGGCGGTTTGGACCACGACCGTCCGATTCTATCCGCCCGATTCTATTTTAGAAGGGAGTTGATGAATATGGCGTCAAAAGTCTATGAATGCATCAATAAGATCGCGGACAGCATCATCGCGAACAAGGATTTTCTCACTGAGCTTGACCGCGAGATCGGCGATGCGGACCACGGGATCAATATGGCGCGGGGCTACACTGAAGCACTCGGCCAGCTTCCGCAGGAGGAGACTGACATCGGGGCAGTCCTGAAAAAGACCGGCATGGTCCTCCTGTCCAAGGTAGGCGGAGCCTCCGGCCCCCTCTATGGAACGGCCTATATGAAGGCCGCAAAGGCAGCAGCCGGAAAGACAGAGCTGACTGTCCAGGACGGCAGGGAGATCCTCGATGCGATCATAGGCGGCATCAAGCAGCGCGGGAAGGCTGAGCGGGGGGAAAAGACCATGCTCGACGCCATTATCCCCGCCTATGAGGCTTATTGCGCGGCCGCCGACGAAGGAAAGGATCTGGCAGGCTGTCTCGATGCCATGTGCGCGGCAGCGGCGGAGGGTGTGGAGTATACCAAGACCATCAAAGCGACCAAGGGCCGTGCCAGCTATCTGGGTGACCGCAGTATCGGGCACCAGGATCCCGGAGCCACCTCTTCCCTGCTGACTATGGAGGCCATCCGGAGCTTCGTGCGCGGAGAATAAGCCCCGGGCTTTCTCCATACTGCAATTGCCTTGTCTGAGCCCGCTCACCCGGGGCGGTCAGGCATACTATACGATCATGCCGCTCGTCAGAGCGGCAGCGCAATGCGGTCACAGGTGCCTGTGCCCGCGGCACAGGCACCGGAGTGAATAATCTTGCACCGGCAGGATTTTCACGCTTTCCTCAGGAGGTGAAAAATGGTTGGTATCGTGATCGTGTCACACAGCAGACTCGCCGCGGAGGGGATCCGGGAGCTGGCCGCCCAGATGGCCGGCCCTGACCTGCGCATCATCGCCTGCGGCGGTATGGAGGACGGCAGCATCGGCACCGATTCCATCCGGATCCAGAACGCGATCATTGAGGCTGACAGCGGCGACGGTGTCTGCGCCATGGTCGATCTTGGCAGCGGCATTATGAGCACAGAGACTGCCATCGAGCTGCTGGAATTTGACGATGACCATTCCGGCATAGAGGTCCGGATCGCGGACGCTCCTGTCCTGGAGGGATCCGTGAGCGCGGCGGTCTCCGCATCCGCGGGAGATTCGCTGGAGGAGGTCATCGCTGCCGCCGAAGAGGCACGCGGACTGAAAAAGCTGCAGTAAAGAAGCAGCAGATGTTTTTCACTGAAGATCGGGCAAAAGCACCTGCTATTCAGTGCGTAACACTCAGTGTATAGATGAACAGTTACCAGTATTCTTTTTTGACATGGAGGGCAATCATGAAAAAACTGATCAATGGTGTCGATAATGTAGTTGACGAAATGCTGAACGGAATGACGGCCGCGTTCCCGGAGTATATCGAGCGCGTTCCCGGCACGGATGTGGTCGCGAGAACCGGCGCGAAAAAGACCGACAAGGTCGTCCTGATCAGCGGCGGCGGCAGCGGACATGAGCCCGCGCACGGCGGATATGTAGGAAAGGGCATGCTGGACGCGGCAGTCGCGGGCGCTGTCTTTACCTCTCCCACCCCCGACCAGGTCTATGAGGCGATCAAGGCCACAGAGTGCGGCAAGGGAGCCCTCCTGATCATCAAAAACTATACCGGTGATGTCATGAACTTCGAGATGGCCGCTGACATGGCCGCGGACGAGGATATCGCCGTCGACAAGGTCGTCGTCGCGGACGATGTCGCGGTCGAGAATTCCACCTGGACTACAGGCCGCCGCGGGATCGCCGGCACCGTCTTTGTACACAAGATCGCAGGCGCCTGCGCTGAGACCGGGGCTGATCTGGCCGAGGTAAAGCGCGTAGCGGAGAAGGTCATCGCCAACGTCCGTTCCATGGGCATGGCCGTCGCCCCCTGCACCGTCCCCGCAGTCGGCAAGCCCGGCTTCGACCTGGCCGAAGATGAAGTCGAGATCGGCATCGGCATCCACGGCGAGCCCGGCACCCACCGCGAGAAGATCAGCCCGGTCAACGATATCGTCGACCATCTCGTCGGCAAGATCCTCGACGAAGGCATCTACGCAGAGGGAGACGAGGTCGCGGTCATGGTCAACGGCATGGGCGGCACACCCCTGAGCGAGCTCTTCATCGCCAACCTCCGCGTCAAGGAGATCCTTGACGGAAAGAAGATCAAGATCGCCAAGACCGTCGTTGGCAACTACATGACCTCCCTCGATATGGAAGGTTTCTCCGTCACCCTGCTCAAGCTCGACGACGAACTCAAAGGCTACCTGAACGCGCCTGCGGACACGCCCGCCTATAAAGAAGTGTAATAGGGAGGTCCAATGTCATTTCTGGATATTTTTAAATCTGTAGATATCAACAAAGAAGTCAACCGCTGCAGGACAACAAAGGGGGCGGTCCTGCTCGACGTGCGCACCGAGGAGGAATACCGCAGCGGGCACATCGGCGGAAGCCGCAACATCCCTGTCGAAAAGATCAGCAATGCAGTCAATCTCCTGCATGACAAATCCGCTCCGGTCTTCGTCTACTGCCAGAGCGGCTCCCGCAGCCGCAAGGCGGCCTCCGAGCTCAAAAAAATGGGATACACCGAAGTATACAATATCGGCGGCATCGACCAGTACCTTGGCCAGGTCCAGAAGGGAAAACGCTGATCCGGTCACCGCATTGAAGAATCCCTTTTTCCCTGAGTATTTTCAAGGTCAATGAAGATGGTCACGGAAAAGATTTTTCAAATAGCACATAAACAGGCACAGTAAAAGACACTGAATAGGGTAGAGGGGAGCCAAGCGGCTCCGCCCTCCCATTGCACCGGACGTAC
>CAMNFJ010000040.1:0-18834 GCA_946536955.1 uncultured Lachnospiraceae bacterium
CCACGCGCGCCTGGCAGGCCGCGCAGCTCATTCCTGTGACTGTATACTGATCCATATCTTCCCTCTGTACTCCGTTCTTTGTTCAAGACTCGCTTTGGCTGAAATACTATGATGTAAAGGTCAAAAGTATCGTAAAGGCTCTGAGACTCGTCAAGTTGCACAAACAGCCGAAGGGCCTTGCGCAGCTCCGAAGGAGATGTTGCGGCCGGTACTTGGCCGCTGGTTTTTAGCGGCCTTATACAAACTGCAAAGCAGTTTGTTACCGCATGCCAGCGAGGGTAGAGCGAGAGCGTGCCCAAGGCGTTTGTGCAACTTGACGAGTCGGGGTTTACTTGACCACCTTTTGACCCTTACATCATACTATATTCTAAAATGCTTTATTACAGGAAAAAAACGCCGGTTCAGCGCAGCAGCTTTTGAAGGGTCTTCACCAGCTCGTCGACCTTTTCCTCGCGTCCCTCGCGGATGTCCTCCTCGACGCAGGTCCGGATGTGGCAGGTGAGCAGGACCTTGCTGAAGCTGGACAGGGCGCTGCTGGCGGCCGCCGCCTGATTGATGATATCGATGCAGTAGGCGTCCCGCTCGATCATCCCCTTGAGCCCCCGGATCTGTCCTTCGATCCTGCTGAGCCGGTTGATCAGGTCCCTCTGCTCCTTTTCCGACCGCGCTTTGGTGCGGCAGCAGCAGACCGCATCCGCCGCATCGGAATTCCGCCCGTTTTCCCGGTCCTCCGCGCCTTCGGACGGATCATCCGCCGCGCATCCGCAGGGACTGAGCCCCTCCGCTCCGGCCTCATTCTCCGCCGGAATCCTGTTCCTATCCAGATCTGTCTTTTCCATTTTGAAAAGCCTTCCTCATCTATCATATGCTTTTAATACCCCCTATGGGTATTTACAGGGCAATTATATACCCCTCACGGGTATTCCGCAAGGGGTATTTGAGCACCTACGTATTTGAGAATTTAACTGGCTATAGTTCAGACCACATCTGCAAGCCGGATCTTCAGATCCGGATAAAGGGAAGGTGAGATCTCATCCTCAAAAGAACAGAGGCTGGCATCCTCCGGTTTCGCGGCGGATGATCCGTCCGGGGGCGCGGGCATAGCGCGTCAGATCCTGGCTACGCCGCTCTCCCTCGCCGCCTGCGCCGTGGCGGCAGCGACAGCGTCCTTGACGCGGGGGTCAAAGGCCTTGGGAAGGATGTAGTCCGCGCTCAGCTCCTCATCGGAGACAAGACCGGCGATGGCCTTGGCCGCGGCGATCTTCATGGCGTCGTTGATGTCGGAGGCGCGCACGTCCAGGGCCCCGCGGAAGATGCCGGGGAAGCAGAGGACGTTGTTGACCTGGTTGGGATAGTCCGACCGGCCCGTAGAGACGACGGCCGCGCCGGCTGCCTTGGCCTCGTCCGGGAAGATCTCGGGCGTGGGGTTGGCGCAGGCAAAAATAATCGGATCCTTTGCCATGGTCCGGACCATATCCCGGGTCAGGGTGCCGGGGGCGGAGACGCCGATGAAGACATCCGCGCCCTTGATGACCTCGGCCAGAGTTCCTGCCTGATGATCAAAGTTCGTGATCTTTGCCATCTCCTCCTTGATGGGGTTGAGGCCCTCGCGGCCCTCGTAGATAGCGCCCCTGCGGTCGGTCATGATGACATTTTTGAGGCCCATGGCCATGAGCAGCTTTATGATCGCGATGCCCGCCGCGCCGGCACCCGAGGTGACGATCTTGATATCCTCGATCTTCTTGCCCACGACCTTGAGGGCGTTCATCAGGCCCGCGAGCGTGATGACGGCCGTGCCGTGCTGGTCATCGTGGAAGATCGGAATGTCGCATCTCTCTTTCAGCTTTTTCTCGATCTCGAAACAGCGGGGGGCGGAGATGTCCTCCAGGTTGACGCCGCCGAAGGACCCGGCCAGCAGGGCCACGTTGTCGACGATGGTGTCGACATCCTTGGACCGGATGCAGAGAGGGATGGCGTCGACATCACCGAAGGCCTTGAAGAGGACGCACTTGCCCTCCATGACCGGCATGCCGGCCTCGGGGCCGATGTCGCCCAGTCCCAGGACTGCCGTCCCGTCCGTCACGACCGCGACCGTGTTCCACCGCCTCGTATAAATGTAGGACTTGTCCACATCCTTCTGGATCTCCAGGCAGGGAGCCGCGACGCCCGGCGTATAGGCGATGCTCAGCGCCTCCGCGCTGTCCACCTGCGCGCGCAGACCGATCTCGATCTTTCCCTTCCATTCCTTATGCTTTTCCAGCGCGACCTGTGCGTAATCCATGTATCTTCCTCCTTGTCTGATGATCCTCCGGTCGGTTTTTTACTGCTTTCTGTCTGTTATGCAGTAGTTTTCCCTCTTATCCAGGGTTATATACATTATTTTTGCATATTCTGCATTCCTATCGTTCTGCCTGCACATTGTACCATGGACTTTCCTTCAGTGCACGCGGAATCTGCAGCCAGGTGTTTCTCTCGATTCCCGTGACTCCTTTTCCCTGCCTTTTGCCGAACCCTTGTCTGACAAAAACATGCCAGGCTGAGACATCCCCAACGACTCCCGTGCCCCGCATGATCCGGCAAAAATGCGTCCGGCTGAAACGCCTCCGGCGACTCCAGCCCCATTGCCTGGCAAAAATGAGTCTGGCTGGAAGGTCCCTATGACTCACAGCTGCGCCAGGATCACTCCCCAGGCCTGCGCCAGCCTGTCCATGGTCCAGGCGGCATTGGCAGGGCTGGTGGAGGGCAGGACAATCGCCTTCGCGCACTCACCATAGTCTTCCCTGAGCGGCCTCTCCTGGTATTTGCGGTAGAGCCTGCCGGCGGTCTGGCCGTTGACATAAATCTGCCGGATCTGCGCATGGTCCAGGATCTGCCCCAGGTCGTTGGGAACCGCATTGCGGATGCTGGCATCGGAAGATCCGTGGATCTCGCAGGAGGCGATCACATCCCAGACCGCGATCCTGTGGGCAAGCAGGAAGGCCCGCCGCTCCGGCACGGTCTCCGGAAAGGGCGCCTCCAGCAGGCGGCTGAGCAGCTTCCAGAACCTGTTCTGCGGGTGGCCGTAAAAGAAGGCCATTTCCCGGGATTTGACCGAGGGAAAGCTGCCCAGGATCAGGATCCGCGATTCTTCATTGTATAAGGGCGGGAAGGGGTGCCGGATCCATTCGCGCCCCTCCGCCCTGCTGCCATCGTTCATCTCTGTACTCCGCTTTTTTTCGCTTTCTTCACTAACATCCCGTTTATTCTCCCTTTCATTCCTCCATCTCCGGCCGGTCTGTCAGATAGCGGAGGTCTTCCATGATCTCCCCGAAGTCAATCTCCAGGTCCCCTCCGCTGATCCTCACCGGGATACGGGCATCCAGATCATAGACAGCCGCGCGGTCCTCGTCCTCATAGTAGTAGACCAGGACCTTTTTGTTTTTGGGATCCACCATCCAGTACTCCCTGACCCCGGCGTTTTTATATTTTGCCAACTTCATATACATGTCCTTGGTCCTGGTGGAAGGAGAGAGGATCTCCACGACAAAGTCCGGCGCCCCGGAACAGCCCCTGCGCACGATCTGCCCCTTGTCACAGATGACGCTGATATCCGGCTGCAGCATGGTATACTTATCCTTGTCCAGCTGCACATCGAAGGGGGCCGGAAATACGCGGCAGTCCGGCCGCTTTTTTTTCTGATAGTCTTTAAATCTGTAGGATAGCTCGATGACAAGCTCCTGATGGAGAGCGGTCGGCGCCTCCATCCTGAAAAAATATCCGTCGATCAGTTCCACGCGCTGGTCGTCGGGAAGGGCGTAATAGTCTGTAAGCGTGTAGGGTCCGCGCGGATTTCCAAAAATGGTCCTGCCGTTTGGCGCCTCCAGGCTGTCTGCAATACGGGAAGATGCATAAGAAGGCTCCGGTTCCGCCAGAAGCCCGTGCGGAGGCTCCGGAACCGGGCTGTCCGAATAGCGGAAGCCTCCCTTATCCTCCAGAAAACGCCGGCGCCTCTGCTCGGCTTCCGGCCCGCTCAGGTACAGCACATAATCTCCCTGCTCCCCTGACGGGTACAGAGAACGGCTTCTTTTTTCCGCCTGCTCCGGCATCAGGACCTCCTCCAGCTTCCGGAGTGTAGCGGCCCGGGGAGAGGCCGTGGCTCCGGTCAGGACCTTCTGCACGGTGCCGACCGGCAGGCCTGCCCGTCTGGCGATCTCCGCATAGGTATAGCGCAGCCGGGTCTTCTGCAGCCGCATCTCTTCCACAACCATCAAAACCGCCCTTTCATGATCGTTGTTCTCCCTCATTACACCGGCCTCCTTTCCCGCTGTCGAATCTTGACTATTCCATTTCAGCTGTTCCACCTCAGCTGTTATGTTTATTTCATCTTTTCCCTTTTATTGTCAATCATGATCCGAATCCTGGTTTTCTCCGGACAAAGCCAGGATAAGTCTCTGCCATTTTTATTATCCAGAAGCTTTTACATATTTACATATTTATCATATCAGCGCAAAAAGAAACATTCAACCGTTTAATGGAAATATATTTCCATTTGCAGGGCAAAAAACAAGGAAAAACGAAACAAGCAAACAAGGAACAGCCGCTTTGGCTGCTCCTTGCTGCTCCTTGCCATATTCTTGCTATATCCTTGCTATATTCTTCAGCTGCTTTCTTTGCCACGGATGGCAGGCGGAAGGCAGGGGTTTCGGTTCCCGGTTTCGATATCCGGAAGTATTTTCCGTTTCCCGGCGTCCCAGCCTCAGGCAGGACACGTTACCGGAATGAGCTCCCGGTCCGAAAGCTTTCCAAGCCTTCCATCGCCTGCACCTGCGTCGCGAAATGCCTTTGGGATGACGCCTCAGGCCGGGCGTTCCTCCGCCTTTCAGACCCCTGTCTGGATCAGGTCCACGGGCACCAGCTCGGGCGGGCAGGTCTCCTTCAGGTGGTCCAGGCAGGCGGCCCTGTCAAAGCCGGGCTCCGCCTCGATGTCCGCGTAGAGGTTCATCTCGTTGGTGGCGGTATTGTACTTGAGGTAGGCGGCTGCCGACCGGATGCCTTCGCAGGCCTTCAGTCTCGCCTCGGCCGCGGCCAGGTCAAAGAAGCGGCGGCCGCCTACGCCGTCGGTCACGACCTCTCTGCCGCACTTCTCCAGGAAGTCAACCGTGCCGTCGGGCAGGATTCTGGCCTTGAGGCCGGTCGCGTAGAGGGTGCCGGGGCCGTAGGGATTCTCGATGACCTCGCCGACCTGGGCGGGCTGGTAGTCCATGACATAGAGGGGGCCCCAGGCTCCGTAGGGCTTTTTGCGGTAGCCCTCGTCCAGGATATAGACCTTGAGTCGTCTGTCCTGGTTGACCGCCCGGTCGATTCCGGGCAGGAGCTCGAATCCGGCCTCCTCGTTCAGGCTGCTCCCGTTGACGTAGAAGTGGATGGGATAGACCTGGTCGGGCAGGTGGCGCTTGAGGCGGCGGACCGAAGTCTCCTCCATCATGGCCCGGACGATCTCCTCGTAGCAGGTCAGGAAGATCTCCAGGGTCTGCCGGTCAAAGCGGTTCTCCCAGTAGCGGAGCTCTGTGTAAAAACCGTCCTCGTCGTACATGATCTGCATGTGGAAGGGCAGGGAATCCAGCTGCAGGCAGTGCAGGCGCTCGCCGGGCGCATCGCCGGGCGTGGGCACGCTGAGGATATCGCCCTGGTACTGGAGGAACATGTCGCCCATCCTGGAGACCGGCGTGTAGTTTTTCATGGTCTCCATGATCTGGCCGCCGGTCCTGGTGATCAGCTCATTGACCTTCTCGTGGGGGATCCGCTCGTACCTGCACAGGTAGGTCTTGAAGAGGCAGCCGGCCAGGCCGGTCCAGCGGCCGTCGGTCCGCCCGCTGTGGATACTGTTGACAAAAACATCGCTCTCGTCGGCGAAGAGGGCCGCCGTGTAGTTGAAGGCCGACAGGAAGAGGGCATTCTCCGAGACGTTGTTCTTTTTGCAGTAGTAGAGGATCTCCTTGCGGACGATCCGGTCCAATCTGCGGCGGATGACACCGTAGATGCCCTTTGTGCAGTCCTGCCTGTCGTGACGGGTCAGGAGGGACTGGCGCATGCGGTAACCCTGCATCAGCTGATCAACGGCCGCGCAGTCGCGCTCGCGCACGCCGGACTCCTCTTTGGCCCTGGCATCCAGGATATATTCATAGAAGGAATAGCGCTCCTTGGGCACCTCCTCCCCGTCGTAGATCTTTTTCAGGTCCTCCATGAGGATGTTCATGGTGATCCCGTCGCCGATGACATGGGCCACATCAAAGAACATGTACTTGTGGGCCTCGGTCTGCGCCAGGGCGATATGGACCAGATTGTCGTCTTCACGATAGCGGAAGGGCACCAGCAGGGCCTGCATCCTCTGCTCCACCTCGGCCTCGGTCCACTGGTGGACGGGGATCTCGATCTCCCTCGCGTCATCGCGGAAGACCGCGTAGTACTTCTGCTCCGTGGGTTTGATGATGGCCTTGAGGGCCGGATGGACATTCATGAGCTTGCGGAAGGACTCCCTGAGCCGGTCCAGGTCCACCGAATCGTCCAGACGGAAGACGAAGGGCAGGTTGCCGGTCGTGTTGCCGGCGATGATATAGGAAAAATACATCATCATGGAGGTCAACGGATAGACCGGGCGGGGGCTGTAGTCCATCTTTTCCTGGCCCTGTTTCTGCAGGATCAGGTCCTCCAGCTTGAGGATGGTGTTGGACTCCATGAGCTCGGTCAGGGTCACGCCGACATCCAGCTGGGTCTGCAGCTCCTCGATCAGCATGACGCTGGCCAGGGAATCCAGGCCGTTCTGGTAGAGGTTCATGTCCGTGCCGATCGGCTCGCCGCCGGTCACGGCCGCGATGATCTCGGACAGCTTCTGCTGAAGCTCCGTGACAGGCTGCAGGAGGTTCTCTTTCCTGGCGCTCTTCGCCTCTTTATTATCGAAATAGACCTTGCGGATGATCTTTTTGGAGGACGTCTTGGGGAAGGGGTCTTTGCGGATCGTGCAGCCAGAGATCTTCGCGTAGGAGGGAAGGTCCTCGTTGTGCTGCGCGATGATCTCATTGACAGCCGCCTCGATATCCCGGATCTCGTGGACCTGGGCATATTCATAGTTGGGATAGACCTCGACCTCGATGGCGTCCCCCTCGCCGAAGGCGATGATATCCTGGATCAGACGGTCGCTGTCGAATTTGTTCTCGATCAGCTCGGGAGACACATTCTCGCCGTTGCTGAGGATGATCAGGTTCTTCTTGCGGCCGTTCAGATAGAGGTAGCCGTCCTCGTCCATGTAGCCCAGGTCGCCGGTGCAGAGCCAGCCGTCCTCCGTCAGGGCCTCCGCAGTCAGCTCGGGATCGTTGATATAGCCCATCATGACCGAGGGACTCTTGACCTGGATCTCCCCGTCGACAAAACGGACCTGGCAGCCGCGCACGGGCCGGCCGACGGAGGCGATCTTTTCCATATTTCCATAGTCAGGCGCCGAGATCTTGGGGGCGCACTCGGACATGCCGTAGCCCTGGCCCGTGACGACGCCCAGCTCTGCCAGACCCCTGGCCAGGGCCTCGGACAGGTAACCGCCGCCGCTGACGATCTTGTGGAGCCTGGATCCCATGATCTGGGACTTCAGATAGTCCAGATCCTGGTCCGGATGCTTTTTGGCCGCGATCGCCACCCGGTTGAGCAGCATCTTGGCCATCATGGGCACGATCCTGAGCATGGTCGGCTGGAAGAGGTCGATGTAATAGAGGAACTTGGACACGTCATCGCAGAGGCAGAGCGTGCTCCCGTACCGCATGACCAGCAGCAGGTCACCGCTGATGCAGAAGACATGGTGGATGGGCAGGATGCTCAGGCAGGTCTCCCTGGCGTCATCTGAACTGAAGAGGTTGTCCAGAAGGTTTGCGTGGGACAGCATGACCCCCTTGCCGTGGCCGGTCGTGCCGGAGGTAAAAATGATCACGGCGCAGTCTCCGGGCTCCGCCAGATAGGAGAAATGCGGGATCCGGAACTCCCTGTGGATCTGGGGCGTCGAAAAATGGTGCTTGCGCTGCTGGATACAGATGATCTCCTTCACACAGCCGCAGGCCTCCTGCAGGTATTCCGCCTCGCTCAGATATTCATAATCAAAGAAGAGGATGTCCGCCTCGGCCCGCTCCAGGTTCTCGACAAAGGCCTCCTTGCTCAGCTGCACATCCAGCGGGACCGCCACATTGCCAGAAACCGCGACCCCCATCAGGACCGTCATATACTCATAGCTGTTTTTGCCGATCATGGCGACATGGAGCTTCTTGCCCAGCTCCCCGCTCTTGTTCACAGCCCAGTGGGCCACTGCCCGCGCGTCCATGGCGAAGGTCCGGTAGCCCTTCTCGTAGACGATCCCGTCCTTCTCATAGCGGACAAAGACCTGGTTTTCATAATCCAGGGCCGCGTTTTCCAGCAGGTCTCCCAGGGTGTGGATATTGTCTCTTGTGATCATATTCATTCCTTTCCGCCAGGCTTATGGCCTTTTGCTTCGCAATGCGAAATATATGAATAAAAAAAAATTCTTTCTCCGGTCCGGCATCCTTTCCCGCCGGACAAAAGAAAGTATACAGATACAAATTTTACTTCGCAATGCGAAACATGTACAAACTTTATAACTCCTTGCGCGTGAATTTATCATAACTGCACAATGATTCAAGTGAGTCAATCTGTTACGTCCCCCCTGACTCTCCTCTTGATTCACATCTCATCGAAATACCGGTTCACTTTGTGCAGAAGCTCGATCAGCTTAATGGTGTCATCGAGACCAAGCTCCTCATAGAGGCCGCTGTACTGGACCCGGATCTGTTCCCGGCGGTCCATCACGCTGCGGGCCCCCTTGGGGGTGATCCTGACCAGGACCCGCCTGCGGTCCTCCGGATCGCGTTCCCTGCGGATCATTCCCTTCTTCTCAAGGGTCTTGAGAATATCCGTCATTCTTCCCGGAACAAGTGACAGCTTTTCCGCCAGGTCTCCGGGATGAACATCCTCCTGCTGGCGCACCAGCCAGGTCAGGACCGCGTTTTCCCCGCGCAGGCTCTCCAGGAGGCTTGCGTTTTTCTTATTTCCGACAATTTGAAAGAGCACTCTGTAGAGCTGTTCTCCATAGGGCACCTTTTCCTGTTCCTGTCCATCCATATCCATATCTGTCCCCACTGTTCAGACCATCTTGCCGGGTCTGCCTGTATCATTCAGATCTGCCACATCCCCGAGGCAGTCAGATCCCCTTTTTTCAGAAGCGCTGAGACTGCCTCCTTTATGATAATAAAGCAAATACGGGGCTTTATCCAGTCCTTTCCTTTTCGACGCGATGCTCTCCAGGGGGAATCCGGCGGGGACGGGGAGTCAGCGGGGACGTATCAGCCTGACTCATTTATGCATGCAGTAACCTGACAAATGCATCTCCGCACTCTGAAGTCGTGGCGCTGCCGCCCTGGTCCGGGGTCAGGCTGTCCTGATGGTCAGACAGCATGATCTCCATGGTGTCCAGGATCTTTTTGCCCAGGTCCTCATGCCCGAAAAAGTCCAGGAGCTGGGAGGCGGACCAGATGGCCGCCAGGGGATTGGCGGTCTGTGTCCCTGCGATGTCCGGGGCCGAACCGTGGATGGGCTCAAACATGGAGGGGAATTTCCGCTCCGGATTGAGGTTGGCGCCGGCCGCCAGGCCCATGCCGCCGGCAATGGCGGCGCCCAGGTCGGTCAGTATGTCACCGAAGAGGTTGGATGTGACAACGATCTGGAAACGGGCAGGGTCTTTGACCATAAACATGGACGCCGCGTCCACCAGAAGCGAATGCGTCTCGACATCCGGATACTCTTCGCCCACTTCTTTAAAAATACTGTCCCAGAATACCATGGAGTAGTTGAGGGCATTGGCCTTGCTGACGCTGGTCAGGGTTTTATGCTCCTTTCTGGCCAGCTCATAGGCATAGCGAATCACGCGCTCCGTCCCTTTTCTGGAGAATACACTGTCCTGGATGACCACTTCATTCGGCTGCCCCTTATAGAGCCAGGCGCCCTGGCCAGAGTACTCCCCTTCCGTGTTTTCCCGGATAAAGGTCATGTTGACCTCCTCCGGCTTCACATTTTTGAGTGGGCAGTCTGCACCCTGCAGGAGCTTCACCGGCCGCAGGTTGATATACTGGTCGAAATCGTGCCGGATCCGGATCAGGAGGTCGCGCAGGGAGATATTGTCCGGGACCCCCGGATAGCCCACGGCGCCCAGCAGAATCGCGTCAAAGCCGCGCAGGGTCTCGATCCCGTCCTCCGGCATCATTTTCCCGGTCTTCAGATAGTACTGACAGCCCCAGGGAAAGTCTGTGAAATCAAAGCGGAATCCGCCGTCCATGGCTGCTGCGGCATCCAGCACTTTTTTACACTCCGCCATGACCTCCGGGCCGATCCCGTCGCCTGCGATCACTGCGATCCTATAGTCTTTCATAAATACTCCTCCGTATCAGCTGTCCTGTAAATGAGGGTTTGCAGGGAAGGGACGAGCCGGGTGTGACAGAGGGACAGGCACCGTGTCACAGCAGTGTGACACGGTGCCTGTCCCTCTGTCACACCTGTCCCCTTGTCATCTCCGGCCACACTGCCTGGGAAGGAACGAGCCTCATCTTCCCAATTTGCCGGGGGAGCGGGAGTCAGGGCCGAAGCGGGTCCATCCTGACGGACATGATGTGATGAGCGCTGGAGATACCTGGCGAAGCGGATGAGAGGGGCGGGTCAATTTCCCGGCTCTCACAGCCGGGAAATTGTTGTCCGCACTGTCTGAGCATCCCGTGTCTTCAACACGGGATGCGAGTTGGGACATTGCCCGCCCCGAGCAGACGCAAGCCCTGGTATCTCCGCGCGAAGAGCTTTCATGTCCAAAGGATGGATCCGCTGAGGCCCGTCCCCTCACCTCGACAAACCCTTATTTGATGAATCCGACCTGCCTGCTGATCAGTTCCACCTGCTCGTCCTTTTTCTTATTATACTCCACTTTCTTCTCTTCGAAGTAGTTTCTTCCGTAGGAATCGATGGAGACGATCAGAGGGCCGAACTCCTTGACGTGGCTGTGCCAGAGGGTCTCAGGCATGCCCAGGTCTTTCCACTGTGCCTCGACAATCTCTTCGACCTCGGTCGCGGCGACGACGGCATTGCCGGCGGGGAAGACGCAGTGGATGGCACCGAACTCTTTGCAGGCGCGTTCGGTGTTCTCCTTCATGCCGCCCTTGCCCAGAATGACGCGGACGCCGGTGGTCTTGACGAATTCATACTCAAACTTCTCCATGCGCATGGAGGTGGTCGGTCCGACAGAGACCATCTCGTATTTGTCATCACCCAGAGGACGGATGATGGGACCCGCGTGAAGGATGGCTGCATCTCTGACGTCTACAGGGATCTGCCTGCCTTCCTCGACTACGCGGCGGTGAGCCACGTCGCGGCAGGTAGTCAGGTCGCCTGTCAGGTAAATGATGTCGCCGATATGGATATCTTTGAGGTCCTCCGCGGAAACGGGAGTGACCAGGATCTTTTTGCCGTCTCTGATTTCTACTGCCATTTTAAACCTCTCTTTCAATGCAAGACTCGCTTCCTTCGGTCTTGTTCAGGGATATATCGTTTTGAAAAAGCCATGAGACACTGTTTTACTGATCGAATGCACACGACTGGGGTGAGTGTCTCTTTTTTATCATGTTGAGCTGATCCGGTGTGAATGAAGATCACACGTTCACACTGCAGTGTGACAGGGTGCCTGTCCCTTTGTCACGCTTTCTCTTTGTACTCGAATCCGGTGTGGGTATCCACGGTAAAGTTGAGGTCCTTGTCAAAGACGATGTGGCCTCTGCGGTGGCTCCAGCAGCCGACGTTGACCGCGACGCCGATGGCGGAGGGATGGCGGGCTGTATTTTCGATGTTGACGCCCATGACGGAGTACTTTCCGCCCATGCCCTGAGGTCCGAGGCCGATGGCATTGATGCCGTCCTCGAGGAGTTTTTCCATCTTTGCGGCGTTAGCGTTGTCATTGTGGGAGCCGATGGGCCGCATCAGGGCCTTTTTGGAGTTGAGGGCAGCGGTCTCGACGGAGGTGCCGACGCCGACACCGACCAGGAGGGGAGGACAGGCATTGAGGCCGTAGGTCGTCATGCGGTCCAGGACGAATTTGGTGATGCCTTCGTAGCCTTCGCCGGGCATGAGGACAGTCGCGTTGCCGGGAAGGGTGCATCCGCCGCCGGCCATGTAGGTGTAGATCTCGCACTGGTCGGAGTGGGGGACGATGTCCCACCAGACAGTCGGTGTGCCCTTGCCGACGTTTTTGCCGGTGTTGTACTCGTCAAAGGTCTGGACGGAATTGTGGCGCAGGGGTGTGTCAAAGGTCGCCTGAACGACTGCTTCCCTGAGCAGGACTTCCAGATCGTCGATGTAAGGGAAGCGGGTGCCGCATTTTACCCAGAACTGGAGGACTCCGGTGTCCTGGCAGGAGGGGCGGCCGAGCTTGACAGCCAGCTCCTGGTTGCGGAACATGGTCTCGTAGATGGTCTTAGGCATGGGATCTGTCTCTTTTTCGCTGAGCTCTTTGAGCTTGGCGATGACGTCGTCCGGCAGCTTGATGCCGGTAAAGCCGACAAACTGGGCCATGATGTCTTTCAGTTTCTTGAGCTGTGTTTCGTGTGACATGGAATACTCCTTTCTATGGAATCATGATGAGATCCTGAATATATTTTTCTTTGGAATCGTGCAGTTTTTTATTTTCCGTCTGCCTGCCTGAGGATGGCTCTGTTTCCCCCTTTTTTATGCTTACGGATAGAAGGGGAAGGCAATGGGCAGGATGATCATGCTGACGACGGTCGCGATGACGATCAGGGGAAGGCCTGCCTTCACATAGTCAATGAACTTGTAGTTGCCTGCGCCGACCACCATGGTGTTGGCAGGCATGCCGATCGGGGTGGCGTAGGCACAGGAGCCGCCGATGACACAGGCCATGAGGACTGCTCTGGGATCCGCGCCCATACCCTGGGCGATGGAGAGACAGATGGGGGCCATCAGGGCGGTCGTCGCCGTGTTGGACATGAAGTTTGTCATGACACAGCAGAGGATGAAGACGACGAAGGTAAAGAGCAGGGGGGAGGGATCAGCTCCCAGGGCTCCGATGACCTTATTCGCGATCATCTCCCCCGCGCCGGTATCCTGCAGGGCCGCTGCCAGAGACAGGGTGCCGCCAAAGAGGAAGATGGTCTTGAGGTCGATGGACTTGAGCGCCTCTTTCTCGGAGATGACGCCGGTCAGGATCAGGAGGATGGCGCCGGCACAGCCGGAGATACAGAGCTTGATCCCGATCTGGTCTTCAAAGATCATGGCGGCCAGGGTGGCGATCAGGATGACCAGGGACAGGGTCTTTTTCCACTGAGGGACTTTGGAAAAATCCTTCTGATCGTCAAAGACGGAGCCGCCGTCGTCTGTGGTCTCGTGGTTGGGCAGGAGGCGGAAGCCGATGGTCGCGTAGAAGATGATGCCGCAGACCAGGATGGGGAGACCGACGATGGCGTATTCAAAGAAACCGAACTTGAGTCCCAGGGGCTCCAGGGCCGACTGGGCGATCATGTTGCCGGGCGCTCCGATCAGGGAGAGGTTGCCGCCCATGGCCGCCGCGAAGACCAGGGGCATGAGCAGGCGGGAGCGCCTGAAACCGGACTTGGCGGCGATCCCGATGACGACCGGGATCAGAACGGCCGCCGTGCCGGTGTTGGAGAGGACGCCGCTCATGAGGCCGACGATGACCATGATGGCGATGATCAGGCTCCGCTCCGTCTTTGCGAACTTTGTGACGATCCCGCCGATCTCGTTGGCCATGCCTGTCTCGAAGAAAGCCCCGCCGACGATAAACATGGCGACAAAGAGGATGACGTTGGAATCAATGAACCCCGCAAAGGCTGTCTTGACATCCAGGACGCCCGTGACGCAGAGGCCGACGCAGACGATCATGGACGTCAGACCCAGCGGGATCTTCTCAGTGACAAACATGACAATGGCAAATGCCAGAAATATCAGGGTAATGGTGGCTGGACTCATGATTTTCTTCTCCTCCTCACGTGACAGACTGTATCTTTACAGCTGCTTGTAATTCCTTCAGGTCTGTAATTTTTCAGGTCTTTTCTGTGATGTTTTAAGGAATGATCCGGCCGGATTCATTTGATCTGTTCTTATTGTAGGAGAGGATCAGAAGAAAGTAAATTTGATGATTTTTAGAATAGTATAGTTAAAATTTATACTTATCCGATCCGAAAGACAGGTGACGCAGAGCTGGAGGGGCTTTCAGAACGAACCGTCACTTCAGAAGGACAGATGGCTGCGCAGAGGCAGGTGGCCCAGCAGGGGCAGACACTTCTGAGATGCAGGTGGTTCAAGAGGGGCAGACAGCACAGAAAGAATAAGCGGATGCTCTCCCGGCCTTCCGGGATCACATCCGCAAATATCTTTTCATTTTACTGTCTGTATTTTCTGATATAGTCGATGAACTTCATGGTGCGGTCCGGGATGAAAACTCCCTTCTTCCAAATCACGCCGAATTTGCTGGTGATCTCCGGGCGGACAGGAATCTGGACAAAATCCCTGGGATTGGCCGGCAGCTTCGAATACAGAAAGGCGCCACACTCTCCGCCGCGCAGAAAGTTCAGAATGGTATAGAGCTGGCTGGTGTAGGCCAGAACATCCGGCGTCAGTCCCATAGCCGCGTAGCGGCTGCGGACGGTCTCATTCTGAACGGAGTCCGTGTTGAAGAGGATGATCTTTTCATCCCCCAGCATGTCAAAGGTGATCTCCCTCTCCTGCGCGAAGCGGTGACTGCGCCCCACACAGTAGACATAGGAATCCTCCATCAGGACCTGTGAATTAAACTGGTCGATGTTGTAAAAATCCATGTTGACCAGGGCGGCGTCCAGGTCTTCCGACTGGACCATGTTGCAGGCCTTGACAGACCCGTACTCCAGAAGCTGGACCTGAAGCCCCGTCTTTTCCTGAAAGCCGTCGGTCAGGGAAGGAAAAAACAGGGTGCTGACGACCGGAGGGATCCCGATCCGGATGGGCTTTTCATTTTCACCCAGCGAAGAGAACTCCGTCACCATGGCGCGTGTCTCCCGCAGGACCGCGTCTGCCCTCCGGTAGAAGGCTTCTCCCTCCTGCGTCAGGGAGATCCTGTTTTTTTCATGGTGAAAGAGCCGGAGCTTCAGCTCCTTCTCAAGTTCCCGGATGGCCACCGAGATTGTCGGCTGCGTCACAAACAGCTCCTCCGCCGCGCGCGTGATGCTGTGATAGCGGCAGACGGCACAGAAATATTCCAGCTGGACCAGTTTCATACACGCTTCCTCCTCCCTCATCAAAATTCTACCACAGGAAGAATAACTGCATAACACTTCAGATCGTCCGGGATCTGAAGTTTTTTTCGACAATGCAAAGCTTTGGCAGCACATAGCATTGTTCAGCGCAAAAAACCGGGACGGGGACGGTCCGGCAGGGCACGCCGCTGTATTATCGACACAAAAATGTGCTATTATTCGTTTAAAGCATTTGCGGGAGACCATCCCGCCTGTAGATCCCTGACCTTTCGATCCAGACCCGGAATCTGAGGGATCCTGTGGAAATCCTTAAAGGAGGTACTCTATGTCACAGAACAGCAATTCCAATACCATCACCAGGAACTACCTGGATTCCTTACTGATCGAGACCCGCTACCTGAATTCCACCAATCCGGACACGTCCTTTTCTCTGTATGGAAAGACTTTTTCCTCTCCCGTCATGACCGCGGCCCTGTCCCACCTTGAACAGCTGGGATCCGGCGGGATGGCCCGCGGGATCGCCCAAGGGGCTAAGGAGGCCGGCTGCGTGTTCTGGTACGGGGCCGCGGAGGAAGAGGAGATCCGCATGCTGGCGGATACCGGCGTCAGCATGATCGAGATCATCAAGCCCTATGCCAACCGGGATCTCATCCTGCAGAAGATCACCCATGCGGAGTCCCTGGGCCTGCTGGCCGTGGGGATTGATATCGACCATCCCTTCGCCAATGACGGCTCCCCCGACGTTGTGGACGGCGAACCTCTCAAGGCCCTGACAACATCGGAGCTGGCCGAGATTGTCAACAGCACCTGCCTCCCCCTGATCACCAAAGGGGTCCTGAGCATGTACGACGCGGAAAACTCCCTCAATGCCGGCGTCAAGGGCATGGTCCTCTCCCACCACAACAACCGGATCGACTGCGCCATCCCGCCCCTCTATATCCTGCCCGAGATCCTCAAGCTGACCGGGGAGGAGGTCCCGGTATTTGTGGACTGCATGATCCAGACAGGCATGGATGCCTTCAAGGCCCTGGCCCTGGGCGCAAAGGGGGTCTGCATCGGTCGGCCCCTCATGACCGCCTACACGAAGGATCCCGATCACGGCGTCCGCAACTACCTGCAGGGGGCCAGAAATGAGCTGGCCAAGGCCATGGCCTATACCGGCTGCACCGACCTGTCAAAGATGGATGCATCCGTCATCCACCGGATCTGACCGGCGTTTTTTCTGTAATGAATAAGATCATCAATGACTATGCAAGGAAAAGGCAATGATACTGCAGGGAATGGCCGGAGTCTTATCGAAGGGACAGGCGATGCGATCATGAAACTCCGAGAAGAGCGCCGGAGCATTCTCGCCAAGGCTGCTTTGACGCATGATCTTCAAGTCAGGGCTGACGGTTGAGGCCAAAGCATAAACAGACTGCAGGAATACCCGTAGTTCTCTTCTGAGAGCTGCGGGTTTTTATCTAACAGATTATTTTTCATCCAGTTACAGGCATAATTGGATGAAAACAAGGAAGGCTGGATGAAAGGAGTTCTTATGAGATCGTTTGATTACAGCAGGCTCTGTGCGGGGTATACCTTTTTACCCGGAATCCTGCCTTATCCGGTGACCCTCATAAAAAAGCCTGTCAGTTCCTCCGGCGCGGCCTTCAGGCCGGTCCTGAACCACCACTTGACTGACTCGATGTAGGAGCTGCAGTAGTAATCCAGGTAAAAGTCCTCCGGCACCTTTTTGCGGGCAGCCGTATCCCGTGTCCCGTATCGGCCGATCAAGGTCTCAAACTGGGACTGGAAGTAGCGCCAGAAGAGGTCCGCGCTCTCACAGGAGAAAATTCTCGTATACCTGGAGCGGTCATCCCTCAGATGGTAAAGGATATGAGTCAGCATGCTCTCGACCGTATCCTTTTCCCCGGAAAAATCATGGCTGACCTCCGAGTCTGGATGTCCGTCAAAGACATGGGCAAAGAGCTCCTGGCAGGTATATTTGAGCAGGTCGTCCTTCGTCTCGAAATGGGCATAGAAGGTGCTTCTCCCTATGTCCGCCCGGTCGATGAGGTTCTGCACTGTGATCTGCTCATACCGCTTCTCTGAAAGCAGTTCTTCAAAGGCGGAAAGAATCGCCTTTCTGGTCTTCTGTATACGCCGGTCCATATCCCCGTCTCCTTCCTTTTCCTGCCCGATTCCGGCTTATCCCCGTCCGGTTTTCCTATCCCGCATTCTCCGGGCCGGAATTTTTTCCCGTCCATATTCTTCTGCATGCTCCCCGGCCGGCCAGCCGGCCGTCATTTTCGCACACTTTGCCCGTTTTGTCCCGTAACTGACAAATCGACAGTTTCGATTGTGGAAATACCCATCTTTGTCATTTTATCATACAGATAGTAGGAAACCGAATAGTCTGTTTGAAAAATTCCGGGTGAGTCAAGGGGGACGTTTCATTCTGACTCATTTTCATGACGCTGGCAATTAAAAAGTGAGTCAAAGTGAAACGTCCCCTTTGACTCAATTGACTCAGTTCTCAGGCTGAAAAAGAAGGAGCTGCAAAAAAAATGAAGGAAACAAAAGCTGTCTTTGCGGCCATCCTGGCCGCTGTACTATATGCCCTGATGACGCCGCTGGCCAAGCTGATGCAGGTCAGTGTCGGCCCGGTGGCGGAAGCCGGTCTTCTGTATCTGGGGGCGGGGATCGGAATGTCGGCCGTCAGTCTGTTCCGGGCAGGAGCGGGCATCCGGTCCGACCGGCCGCCGATCGGCAGGGAGGACCTCAAATATGTCCTGGCCATGATCCTGTTGGACATGCTGGCACCCATCTTTCTCCTGCTGGGCCTGTCCATGTCCAATCCGGAATCCGTATCCCTCCTCAACAATTTCGAGATCGCCGCGACGACCATCATCGCAGTCTCTCTCTTTCACGAGCGGGCGAGCAGAAAACTGGTGGTCTCGATCTTTCTGATCACCCTCTCCTGCCTCCTCCTGTCCCTGGAAAGCGGGAGCGCCCTCCAGTTCTCGACGGGCTCCCTCTTTGTCCTCCTGGCCTGCGTCTGCTGGGGCTTTGAAAACAACTGCACCAGCAGCCTCTCGGAAAAAGACACCTGCCAGATCGTGATCCTCAAGGGGCTGGGATCCGGCACCGCCTCCCTCCTTCTGTCCTTTCTCATCCGCGAGGGAAGCCGCCCGGCGGCCGGCTGGCTCTTCGTCATGCTCCTGGGCTTTCTGTCCATCGGCCTGAGCGTCTACTTCTACGTGCTGGCCCAGAGCGTGATCGGCGCCGCCCGGACCAGCGCCTACTACGCGACAGCCCCCTTTATCGGCGTCCTGCTCTCCCTGCTCATTTTCCGCCAGCTGCCGGGCAGACTTTTCTGGATCGCCCTGGCCGTCATGGCCGCTGGCGTCTATGTCAATGTCCTGGATATAAAAACTGCCCGGGACTCCGGTACGGAACCGGATCCGGGCAGAATATAGTAAAGAAAAATATTAATATTGTTAAATAATATATTTATATTTTAATA
>CAMNFJ010000041.1:0-18733 GCA_946536955.1 uncultured Lachnospiraceae bacterium
TTATTGGTGGGATCCTCGGTCGTCACGCGGCACTGGATCGCGAAGCCGTCCAGCTTGAGGTCGGACTGCTTTTTGATGCCGATGCGGTCATCGGAGAGCGGGGCGCCCTCGGCGACCAGGATCTGGGCGCGCACGAGGTCGATTCCGGTGACCATCTCGGTGACGGTGTGCTCGACCTGGATGCGGGGATTCATTTCAATAAAGTAATAGTTCTCGTCCTTGTCGACCAGGAACTCCAGGGTACCGGCGTTGGTGTAGCCGACATGCTTTGTGATGGCCACGGCGTCGCGGTAGAGTTTTTCCTTGACCTCCTGGGAGACGGAGAAAGCGGGTGTGAACTCGACGACCTTCTGGTAGCGGCGCTGGAGGGAGCAGTCGCGCTCAAAGAGGTGGGCGACATTGCCGTGCTCGTCGGCCAGGACCTGGACCTCGATGTGCTTGGGGTTGACCAGGAATTTCTCCATAAAGATGTCGTCGTTGCCAAAGGCCTTGATGGCCTCAGCCTTGACCAGGTCAAAGTTGATGCCGACCTCTTCGACATTGTCGCAGCGTCTCATGCCGCGTCCGCCGCCGCCGGCGGCTGCCTTGAGGATGACCGGGAAACCGAATTCCATGGCCAGCTTCTGGGCCTCTTCGCGGCTGGCGAGGGGCTCTTTGGTGCCGGGCGTGGTGGGGACTTTGCAGTCGATGGCCATCTGCTTGGCGCTGAGCTTGTCGCCCATCATGTCCAGGATCTCGGACCTGGGACCGATGAACTTGATGCCGGCCTGCTCGCAGGCGCGGGCGAATTCACCGTTCTCGGAGAGGAAGCCGTAGCCGGGGTGGATGGCGTCGCAGTCGTGCATTCTTGCCAGTTCAATGATCCTGGGAATATTCAGGTAGGCGCCCAGGGGGCTTTCGTTCTCGCCGATCAGATAGGATTCATCCGCAGCGGTACGGAATGCCGAGTAGGTATCCTCATTTGAGTAGATCGCCACGGTCTGGAGTCCGAGATCGTGGCAGGCGCGGAAGATACGCATAGCGATCTCGCCGCGGTTTGCAACAAGTACTTTTTTAAACTTTGCCATTAGATCCTCCTAAATAGTTACAGTTGGCGCAGCAGCTCCATTCGGTGGTGTTGCCGGAGGAACGCTGCAGGTTGCATTATTAAACCCCATTTCCCTGTTATGGACCTGTTCTTTTCGGCCGAAAGTTACGTGACCGGATTCTGCAAGAAAACAGATCCATATATCTGACCGTCCTTCCCAGGGGATGGTCAGGACTTTTCAATCATCGACTAAGAAGTTTGAAATAAGGAAGCGGAGTACGCGGCCTGCTGTGCAAAAAACATTCCTCCATCTTAATTCCGTATTGAAAAGCATACGGTTATTATATACCATCTAAATACAAAAATTAAATCTATGATTCCCTTTATCTTGGAAAAATAAGTCAGAAAATCAGCTTTGATTTAAAAAAAATACAAAACCGGACCGGGTTTAATCCGGTCCGAACCCCTGGCGGGATCCGGCAGGCATAAATACGAAAAAAACGCAAATAAAAATCAGAAAAGGAGAAGAGAGGATGTTTTTTATGATCGGTGTCACTCCGGGCAGGAAGGATCTGCCTCTGGATCAGCTCGTGATCTGCGGGCGCTGCGGCAGATATGGCAGGTACAGGGTCTTTATGACCTTTACTCAGCTCCTGCTCTTTTTTATTCCCTGCCTGAAGTGGGGAAAAAGATACTATGTCGAAATGTCCTGCTGCGGCGCTCTCTATGAACTCGATCCCGAAGCCGGGGAGCAGATCGCCCGGCGTTCCCGCACAGAGATCAGGCAGGGAGACCTGACCCTGGTCCGCGACGGAAACGGATCCGGGAGCCGGCAGGCGGGGACAGGAACGAAGAGAATGCGGGCCTGTCCGGCCTGCGGTTATGAGACGGAAGAGGACTTCGCCTTCTGCCCCAAGTGCGGGGAGCGGCTCGGATAAGCCTTCCTTCCGTGCCGTGCGGGAACCGACTGCGCGTCCTCTTTTGCCGTGCGCACAAACCGGGCCTTCCGTGCCGTGGGGCAGGCTCCCGCTCAGCAAATTTTACCATGAAGAAAACGGGGAGGGCAGTCTGAGAGGATGGAAGGGCAGCGGGAACCTTTCCGGCATTTTTGCATTTTGACGAAAAAAAAATCCTCTGGCTTCGTAATAATCCATGAAAAAAGGCGAAAAATAAGGGCTTGAATTGTGCAAGTGTTGCCAAAAACAGTCCCTTTTTGAACATTTGGACATATTTTCTTGACATGGTTCTATTCATTAATCCGATTTTTCATTGTACTATGCTTTTGTTAGTTGTGACATTTGGACATATGTTCTGAGACGAATTTCCGTATGCGGCGGCTGATCCGGCGCGGAGGGGATCCGGTCTGACATGGTCCGGTATCAAACAAGGAGGGTACATATGAAAATGAAGAAGGTTGCAGCATTAGCGCTTTCTGCAGTGATGGCACTTTCCCTGGCAGCGTGCGGAGGCGGCTCCTCATCGGGCGGCTCCTCATCCGGCGGGGACAGCGGCGCTTCATCCGGCGGCGGCAGCAACAGCCTGACCATCAACATCTGGGATTCCAACCAGCAGGCAGGCCTGCAGCAGATCGTTGACGAGTGGTCAGCTGAGTCCGGCATCTCGGCCAAGATCGAAGTCGTTGACTGGGACAACTACTGGACACTGCTCGAGGCGGGCGCTTCCGGCGGCACCATGCCTGATGTCTTCTGGATGCATTCCAACACGGCCCAGATGTACATGGAGAACGACATCCTGCTTGATCTCGATCCCTACATTGAGAAGGATGAGACCATGGATCTGAGCAAGTACTATCAGGGCATCGTCGACCTGTACACCAGAAGCGACGGCAAGCATTTCGCGATCCCCAAGGATCACGACACCATCGCCCTGCTCTACAACAAGGCCATCTTTGACCAGTACAAAGTGGATTATCCCACTGCCGACTGGACCTGGGAGGATATGTACGAGGCCGCCAAGAAGATCACCGAGGGCTCCAAGGGCGAAGTCTACGGCATGGCTATGAACACCTCCAACAACCAGGACGGCTGGTACAACCTGATCTATGATTACGGCGGAAATGTTGTCGGCGAGGATCACAAGACCACCGCGATCGGTTCCGACGGCGCCAAGGCCGGTATGGAAATGGTCCGTAAGCTCCTCTCTGTCGGCGCTCCCCAGACTGTCGTCGCCGAGACCGGTACCGACTCCCTGTTCCAGTCCGGCAAGTGCGCGATGATCACTCAGGGCTCCTGGATGATCAACAGCTTCTACACTGCCGAGCACCACGATGACTATGCATGGGCACTTCTTCCCTACGCGGATGTCAACGGCAACGGCCAGTGCGATGACGGTGAGCGTCAGTCCTGCTACAACGGCCTGGGCTGGGCGGCAAGCGCCGGCACAGCCAATCCCGATGCCTGCTACAGCCTGATCTCCTACCTCTGCTCCGAGGCCGCTCAGGTCAAGCAGGCCGAGCTGGGTGTCACCATGGCCGGCATGGAAGGCATGTCCGACGCGTTTGCCAATGCCTTCGAGGGCATGGACGTCTCCCCCTTCATCGAGATGGAGAACTTCAAGCTCTACTTCCGCCCTTACAGCAGAAACACCACTGTCTGGGAAGACAAGATCCAGCAGGCAGGCGCTTTCCTGGATGCATGGCAGAATCCGGATGATCCCGCTGTGATGTCCGCAGCCTGTGACAACGCCCAGAAGATCATCGAGGACGCGATCGCTGCCGAATAAGAATAAAACTGGACGGCGGTCCCTCTGCAGGCCCGGCCTGCAGAACGCATTCGCAAAAAGAACTCCGAATCATTGATTCAAAACATCCTGCCGCCGGCCGGACATGTGGCCGGCGGCAGGATGTGGATGTACATAATCTGTGCACATAATCAGGAGGGAGCATGGGAAAAAAGAAAATGACGGGAAGAGCGAAAGAGGAGGCCCTGTGGGGGTGGGCGTTTATCCTGCCCACGATGCTCGGCCTTATTATCCTGAACTTTTATCCTGTATTCAACACGATTTACCAGTCCTTCTGCAAGACCGGTGATTTCGGCAAGGGCAACAAGTTTGTCGGACTTGCCAACTATCAGACGGTTCTGGCAGCGGGCGAAACCTGGCAGTCCCTGATCAATACGATCAAATACGCGATCATCGAGGTCCCCTTCGGTGTCGTGATCGCCTTGGTCCTGGCTGTCTTCCTCAATCAGAAACTGAAAGGCACATCTGTTTACAGAACGATCTTCTTCCTGCCCATGGTCTGCGCCCCCGCGGCCGTCGCCATGGTCTGGAAATGGCTCTACAACCAGCAGTTCGGCCTTTTCAATAATATTTTCCACACCAATATCGCATGGATCTCCGACCCCAAGATCGCCTGGATTTCAGTCGGCGTCATCGGCGTCTGGTCCGTGATCGGCTACAACATGGTCCTGTTCATCTCCGGTCTGCAGGAGATCCCCGGGGACTACTACGAAGCAGCCTCCATCGACGGGGCGACCGGCATCAACCAGTTCTTCAACATCACGGTGCCGCTTCTTTCCCCCACGACCTTCTTTATCGTCCAGACCAGACTGATCGGCGCCCTGACAGTCTTTGACCTCATGTTCATGGTCATGGACAAGACCAACGTCGCTCTGGACAAGGTCCAGTCCATCGTTTACCTCTTCTATACCTACGCCTTCACAAACGGCAACAAGGGTTACGGCGCGACGCTCGTCGTCGTCCTCGTGGTCTTCATCATGATCGTGACCTTCATCATGCAGAGGGCGGAGAAGTCATTCGTCTACCACAACTGAGAAAGGGGAAAGGAGTAATATGGATATTCAGACCAGAGACCGCCTCAACAAGGTGATCATGTATGTGATCCTCACGATCATGGCCTTTATTATGCTCGTCCCCTTCGCATGGATGATCCTGACGGCTGTCAAGACCAACCAGGAAGCCATCTCCGTGTCCCCGTTCTACATTTTCCCGCAGAGCGGCTGGCACTGGAACAACTTCGCCAAGGTCTGGAAGAGCTACAACTTTGTCATTCTTTATAAGAACACGCTGCTGATGATCTTCTTCCGTGTCGTCTGCGCCTGCCTGACAGCGACCATGGCCGGATACGCATTCGGAAGACTTCATTTCCCGGGCAAGAACCTCATGTTCTCCCTGGTCCTGATCCAGATGATGATCCCCGCGCAGATCTTCATCATCCCCCAGTACCTGATGGTCTCCTCGCTGGGTCTGTTGAACACGACCGCCGGCCTGGTCTTCCCGGGTATTGTCACCGCCTTCGGAACCTACCTGCTGAAGACGGGATATGAAGGGCTGCCCATGGATCTGGAAGAGGCTGCCGGCCTCGACGGCTGCAACATCGGCCAGAAGTTCCTCAAGATCATGATGCCTCTGACCAGGTCCTCCATGGTCTCCCTGGGAATCTTCACAGCCCTGTTCGCCTTCAAGGACCTGATGTGGCCCATGATCGTCTGCACCAATTCCATGACGACCACCCTGTCCGCAGGTCTTGCCAAGATGCAGGGACAGTACAACAACGACTATCCCACCATGATGGCATCCGCAGTGCTGGCCGTTATCCCGATGATCGTGATCTATGTGATCTTCCAGAAGCAGTTCGTGGAAGGTATCGCGACTTCCGGCGGAAAGCTCTGAAGAGTGAAAAAAACGCTCGATAGCGTATTTTTCACTCCGGTGCCTGTGCCGCGGGCACAGGCACCTGTGATTGCATCGGAGAAATCGCCTCCGCGAATTTCTCCTCGCAGTGCCGCTCTGACGAGCGGCATGGTCGGAAGAGTGATCCTTTCGGAGAATTCGCCTTCGCGAAATTCTCCTCAGGTTGCCAAAAAATCACGTGAACACATCATTTGTATTCGTGCCGGAGCAGCACTTGGCATGAATCACTGCATAATGTCTTCTGGACATAAGGCTGCAGGCTGCATTCCTGATGGAAGGCGGCCTGCAGTTCGTTTTGCATATTGTATATTGAGGCCGGAAGCGCCCGGAATTCATTTTTGTATATTGAGGCCGGGGAGAAAGCCTGGAGTTTTTTTACATGTTGCCGGCGGGGAGAGAGTATGATTGACAGGATCCGCAATTTTTTAAGATCTGAATCGGAAAAACTGGAGGGCAGGCCCCTGAGGGAAAAGCTGGAGTATATCAGGGACTATTACTGGCTCTGGATCCTGTCCTTTGTCAGCATCGTCTCTCTGGTTTCCTTTGTCAGCTACCGGACCCTGACGACGCCCAAGGACCACTGGTTTTATCTGACCCTGGCCAATACGAGGGCGGAGCTGGGCAATGGGTCGGAGCTCTGGGACGGATATGTGAAATACACGGGCTATGATCTGAAGCAGAAGCTGGTGGACTTCAACAGCGACTCCTATTTTGATTACGGAAAAAATCACGCGGCCGGCAACCGCTACTATGAGATTTTTGTGTCTCTGACGGACGCGGGGGTCATGGATGCCGTGACCATGGAACCGGACAATCTCAAGTCCCTGGGGGAGAGCGGCCGGCTGCTGGACCTCAACTCGGACAAATGCGCCTCGATCCGGCAAAAGTACGGGGACCGCTTCCTCTATGCCATCCCTCTGGACAAGGAGTACAGCGAAGACCCGGTTCCGGTCGGGATCGATATCAGCGACAGCATCCTGATGAAGGACTATCAGATCTACGCGGACGGATGCGCGCTCGGGATCTGCGCCTACAGCGGCAACCTGGACGCGGTGGAGAAATTTCTGGATTATGTCCTGGCCGACTGATACCCGGAGGGAGCGGAGAAAATTGTCAGGCACTCTGTACGGAAGGTTCTTTGCGCCAGGTATTCCGGGCTGACAGAGGCACTGCGGGGGCAGGACAGACATATTAAAGCAGGACAGACATATTAAAGAAGGAAAGAGCAGGGGAATCAAGATGCGGGAACTTATGAGCAGCTTTCTGAGCAATGACAGTGCCTTCGGCAGGGCCATGACCTGGTGCGGGGTCGTGATCGCGGCAAATGTGATGTTTTTTCTCTTCAGTCTGCCGGTCGTCACGATGGGGGCTGCCTATGCGGCGCTTTCCTTCACCATGATGCGGGCCGAGCGGTCGGGCGGCCAGATCAACCCCTTCCGGGAATTCTGGAAGGGCTTTAAGACCAACTGGAAGCAGGGCACGATCGTCTTCGCGGCAGGCGCGGCCATCGCGGCCTTTCTGATCATGGATATCCGGATCGCCTCGCAGGCGGGCGGCTTTGTCGGTGCCCTCAGGATCCCGCTCACGGCCCTTCTGATCGCTTTGGTCATCATCCTGGTCTGGCTTTTCCCTGTGATCGCAGCCTTTGAGGACACCCTGCCCCACCTGCTTCGCAACAGCCTCTTTTTTGCCCTCAAGAGGGCCTGGGCCATTCCCGTGCTTCTGTTTTTCCATATTTTCCCCTTTTACCTGAGCTACACGGATCTTCAGATGCAGCCCCTCTATGCCTTTATCTGGGCCTTTTTCGGCTTCGGCCTTCTGGCCCTGCTCGACGCCAGGATCATGATCCCGGAATTCGCCCCCTACCTGCCCCGTGTGGATGAGTACGGGGACAGGATCATTGAAGCGGAGGAGGAAATCCCCGGGGACGAGGACGCTGGGGGAGAGTCCGCCTCGGGCGCGGAGAAAAGCCAGCAGGAGATCCTGGACGAAATGCGCAGGCTGGGCATGTGAGCCGGGACCATGGAAAACGGCAGGTCCGCAGCATGGGAAAATGTGATCCCGGCCGGAAAAAAGTCCAAGCCCGGTCCGTGAAAAATATAAGCCGGGCCTGAAAAAATGCTTGCATTGGCAGATTTATTCTGTTACAATACACCTTGTCCTTGAGAAAACAGGTTCAGGGACAAGTAAATATGGCTCGTTGGTCAAGGGGTTAAGACGCTGCCCTCTCACGGCAGAATCATGGGTTCGATTCCCGTACGAGCTGCTTAAAAGAAGACGACTAGGGTCGTCTTTTTTTTGTCCTGATTTTTTGCACGACGTATATTCCCCTGGTGTATGTCACATTTAAACATAAACTGCTAGTATTTTTCCATTCAATTGTCCATTTGCAAATATTAAAATTAACAAATCTGAACGGTTGGTTAATTTCTGGGATGATTAACCGGGGAGGTGGAAATGCCCAAGAAAAAGAAGCAGGAATTTACAGGGTATACAGAAAACGCGCAGTACAGATGCCTTGAAAACCTGCAGCATATGTCAGTCACGCTGTATCTGGCATACTGCGGATGGGAAAAGACAGAGCCGCTGCAGGCCTTCGGCCCGCTGGAACGCAAAAATCACGTGTTCCACTTTGTTCTATCGGGGAAGGGACGCTTCCGGGCGGCCGGAAAGGAATGGGAGCTGACAAAGGGAGATATCTTTTATATTCCTCCGGGCGTCAGCAATGAATATATAGCAGATGAAAACGATCCCTGGGAATATGTGTGGGTCGGCTACGGCGGGATCTGGGCCGAGGAGTTTTCGGAAGCGGCAGGATTTTCAAATGATGCATTTGTCAGGAGGACAGACCGGTCTGAGGAAATCTCCCGGCTGATCCTTGGAATGCTGGGCGCGCGGTCCCTCTCCATGTCCGATGCCCTGCACAGGGAGTCCTGTCTGCTGGAGGTTTTTTCCCTGCTGATCCGGGAACAGGGATCCGGGGATTCGGTCATCCAGTCAGAGGATCCCGATTTTGTGCAGCAGGCTCTGGATTATATCACCCAGCACTTTGACAAAAATATCAGGATCTCCAGTCTGGCCTCTCATCTGGGCGTGAGCCGGAGCTACCTGAGCAGCAGCTTCAAAAAGGCAATCGGCTGTTCCCCCCAGAACTATATCCTCAACCTCAGGATGGAGCGGGCCAACAGCCTCCTCCGCAATACGACCCTTCCGGTCAACAATGTGTCCTGTCTGGTGGGCTATGAGGACCAGCTGGCCTTCTCCAAGATCTTTAAGCAGTATTACGGGATCAGCCCCAGCGAATTCCGCAAGAATGGTCAGGAGATCCGTGTTTATAATAAGAAGGGGGATTTTGATAATTCCGACCTCTGAGGATTTTGTGAAATATTAGACTTGCATTTTGACTTGACATGTGCTAATGTAACAGATGTTATTTAACATTTAATAAAATTTAATAAATTATTAAATGTTAAATATTAAGCTGTACATTAAAATGCAGGCTTCATTATTGATAATTATATATGGTTTTATAAAAAAGTGGGCCTGCAAGTCCACTTTTTGTTTTGTGAGAGAAGATGAAAGAAAAACAGACGCGCGGTTCCGGCAGGCAGCGGATCGAAGAGCAGGCGGAAAACATCGCCGCTCCGATCGCGGAGGAGGCCGGCACCCATATTTATGATGTGGAATATGTCCGGGAAGGTCAGGAGTATTTTCTCAATGTCTATATCGACAAGGAGGGCGGTGTCACGATCGGCGATTGCGAGAATGTGAGCCGCGTCCTGTCCGATGAGCTTGACCGCGCGGACTTTATCCGCGATCCCTACACCCTGATCGTTTCCAGTCCCGGACTTGGAAGGGCGCTGACAAAGGACAGACACCTGCAGCAGAGCATCGGACAGGATGTGGAGATCCATCTCTATAAGCCCTATCCGGATTATGGCACAAAGGATCTGAGGGGAGAGCTGACCGGCTTTGACGACAGCTCCCTGATCATTCTGGCTGACCCGCCCGCGCCTGATCCCGGAAAGGGCAAAGGAAAGGGCAAAAAGAAGGGGTCCGCGAAAAAGAATGAAGAGGGCCCTGCAGAGCCGCAGATTCCCGCGCAGGGTGAGCGCGGCAGGTTGAGTGTGGAGCGCAGCAGCATCGCGTCCGTAAGGCTGGCGTTTGATTTCTGAATGACTAATGGATAACGGCAGCCTCGAGGCCGCACTGTAAAAAAAGGAGACAGCATGAACACTGAGTTGAAAGAGGCGATCCTCGCCCTGGAAAAGGAAAAGAACATAAGCAGTGAGACGCTTTTCGAAGCAATCGAAAACGCCCTGATGACTGCCTGCAAGAGCCACTTCGGCAAGGCGGAGAACATCCGGGTGGAGATTGACAGGGATTCCTTCGATTATGCCTGCTTCGCGGAGAAGACAGTCGTCGAGACGCCGGAGGATGTCGAGGACAGCGTAGAGCAGATCGCTCTGGAGGACGCGGTAAAGATCAGCGCCAATGCCCAGGTCGGGGATGTCGTCAGGGTCGATATCGACAGCAAGGATTTCGGCCGGATTGCGACCCAGATCGCCAAGAACGTGATCATGCAGAAGATCCGCGAGGAAGAACGCAGTGTCATCTATGACTACTATATTGAAAAGCAGCGCGATATCATCACCGGTATCGTTCAGAGAAATATAGGCCGCAATATCAGCGTCAATCTGGGACGGGCCGACGGAATGCTCAACGAAAAGGAGCAGGTGCCGGGCGAGAAGCTCAAGCCCACTGACCGCATCAAGGTCTTTGTCCTGGAGGTCCGCACGACCAACCGGGGCCCCAGGATCCTGGTCAGCCGCACCCATCCCGACCTGGTCCGCCGCCTCTTCGAGCAGGAGGTCGCCGAGGTCCGGGACGGCGTCATCGAGATCATGAGCATCGCCCGTGAGCCCGGGAGCCGCACCAAGATCGCGGTCCGCTCCAACGATCCCAATGTGGATCCGATCGGCGCCTGCGTCGGCAACAACGGCGCCCGCGTCAACAATATCGTCGATGAGCTCCGCGGGGAAAAGATCGACATCGTGGTCTGGGACGAGAACCCCGGCAATTTCATTCAGAACGCCCTGTCCCCCGCCAATGTCGTCGCCGTGTTTGCGGATCCCGAGGAGAAGTCGGCCAAGGTCGTCGTGCCGGATTATCAGCTCTCCCTCGCGATCGGCAAGGAGGGCCAGAACGCCAGACTGGCGGCCCGCCTGACAGGCTACAAGATCGATATCAAAAACGAGACCCAGGCCAGAGATGCCGTCGGCTTCCGCTACGAAGACTACCTCGATCAGGATGACGAGGAGGATTACGACGAGGACTACTACGAGGATTACGAGGACGGCGCTGAGTCCGCGGAGGAGACAGACGAGGGTCTGAACGGCGCAGAAGAGACCGCGGCTGCTGATGCCGCGCAGGAAGACGGCGCTGAAGAGGTCACTGCCGCTGAGGCGGACCAGGAAGACGGTGCTGAGGAAGCGGAAGAGACAGCCGCTGAGGACCCGGAAGCTGAAGAGGCTGCGGAGGAAGCCGGAGAGGACTCCGGAGCTGACGAAGCCGGCCTGAAAGCAGATGAGCTGTGATCCTTAAGAGGGTTAAGAGCTAAGTAATGCTGACGATACAGCACTTGTAATGGAGAACACTTTGATGCCAAAAAAAATCCCGATGCGGACCTGCGTCGGCTGCGGAACTGTAAAACCCAAAAAAGAGCTCGTCAGGATCGTGCTGACTGAGGAGGGGACTCTCCTGGTCGACCGCACGGGGAGGGCGAACGGGCGCGGAGCCTATCTCTGCGACGACCCGGAATGCCTTCAGCGGGCCGTCAAAAGAAAGAGCCTGAACAAGGCTTTCCGCACACAGGTCCCCGGTGAAGCTTATGACCGTCTGCTGACGGAGATGGGAGGGGAACATGCAGGATAAGATCCTATCCCTCCTGGGACTGGCGTCCAGAGCCGGCAGGGTCGCGGCGGGAGGGTTTTCCGCGGAGGAGGCCGTCCGGGGCAGAAAGGCCCGGCTGCTGATTCTAGCGGAGGATACACAGACCAACACGGCAAAGAAGTTTAATGATAAATGCAGCTACTACAAAGTTCCGATTCTGACTTACGGAACCAAAGAGACACTCGGACATGCGCTCGGCAAGGAGGCGCGGGCCTGCGTGGCAGTTACGGACCGGGGCTTCGCGAAGAGCATTCTGGAAAAGGCTCAGGAAGCAGGTCTGCAGGTCCTGGTGCCGCCCGACCGCGGCATGGACTCGTCCAGAGCGGCTCCGGATGGAGCGGAGTCCGGAGACTGACCTCCGGAGACATTAAATATCAGAGAATATTTAACAAAAGATCGAGTGTGGAAAGTATATTGAGGAGGGCGCAGTCAAGTTGGTATCTGATAAGTTTGAAGAGAAACGAAATGAGACGGAATACAACAGCAATGTGACAGCTCCGGCTGAAAATGAGGGGAAAAAACCTGTGGCAGAAGAGAAGAAATCTGTAGGTGAAAATAAAAAAGCCGCAGAGGATGGAAAAAAGCCTGCGAAGAAGAAAAAGATCATTATTGTGACCGGCGGAAACGCCCAGGGCGGCCAGCGCGGCGCCTATTCCAGCGGCTCCGGCGCCTATAATCCCGGAAGCGGCAGCTCCCAGCGCCAGGGCGCGGGACGCGGCCAGGCCAGGACCGGCGCAGGTGCTTCCGCGGGCGCAAATAACGGCCGCGGCAGACAGCGGACCGACGGAAGGACCGACAGGCCTGCCGGCCGCGATGCAAACAGCGGCAGACGCCAGGGCGGGAGCGGCTTCGGCCGCGGCCGCAGCCAGGCCCAGCCTGTCCATAAGCTGATCAAGCCCACGATCCGTCAGACTCAGATGGAAGTGGATTACCATAAGCCTGTCCAGCAGCCCAGAAAGTCTGACGCGGCCAGAAAGGCCGCCGAGGCGGAGGCCCTGAAGGCCCAGCAGGCAGAAGCTGCTGCGGCTGAGGCGGCGGCAGCAGCCGCGGCCAGGGAGGCCGAGGAGGCTGCGGCTGTACGGGCGGCGCAGGCCGAGGAGACAGCGCCTGCTGCGCCTGCAGCGGCTGTCAATACAGCAGCGGAAGAAGCTGCCGAGTCCAGACCCGCTGCCCAGAAAAAGGAGGCTCCTCAGCGCGGTGCCAGACAGGAAGCCGGCGGCAGAGGCCAGCGCGGCGCGGACCGGCCCGGAACCCGCGAGGGAGGCCGCGGCGGCCGTCCTTCCGGAGAGGGAAGAGGCCAGCGCCAGGGCGGCAGCGATGCCAGAGGAGGCCGCGGAGGCAGTGATGCCAGAGGCGGCGCCCGTCCCGGAGCAGGCGGCCGTGCAGGCGGCGATGCCAGAGGAGGCCGTCCCGGACAGGGAGGTCCCGGCGCCCGTCCCGGCCAGGGCGGCGCAGCTGCCGGAAGACCCGGCGACAAGAGCCGCAAGCAGCCTCATCAGGACAAAGACCGCAGATCCAGAAAGGATCAGATCTATAACGAGGACGATAAGAACCGCAAGAACAGAAGCGGACGCTTTATCCGTCCCGAGAAGAAGGAACAGGTCCCTGCCGAGGAGCAGATCAAGACGATCACCGTGCCCGAGAAGATCGCCATCCGCGATCTGGCCGAGCGCATGCACCTGCAGGCGGCCGAGATCATCAAGAAACTCTTCCTTCAGGGCAAGATGATGACACCAAACAGTGAAGTCAGCTACGAGGAGGCCGAGGAGATCGCTCTGGGCTATGACATCCTCTGCGAGAAGGAGCAGAAAATCGACGTCATCGAGGAGCTCCTGCGCGAGGATGAAGAGGACGAGAGCACCATGGTGTCCCGCCCGCCCGTCATCTGTGTCATGGGCCACGTCGACCACGGCAAGACTTCCCTTCTGGACGCCATCCGCAGCACCAATGTCACCGGCAAGGAAGCCGGCGGCATCACGCAGGCCATCGGCGCCTACATGGTCTCTGTCAATGGACGTGACATCACCTTCCTGGATACTCCCGGTCATGAGGCCTTCACCGCCATGCGTATGCGCGGCGCCAATTCCACGGATATCGCGATCCTGGTCGTCGCAGCGGACGACGGTGTCATGCCCCAGACCATCGAGGCCATCAACCACGCCAAGGCGGCGGGCGTCGAGATCATCGTCGCCATTAACAAGATTGATAAGGAAGGGGCCAACCCCGACCGCGTCAAGCAGGAACTGACCGAATATGAGCTGATCCCCACAGACTGGGGCGGCTCCACCGAGTTCGTGGAGGTCTCCGCCAAGAGAGGGGACGGCATCGAGGACCTGCTCGAGACCATCCTGCTCACCGCCGACATCATGGAGCTCAAGGCCAATCCGGACCGCAAGGCCAGAGGACTTGTCCTCGAGGCCAAGCTGGACAAGGGCCGCGGACCTGTGGCCAACGTCCTGGTCCAGAAGGGCACCCTGCACATCGGAGACTTCATCTCCGCGGGCGCAAGCTCCGGCAAGGTCAGGGCCATGATCGACGACAAGGGCAGACGGGTCAAGGAGGCGACTCCCTCCCACCCTGTCGAGATCCTGGGTCTGTCCGACGTTCCCAGCGCGGGCGAGGTCTTTCTGGCCCACGAGGACCTGCAGACAGCCAAATCCTATGCCGAGACCTATAAGGTCCAGCGCAAGGAGGAGCTCATCGAAGAGACCAGAATGCGCATGAACCTGGACGACCTCTTCAGCCAGATGAAGGAGGGCAACCTCAAGGAGTTCAACCTCATCCTCAAGGCGGATGTCCAGGGCTCCGTCGAAGCCCTGCGCCAGAGCCTGCTCAAGCTCTCCAACGAGGAAGTCGTCGTCAAGGTCATCCACGCGGCGGTCGGCAATATCACCGAGTCCGACGTCTCCCTGGCATCGGCCTCCAACGCCGTCATCATCGGCTTCAATGTGCGGCCTGACATGATGGCCAAGTCCATGGCCGACCAGGAGAATGTCGACATCAGGCTCTACAAGGTCATCTACCAGGCCATCGACGCCATCGAGGCTGCCCTTAAGGGCATGCGCGCGCCTGTCTACGAGGAGCGCGTCATCGGCCACGCCCAGGTCCGCCAGCTCTTCAAGGCCTCCCGCGTCGGCAATATCGCCGGCTCCATGGTCATCGACGGCATCATCCGCCGCGGCTGCAGCGTCAGGATCCGCAGGGGCGATGAGCAGATCTACGAGGGCAAGCTCGCTTCCCTCAAGAGATTCAAGGACGATGTGAAGGAAGTCAGAGAGGGCTTCGACTGCGGCCTTGTCTTTGAAGGCTTTGACAAGATGCAGGTCGACGATATCGTCGAGGCCTATGATCTGGTCGAAGTTCCCAGGGACTGATCCCTGACCGGTCAGCCCGGGATTTGTAAGCGGAATAATCGTGTCAGCATCCCGGCGGGTACGGTTCCCGCCGGGATGCTTTTTTCCGGACCGCACGGATCCGGATCTATACAGATTGAGTGGATATGAGAAAAAACAGTGTAAAAAACAGAAAAGTCAATGATGAGGTGAGACGTGAGCTCGCCAGGATCATCAGCGGCGGGATCAAGGATCCCAGGATCAGTCCCATGACCAGTGTCCTGCAGGTGGAAGTGGCACCCGACCTCAAGACCTGCAAGGTCTGGGTCAGCGTCTACGGAAATGAAGAGCAGATGCGGTCCACCATGGAGGGCCTGGCCAGCGCGTCCGGCTTTATCCGGGGGGAGCTGGCCAGGAGAGTCAACCTGCGCAACACACCTCAGCTGCGCTTCTTCCTCGATGACTCCATCGCCTACGGCGTGGAGATGTCCCGCAGGATCGATGAAGTGACCGCGGCCGACCGCCGCGCTGAAGAGGCGCGGGGCGAAGCCGGTTTTGAAGAGGATGCCGGCCCGGCAGATGATCCCGAAGACCTGATGTAAAGAACGGAGGGACGGATGAGAATACTGGAGGAAGTCAGGGGCTGCAGATCGATCGGGATCAGCGGCCATGAGAACCCGGACGGAGACTGCGCGGGGGCCTGCATGGGTATGGCCCTTTATCTGCGCAAGACCATGCCGGAGACACGTGTGGACGTATTTCTGGAGCCTCTCCACGATGAGCTGGTCAGAAATATTCCCGGGGCTGACACCATCAAAACGGACTTCACCACGGACCTTGACCGCTATGATGCCTTCATCGTCCTGGACTCCGCCAAGGACAGGATCTCCGGCGCGGAAGCCTTTTTTGACAGGGCCGGCAAGACGGTCAATATCGACCACCATGTCAGCAACAGCGGCTGCGCCATGGTCAATTTTGTCGACGGGGCTGCCAGCAGTGCCTGCGAGCTGGTCTACGAGGTGCTCGACCACAGCCTGATCGACCAGGAGGTCGCCCAGGCCCTCTACGTGGGGATGGTCACCGATACCGGGTGCTTCCGCTTCCCCTCCACCAGCCGCAGGACCATGGAGATCGCCGGAGACCTGATCACCTATGGCTTTGATTTTTCGACCATCGTCAGGGAGGTCTATTTCGAGAAGACCTGGGTCCAGCAGAAGATGCTGGGCAAGGCTCTGGTGAAGAGCAAGAGCATGCTGGGAGGCATGTGCATCCTGAGCAGGCTCAGCCAGGAATCGATCATGTCCCTGGGAGGGAGAGGCCAGGATGTCGACGGGATCGTGAGCGCCATGGTCTCAACGACCGGGGCGGACTGCGCGGTCTTTGCCCATGAAAAGGCTTCCGGAGACTGGAAGGTGAGTCTGCGGTCCAACAAGGTCGTCAATGTCTCCGCGATCGCGGAAGCCTTCGGCGGCGGCGGCCATTTTCACGCCAGCGGCTGTACCATCAGCCGGGACAGGAGCATTGACTTTGTCCTGCACAAAATGGTGGAAATGGTCAGGGACCAGCTTGCGGATGCCGGGAAAGGAAGTCCATGTACCACGGAATGCTGACAATTTATAAGGAAAAAGGATATACGTCCAGCGACGCGGTGGCCCGCCTGCGGGGGATCCTGCGGATGAGAAAGATCGGCCACACCGGGACTCTGGATCCCGATGCCGAAGGGGTCCTGCCCATGTGTCTGGGCAATGCCACCCGGATCTGTGAGCTGATCGCCGACAGGGACAAGGAATATGTCGCCGTCATGCGGCTGGGGGTCACGACGGATACCCAGGACATGAGCGGCACCGTCCTGCGGGAAATGCCCGCCGGCGAGGCCTTTGCCCTGCTGGCAGGCCCGGATGCCGGGGACGGATCTCCCTGCGGGACTCCTGCCCGGGTGGATGAGGACGCGGCCGCGGACGCCCTCCAGGATGAGGCCGCGGACCGCCAGGTCCGGCAGAGGATCCTGGAGGCGGCGGCCGGCTTTGTCGGAGAGATCGACCAGGTCCCTCCCATGTACTCGGCTGTCAAGATCAATGGAAAAAGGCTCTACGACATGGCCAGAAAGGGGATCACGGTCGAGCGGAAGGCCCGCCGGATCACCATCCATGCCCTGACTGTCGAAAAGATCGACTTTCCCCTTGTGACCATGCGGGTCCGCTGCTCCAAGGGCACCTATATCCGGACCCTCTGCCACGACCTGGGAGAGCTTCTGGGGACCGGGGCCGCCATGGAATCGCTCCTCAGGACCAGGGTGGGACAGTTTGCCCTGGACGAGGCCGTGACCCTGGATGAGGTGGAGAGGATCGCCAAAACGGATCCAGGCTCCCTGCCCGGCCTGATCAGGCCGGTCGACGCCTTCTTTGCGGACCTGCCCGCGGCGGCCTGCGCGCCGGATGCCCTCCGCCTTTTGAAAAACGGCAACCTCCTGGAGCCCTCCGCCCTGCGCTTTCTATCCGGGGACGAGGACCCGCAGTCCGCAGCCGCAAGCCATGCGGCTGAAGGAGAAAAATCCGCCGGCACGGTGGATACTCCCGCCGGCGGTCCCGATCATGAGGCTGACGGTCCCTTTGCCGGGGCCGGCGAGGTCATCCGGGTCTACGGCCCGGACCTGGCCTTTTACGGACTCTACCACCGCACCGGCCGGAGGAGGGCCTACTCGGCCTACAAGATGTTTCTGCCACAGCAATAACCACCAGTAAAGATAAAGACCAAGCCTATGCAGATAATCAGTGATACAGCAGAATTTGTAAGCCCGCGGGAAACCGCGGTCTCAATAGGAAAATTCGACGGGATCCACCTGGGCCACCGCAGGCTTCTGGAGGAGCTGCTCGACCAGAAGGAAAAAGGACTCCTGGCGACCGTCTTCACCTTTGATCCCTATCCCGAGAAGTTTTTCGGGTTCGGCTCAGGGGATATGCTGACGACCAAGGAGGAGAAGCGGGAGATCTTTGAAAAAATGGGCATCGACCTCCTCGTGGAGTTTCCTTTTAACGCGGAGTCGGCCGCGACGCCCTCGAGGGACTTTGTCACCCGCTTCCTGTGCGGCCACCTGCGCACCCGCTTTATTGCCGCGGGCCCTGACCTTTCCTTCGGCGACCACGGGAGCGGCAACTTTGACCTGCTGGCTTCCCTGGCTCCGGAATACGGGTTTACGGCCAAAAAGATCGAAAAGGTCGTCATGGATGACAATATCATCAGCTCGACCCTGATCCGCCGCCTGATCAAGACCGGGGAGGTCACGACGGCGGCCCGCTATCTGGGAGAGCCCTACAGGATCCGGGGAGAGATCGTCCACGGCAAAGCCCTGGGCAGGAGGATCGGAGTCCCCACCCTCAACCAGCTGCCTCCGGCAGACAAGATCCTGCCCCCCTTCGGGGTCTACTATTCAAAGGTCCTGATCGGCGACGGAGAATACTGCGGCATGACCAATATCGGGGTCAAGCCGACTGTCTCGGAGGAAAAGCAGGTGACCGTAGAGACCTATCTCTATGATTTTTCCGGGGATATCTACGGGGAGACCGCAACCGTCCAGCTGCTGACCCACCGCAGGCCCGAGATGAAGTTCTCCTCCATCGACGAACTCAGGAGGACCATGGAACAGGACATTGCCGCCGGGCGCGACTACCACGGAATATAAAAAGTCAATATAAAGATGTAAAGGTCAAAAGTATCGTAAAGGCTCTGAGACTCGTCAAGTTGCACAAAC
>CAMNFJ010000042.1:0-18576 GCA_946536955.1 uncultured Lachnospiraceae bacterium
TTGCGGGACCTGGTCTTCATGGACTCGATGGTCACGGCGATCCCGTGCGGGACCTCTTCCTGCAGGAGTCTGAGGGCCTTTTCACGGACGATCTCCGCGGCGATCTCACGCTCTGTCTGGGTCGTCACCATGTCCTCATCATAAAAAGGCTCTCTCGCCGGCAGCAGGTCAAAGATATCCTTCATCAGCTGGTCCACGCCGTCGCCGGTCCGGGCGCTCACCGGGATGATCTCATGAAAGACTCCTTCGTGGGCATAGAGATCGATCACGGGCAGGAGCTCCGCCTTTTTGACCTTGTCAATCTTGTTGATCACCACGATCACCGGGGTCTTAACTTCTTTGATCAATTCAATGATGGCCTTGTCCTCTTCGGTCAGTTTCTGGCGGGGCTCCACCAGCCAGAGGACCACGTCGACCTCCTTGAGGGTTCCCTTGGCGGCCTTGACCATGTATTCTCCCAGCTTTGTGCGGCTCTGATGGATGCCGGGAGTGTCCAGAAAGACGATCTGGCCCTCCGGACCCGTGTAGATCGTGCGGATCTGGTTTCTGGTCGTCTGGGGCTTGTAGGAGGTAATCGCGATCTTCTGCCCGATCATCCGGTTCATAAGGGTGGACTTGCCCACGTTGGGCCGGCCGATGATCGTGGCAAAACCGGCCTTCTTGGGAGCGGCTCCAGCCTGGTCGGCCTCAGCAGGGGTTGACCCGGTTTCCATATTCTTTATATCCTTATCGGAGTTTGCTGTCATAATCGTTCCTTTCAAAATAAATAAACGGGAGTGTCGAGATGAAGGGACGGGCCTCAGCGGACCCATCCTTTGGACATGAGAGCTCTTCGCGCGGAGGTACCAGGGCTCGCGTCTGCTCCGGGCGGGCAATGTCTTATAGTGCCGGACACGAGCCATGCTGACAGGTTCGCGACCGCATTAACATGCTTGTCGCTCACTGTCACGGCATTCGCCGTATGCGTCCAGTCTGTCATTCATCCGATTGAGAGCTCCGCTCTCATCGGCCGTATGACAGACTGCACGCGCATGGCTCATTGCTAGCGCGCAAAATGCTCAAACAGTGCGGACAACATTTTCCCGGCTGTGAGAGCCGGGAAATTGACCCGCCCTCCCGCATCCGCTTCGCCGGGTACCTCCAGCACTCATCACATCATGTCCGCCGGGATGGATCCGCTTTCGGCCCTGACTCCTGCTCCACCAAATATATGGAATGAGTGTGGCGATGAAAAAGTACCTGTCGCCAAACAATGAGGTGGAGGAAGCCTGTTTTTTTATTATTTGGACTTGCCCTGGAATGACGCTCCGGCCCGAAGGGCCGGCCTCTACCCTTTCTCCTTTATAGGGATGGCGGCAATCAGAGCCGTGTCGCAATACATCCTGGCGGACATGATTGAAATGAGCGCTTAGATGTACTTGACGGAAAACGGGCGTAAGGGAGGGCAAAACGCCCGGCCCTCACGGCCGGGTGTTTTAGCGCGACAGCCTGTTTGAGCAGACCGTGTCTTCAACACGGGATGCGAGTTAAAGCGGCACTCCTGGCGCCCGTTTTCCGTCTTAGTACATCTGCGCGAGTTTCGTACATGTCCAAAGGATGTATTGTGACCGGCTCGTCCCTTCCCTATAACCCCTCATCTATACCAGCTTTCTGATCTCCCCGAACAGTTCTTTATTTTCCCGGATCTTTGCGTCGCTGCCGACCACGCAGAGGCAGTCCTCGGCCATGACGGCATCCAGGTAAGGGGCCATGGCCCGGATGTCGGCGGGGGTCGCGTCGAGGACCTGGTCGCGTTCCTTCTGGATCTTTTCATCGGTCAGCCCCGTCAGGTAGGAGGACAGGGAGTAGCGGCCGTAGACATAAGGGGTCATGGGCTGGTCGAGGGCGCTGACCGCGCCAATGATATATTTGGTCATGGTGCGCTCGTCGGCGTCGAAGCTGCGCAGGAAATCTGCGGCCTCCTCAAAGGTGCGGATGGTCCGGCGCAGGTGGGGGTCTCTATAGGAGACCAGGAAGGCGCTGCCGTCCCTGGTGAAGCTGCTCATGCAGCCGTAGGCGCCGCCTTCGACGCGGACCTTGCCCCAGAGATACTCATAGCCCATGAGGACGCGGAGGACACGGAAGACGCCTGTGCTCTCGCGGCCCTCTCCCTTGTAGCGGCCGGCGCGGCAAACATACTGGACCTGGCCGGCTGTGGTCAGTCCCTCGTTTTTCTTTTTCAGAACAGGGACGAAGGGGACCCGGGTCTCTGCGGGGGGCGGGTTGAGTCCCGCCGCAAAGTCTCTGGCGCAGGCCAGAATCTCTGGGATGTCCTCTTCGCAGGCCGTGCAGTCAAAGGTGAGGTTGTCTGTGCGGAAGATGGCGCGGGCCATATCCGCCAGATCGGCGCAGAGTTCCTCTGCCTGGCCGGAACCGCTCAGTTTCTCACAGGTCCTGTCCAGAGTCTCGTAGGCGCCCAGGCCGCTGATCAGGTCCATGATGGCCGAATTTTCCGAGATATAGGAAAGGGCGCGCTGGGCGGCTGTCGCGTGGCCCGAGGAGGACATTCCCGCCCTCATCCCGGCGCGTTCCTCCTCCAGGACCTCCAGGATGCGGTCCGGCATATTGTAGTTGGTCCTGAGCAGGATCTGGCGGACCAGGTCCAGGGCTGGCCGGAGGTTTTTGTGGAGGGCCTTGAGGGTGACCTCGAAGGTCAGCCGGCTTCCCTTCTGGATCTGCGGATCGCCGTACCAGTTGTAGGAGCTCGTCAGAGCGCCCAGGCCGCCGGTGGAGATATTGATCTCATGGCCCAGGGCAGTGTAATCATATTTTTCCGTATCCAGAACGCTGAAGAGGGTCTTGAAGATCCCCAGCAGGCGGATATATTTTTCGGGCAGGTCGCGGATGTCAAAGAGGAAGGTCATGTAGTCGATCCGGTTGGTCGACTGGGGATGGATGATGGCCTTCATGCCCTCGTAGTCCCTGACGACATTGAGCAGGGGGACCGCCTTTCTGGTCAGGTCGCTCCGCTGCAGCATGGGGATCCTGCGGATGTCCTCTTCGGCGTCCGGGGTCTGCTGCCAGGTCCGGAGGGCCTTGAAGTCGTCTACGATCTGCCGGCGTTCCTGCGCTGTGCAGGAATCCGCAAATTTTTTCAGACGGACCCGCATCTCCTCGTCTCTGCGGTCGGAGAGTCCCGGCTCCGGCTCGAGAACGACGACGGCGCAGTGGGAGTTGTCAAGCAGGCGCTCGCGGATGATCTTTTCAAAATATCCCCTGCCGGCCTCTTTGCGGAGCTTGTCGAAGCAGTCTCCGACCTGGAGGCTGACAAAGGGTTTTTCATCATCATAGAGCCAGGTCTCCAGGGCGCTGAGGCCGTAGATCAGGCCCTTGGAATAGGAGCCGAAATCCGCTTCGCGGTAGCGGAACTCATAGCGGTTGATGCCGGCCTCCAGAGCCCGGCGGTCGATCCCGTCCTCAGCCAGCTTTTGGAGGGTCTCCCGGATGGTGGCAATGAACTCGTCCCTGCGGTCCGGATCCGTGTATTTGGAGACGATGGAAAAACTGGGCTGTCGGATCCCAGTCTCAAAGGAGGCGTAGACATCCTCTCCCAGGCCCTTGTCGCGCAGGGCCTTGCGGACAGGGGCGCCCTCGGCGTCGCATAGGGCATAATTGAGGATCTGGAAGGCGGTGTTGAAGCCCGCGTCCAGGCTGTCGGGAGCCACCGTGACATTCCAGGACAGGAAGGACTTGCCGGCGGGATCCTCCTCCTGCAGGATGGAATAGGCGCGCCTGACCTCCACCGGTTCCTCAAAAGCCGGCTCGGCAGGAATGGTGGAGTCGATCTCCAGGCGGTCGAAGTGAGACAGGTAGGCTTCGTCGATCCACTGCAGTCTCTCGGCCATGTCCGCGTCTCCGTAGAGGTAGATGTAGCTGTTGGAGGGATGGTAATAGCGCCTGTGGAAATCCAGATAGGCCTCATAGGTCAGGTCAGGGATATTGACCGGGTCACCGCCCGACTCGTGGAAATAGGGCGTGTGGGGGTAGAGGGCGGAGTTGATCTCCCGTCCCAGGATATCCTCAGGATTGGACAGGGCTCCCTTCATCTCATTGTAGACGACGCCGTTGACGGTGATGTCCCCGTCCGCGCTGTCCGCCTCGTAGTGCCAGCCCTCCTGGCGGAAGATATTCTGCTCCCTGTAGATATTGGGATAAAAGACCGCGTCCAGATAGACGTGCATGAGGTTCTTGAAATCCCGGTCATTGCAGCTGGCCACCGGATAGACTGTCTTGTCCGGATAGGTCATGGCATTGAGGAAGGTGTTGAGCGAGCCCTTTGCCAGCTCAATGAAGGGATCCTTGATCGGGAACTCCCTGGATCCGCAGAGGACGGTGTGCTCGATGATGTGGGCAACGCCGGTCGAATCCTCCGGCGGCGTCCTGAAGGCGATAAAAAAGACCTTGTTGTTGTCGTTTCTGGGCAGCAAGGCCACGCGGGCCCCGGTCTTTTTGTGGCGCAGCAGCCAGCTGTCGCTGTCAATATCGGGAAGGTATTCGTGGGAGATCACTTCGTAGGCGGTCAGGTTCTCGATCCCGGTCCTGCTGCCGCCGGAAGGTTTCTTTTCGCAGTTTGATTCCATATATGGTCTGGTTCTCCTTTTTAAGTGTAGAAAAAAAGCATCTTTTGCCTTCGGCAAAAGCTGCCGGAAACGCTCTGCGTTTCCTTTGGATCGCGAAAATGCTCCGGCATTTTCGCTCTCTAACTTATTGGCGCCTTGCGGCGCCAGCATCTTTTGCCTTCGGCAAAATCTGCCGGAAACGCTCTGCGTTTCCGATAAGTTACATTATAGTTATTTAACCTGTCCGCGCAAATAGTATTTTCATTCTTTCCGATCGACAGGATTTTTCACTCTTCAACAAGCATTCCGGTCAGTTTCGGGACCTGGAATCTTTCGGTGAAGAGGCCGCATTTGCAGAGGAAGGAATAAAAGATGTGTCTGCCCTGTCCGCAGAGGGATTCATAATTTCCCTGTCCCTTGGCCAGGATGACATCTGCTCTGTCCAGAGCTGTCTTTGCTTCCTCTGAGATCATGTCATAGATGGTGCCGGCCACGGATGTCCCGTTGGAGATTACTTCCGCAATGTCCGAGATCCCGGAGCAGGCGGCGTCCTCTTCGGTCGCGTCATTGAGGACTTCTCCTCCGCGGACCATGACGGTCAGATGGAGATGGGGGAATTGTTTTTTGAGCTGTTCCAGAAAGAGCTTGTCGAGGACGATCTCTCCGCAGTTGTCAGCGATGAGCAGGAAGCGGTCAGCCTGTTCACACTGGCTGATGAGTGAATCCAGGACCTGTCTGTCGTGGCTGCTGAGGGAGGTGTTTTCAAAAAGAGACAGGAAGGTTTTCTCGTCCACATGGTTCATGGCACCGTAGTCAATATAATTGCCGATCCGCGCGTAGACCATAGAGGCCGCGAGCGGGTCCGGAGACGTCTCGATGATTTCCCGGATCCTTTCCTCCATGGAAAGGACAAGGTCATTGAACTGTTTCTTGATCTCCGCATAGGACGATCCGGGGCCGAACTGTTTTTCGTAGGCCTGGTTAAAAAGATAGACCAGGTAGGGGGAGGTATCGCTTTCCCTTCTCTGGTCTATGATCCGGCGGACGCTCTCCAGGTATGCGGGGTCATTGGATCTCGTTTTCTGTTTGTCATACAGGCAGGCTGCGCATGTTTCATTTACTCTCATTGGTCCTCCTGTGCGGGGTGGAAGGTAATGGCCCGGGGAGAATGAGCCGGGGTTCGTACCGGCCGGATCATTCCGGTTTATTCCGTTTTATCCGGTTTCTTCCGGACTTATTTTTAAAAAGCAGGGGCCGTCCACCAAGTGGGCAGCCCCTGTTCGCGATTACAATAGTTCGGGAAAGCCGGTCGAGATCCCCGGGATCATTCCTCGGTCTTTTCCTCTTCGGCCTCTTCCTCCTCTGCAGCTTCGTCGTCTGCAGCGGGCTCTTCCTCGGCCTTCTCTTCTTCAGCCTCCTCTTCGTCTTCGAAATCATCGAAGTCGTCATCGAAGTCGTCGTCAAAATCATCGTCGTCGTAGTCATCATAGTAATCAGGCGTAAGGAAGCGATAGACGGCATATGCAATACATGCCACGACTACTATGCCTCCGATCAGGGCGAGGCACCAGATCAGCTTATTGTCCGATTCCTCATTTTTCGCCTTGACTGCATCGATCAGTTCCTGAAATTTTGCCTTGGAAATCTCCATATCCTGTCCTGCTCCTTCCTGTTTCTCTAAGAATCCAACACTGCTTTACTATAGTGTTTTTGAGTTCAGGGCGGTTTGGCGCCTGTTCTCGCTTATAAATACTATATCACCTGCAGGGTTTCTTTTCCACAAAAAAATCGATCAAGTGGTTTTATAGTTTCTGCAGTCTGGCAAAGCCGGCGTACATGATCTTCTGGCCGCAGTCGTCGAACTGGACAGTCACCTTGTAGTCCCGGGGGGTCTTTTCCAGGGCGGAGACTGTGCCGTCCCCGTAGTTGAGGTGTCTGACCCTGTCGCCGGTCGTGTAGTCGGGTTTCTGCGGTTCCGCGGGGCTGCCCTTGCGGGATCCTGCGGCAGTCTTGCGTGAGGATGTCGTCCTGGCGATGTAGGGCATTTTTTCCTCGCTTGTGTGGGGCTTTGTGTAGACTGCCCTGGGGCGTTTCCGGGCTGTCCCGCCGGTCTTGGCGGCAGGGCCGGTTCCCGGATCGGAACCCGCGGATCCCTGTCCGAAAAAGTCCTTTCCAAGCGAGATGCCGGCCTTGCGCAGGCTGTCCAGGGATTTTCCCCCGGACAGGTTTTTTCCGCCGGACAGGCTGGCGGTGTTCCGGCCTGTCTCCTGTCTGCCGGCCTGATTTTTTCCGGATCCATTCTGTCCGGTCAGATTTTTTCCAAAAAGATCTTTACCGAAAGAATCTTTTCCGAATGAGTTTTTTTCAAAAGAATCTTTTCCGAAAGAGTTTTTTCCAAAAGTGTCTTTACCGGAACGGTTCGATCCGAACAGGTCCGCCCCGAAAGAGTCTCTGCCGAAGAGATCGTCGGCGCCGGAGCTGCCGAAGGGGCTGTCATCGTCATCGTCAAAGGACCAGGATCTCCGGGTCCTGTGGCCGGGGTCCTCCTCGATCAGGTCATCGGGGATCTCCGCCAGGAAGCGGCTGATGGGGTTGTACTGGACCTCGCCGCGCAGCATCCTGGACCGGGCGCTGGTCAGGGTCAGGTCCTGCATGGCCCGGGTGATGCCGACGTAGGCCAGGCGGCGTTCCTCCTCGAGTCCGTCGCCGCTGTAATCCTGGAGGGAGAGGTAGCCGGGAAAGATCCCGTCCTCCATGCCGGTGATATAGACGTGGGGAAATTCCAGGCCCTTGGCGCTGTGGAGGGTCATCAGGAGGATCCTGTCGTCATTGCCGTCGACGTCATCGATGTCGGCGACCAGGGCGACGTCCTCGAGAAAGCCCGACAGGGTGGCCTCTGTGTCCTCCTCTTCCATGCGCTGCTCGTAATCGGCCATCTTGCTGATCAGCTCGTCGATATTTTTTTCGCGGTCCTCCGCGTCCTCCTCTCCGGAGTCCCGGAGGGCATCGACATAGCCGGAGACGTCCAGCACATGCTTCAGGAGTTCAGTCAGGGTGTGGGTCAGGGCATATTCCCTGCACTCCAGGATCATATCAGCGAAATCGCGGAGCTTGAGCCCGGCTTTTTTGACGCCCGGGATCTGATCGCCCTGCTCCATGACGGAGAAGAGGCTGGCCTGCTGCAGGGCGGCGTATTCGGCCGCCCGTCCCAGGGTCGTGGCCCCGATCCCTCTTCTGGGGACATTGATGATCCTGCGGACAGCCAGGTCGTCTCTCCCGTTGTCGATGGTCTTGAGGTAGCACAGGACATCCTTGATCTCTCTTCTGTCGTAGAAGTTGGTGCCGCCCACGACATTGTAGGGGAGGGACCCCAGGACCAGGCGTTCCTCCAAGAGGCGGGCCTGGGCATTGGTCCGGTAGAGGATAGCAAAACTCCTGTAGGTCAGGGACCCGTCGCGCCGCATCTTGTCCTTTATGTCCTCCGCGACAAAGGAGGCCTCCTCCATGGCCGTCGAGAAGCTCCGCACATGGATGCGGGCCCCCCTTCCGCGGTCTGTCCAGAGGGACTTGTCCTTTCGGGTCCGGTTGTTGCGGATCACGGCATTGGCCGCGTCCAGGATATTCTGGGTGGACCGGTAGTTCTGCTCCAGGCGGACGACCATGGCGTCCGGATAGACCTTTTCGAAGTCCAGGATATTGCGGATGTCCGCGCCCCGGAATTTGTAGATGGACTGGTCGTCGTCGCCGACCACGCAGAGGTTCCTGTATTTGCCCGCGAGGAGGCGGACCAGCTCGAACTGGGCCCCGTTGGTGTCCTGGTACTCGTCGACCATGATATAGCGGAAGCGCTGCTGGTACATGTCCAGGACCTCGTCGTGGGCGTGGAAGAGCCGGACCGTCAGCATGAGGAGGTCATCAAAGTCCACTGCGTTGTTCTTGCGCAGAAGCCTCTGGTACTCCTCGTAGGCCATGCCGATCTGCTTTTTCCGGAAGCTCTCCCCGTCGTTCTCCTCCCTGTACTGCAGGGGGGTCAGAAGCTCGTTCTTCGCGGCGGATACCGCGGACAGGATCTCCCGCTCCTTCAGGTCCTTTGTATTGATCCGCAGGTTTTTGCAGGCCTCCTTCATGAGGGTCTTCTGGTCGTCGGTGTCGTATATGACGAAGGAGGGCTCATAGCCCAGAAGGTCGATATGGCGGCGGAGGATCCTCACGCACATGGAGTGGAAGGTCGAGATCCAGACTCCCTGACCGGTCCCGCCCAGGATCTGGTCCACGCGGTCCCGCATCTCGCCGGCGGCCTTGTTGGTGAAGGTGATCGCCAGGATATTCCAGGGATTGACCTCGCATTCGTCGATCAGGTATGCGATCCGGTGGGTGATCACCCGGGTCTTGCCGCTGCCGGCGCCGGCCAGGATCAGGACCGGGCCTTCTGTCTGGAAGCAGGCCTTCTGCTGCTCCCGGTTGAGTGTCTCGTAGATTGACATATTGTTTTCATCCTGTTCTGATGCAATATAGAGTGAAAAATCCTGTCGATACAGGATTTTTCACTCCGGTGCCTGTGCCGCGGGCTCAGGCACCTGTGATCGCGTCGGAGAAACCCGTCCCGGGCTTTCTCCTCGCGTTGCCGCTCTGGCGAGCGGCATTGTCGGAAAGAGGGAAAGAGCCCGTCCGTCACTCTGTGTCCATGTCCAGCAGTTTTTCGATCAGGAGCTTGCGGATGTAGACCTCGGCGCTCAGGCGGTTGATCAGGGAAAACTGCTGGAGCAGGGTCCTCTCCTGCTCCGGGAGGTCCGCGAAGTCTTTTTCCGCCCGGTCGATCTGGCCGGAGATCTCCCGGTGGATCTCCGGGAGAGTCTCTTCGATGGTCCCGATCAGGTCTTCGTAAATATCGCGGATCCTGAGCCGGTTTGCGGGCTTGTCCGCAGTCCGCGCGGCGGCTTTGTCAGCGGGTCTTGCTTTTTTGTCCCGGGGTTCGTGTTTTTTGTCGGCCTGGTCCTTTTTGCGGTCAGGAATCTCTATATCCGCGTAGCGGTCCATGACAGGTCCCGTGATCGCCCGGATGTCGTTGATGGACAGGAAGCTCTTCATGTAATAAATGATGATGAGGAGCATGATGTGGTCGCGGCTGTATTTTTTCTTAACCGGCGGGATCAGGACCTTGTTTTTGACATAGTTGTTGATCATGGTCTTGGTCAGGAACTTGTCTCCGTCCGGATCCCGGGAGAGGCCGCGCAGGTTTTCCTGCAGAAAGGTCGTGACCTGGTCCATGTAGAGGTCAATCCCGGGGATGTCTCCTGTGTGGATGCTGGGGAATTCCTCAAAGATCCGGTCCAGTATGGCGCGTATCTCGTCTGTTTTCATAGTCTTTTCTCCTGGCCGGCGATCTTTTTCATCTCTCTGGCGTTTTCGAGGGCGGCCGGTGTGAGCTGGCCGGCCCCCAGGAGCCGGGCGAGCTCCCGCTCGCTCTCTTGGGGATCCAGGCGCCTGATGTGGGTGGCCGTCGTGTCATCCCCGGCCTCCTTTTCGATCAGGTAGTGGCTGTCCTGCATGGCAGCGATCTGGGGGAGGTGGGTGATGCAGAGGATCTGGTGGTTGGCGGCCAGCCGGCCCATGCGGCCGGAGACCTTCCAGGCGGTCTGTCCGCTGATCCCCGTGTCGATCTCGTCAAAGATAAAGCTGTAGATCTCATCCTTGCCGGCGAAGACGGTCTTGAGGGCCAGCATGATCCTGGAGAGCTCGCCGCCGCTGGCCACCTGCTCCAGGGGGCGCAGGGGTTCGCCCGGGTTCATGGAAATGTGCATGGACACGTGGTCCCAGCCGTCGGGCCCGGGGTGGGCGCGGTCGGGCTCCACCCGGATGGCGAATTCCACGCGGAGGAAGTTGAGCTCCAGGAGGGCTTCCTTCATGCCGGCGGCGAATTCCGCGGCCGCCCCGGTCCTCACTGCCGTCAGCTTCTCGCAGGTCTCCTCCAGGAGCTTTCTCTCTGTGTCGATCCTGGTCCTGAGGGCCTTGCGCCTGGCCTCATAGGCCTGCAGGAAATCGATCCGCTCCCTGCGGGAGGCCAGGGCGGCCATGATCTCCTCATAGGTCCTGCCGTACTTGTCCTGGCAGCGCCGGATCACATCGAGCCGGTCCTCGATCCGGGTCAGCCGCTCGGGGTCAAAGGACAGGTTTTCCACATAGTCAGACAGGCTTCTGTTGAAGTCCGAGAGCAGGTCATCGATCTCATTGAGCTGGCCGGCAAGGGCATCCAGGTTTTCGTCAATGCCCTCGACGCGGGCCAGGTCCCTGCAGGCGCGGCCGATCATGTCGGCGGCGCCCGCGTCCGCGGTCAGCTGGAAGGCGCCCGCCGCGGCCTCGCTGATCTTGCGAAAGCTGCCCAGAACGCGCTGTTCCCGCTCCAGGTCCGCTTCCTCGCCCTCCCTGAGCCCAGCCGCTTCGATCTCATCCGCCTCGTAGGTGAGCAGGTCCATCTCCCTGAGGCGGGCGGACTCGTCCATATCGTCCCTGTCCCATTCATCCGCCAGCTTTTTCCAGCTCCGGTAGGCGTCCGCGCACTGTGACAAAAGCGGGGCCGTAAGCTCCCCGCCATACTCATCCAGGGTCTTCCGCTGGGCCTCCTTGCGCAGAAGCCGCTGGTTTTCCCTTTGTCCATATATATCGATCAGCAGCTCGCCGGCTTCCCGGAGCTGTTTCAAGGTCACCGTTTCCCCGCAGATCGAGCATATGCTGCGGGTGGGGAGGATCTTTCTCTTGATCAGGATGATCCCCTCCTCCTCGGGGAAAAGGCCCATCTCCTCCAGTTTCCGGACCTGGTTTTCATTGTCCGCCCGGAAGGTCAGTTCGATCAGGGCAAAATCCTCTCCGGTCCTGATGATGGATCTGTCCGCCCTGGCTCCCAGGCCCAGATTGACAGATCCTATGATGATCGATTTACCGGCCCCGGTCTCGCCGGTCAGAATGTTGAGGCCGTCCGTGAAGGTGACCTCCTCCTCCCTGATCAGAGCCAGGTTTTTTACATGAAGGCTCAGTAACATGATTCTCCTCCAAAGCCTGTCCGGCACACGCTAGTCAGTTCCGCCTGCAGATCCCCTGCGCCGGCCTGGGTCCCGCGGAAAAAAACGCGGGGCACGTAAGTGCCGGGTAGAACCGGCCGGTCAGGTCTCAAAATCCAGATCCAGCTTCAGTCTCTCGCAGGCCTCGCCGGCTGCTTCATCGGTCTTGAAGACGGCCATGATCGTATCATCGCCCGCGATACAGCCGACGATCCCGATGATGGAAAGACTGTCGATGGCCGCGGCGGCTGCCATGGCCATGCCGGCCTCTGTCTTGATCACCAGGATATTCCGGGCGCTGTCAATGCCCCGGACGGAGTCCCTGAGGACTCTGAGCAGACGGTCGTGCTCCTGGTTTCCCTGGACCATGGGGACTGCGTAGCTGCTCCGGCCACCCGCTGTCTGCCGCTTGGTGAGTCGGAGGCGGCGGATATCTCTGGAGACAGTCGCCTGGGTGACGTCAAAGCCCCTCTCTCGCAGCTCCTTCTGCAGCTCCTCCTGGGTGAATATATCTTTTTTCTGAATGATCTCTATGATGATCTCGTGCCTTTTGTTTTTCATATTCGTATTCTTCAGTCCATGATCGTCCGCGGAAGACAGACCGGACGAAAACCACCGCCCGTTCTGCGGGCAGCTATTGACAGACAAGTTACTGACAGACAGTGTAAAGATCGTTTCAAGGCATCATTTTCCTGTGCAGGGTCTCCAGGAAGCTCTGTCTGCTGATCCTGATCAGGCGCGTGGTCCCTGAGGACCTGCAGACATTGATCTTGTCCCCGCCCTTGAGCTGGATGCCGGCCGATCCGTCAAAAAAGCATCTGGCGTTCAGCGTGCCGCCGCTCCTGGGGGGGATCATCTCGATCGTGACCTGGTCGTCGGCCGCCAGCACGATGCTGCGATTGTTGAGCGTGTGGGGGCTGATCGGTGTGAGCAGGATCAGCCTGGCCGTCGGCTCCACGATGGGACCGCCCGCCGACATGCTGTAGGCTGTGGAACCCGTGGCCGTCGACACGATCACGCCGTCGGCGCTGAAGCGGTTGAGGAACTTGCCGCCTATGTAAACATTGTAATGCAGGACCTGGAGGTCCCCGCCCCTTGTGATGACGATATCATTGAGGGCCTGTCCTCCGAATCCCTGGTAGACGCCGCCGGGCCCGGAGACATTTCCCTCGATCATCATCCTGGTCTCGACCTCATAAGTCCCGTCGAGGACCCGCAGGAGGGCGTTTTCCCAGTTCGAGCTGTCCACCTCGGCCAGGTAGCCGAGATTCCCGATGTTGATCCCCAGGATGGGGGTCCCTGACCCGGAGGCGATATGGGCGGCCTCAAGAACAGTTCCGTCCCCTCCCAGCACCAGTAGGCAGTCCGTGCCCCGGTGCAGGGTCTTTTTGATCTCCTGGCGCTCCTGGTCCGAATAGGCTATGAGGCAGGTCTTACCGCGGTCCTCCAGGAACTGGCAGATCTTCATGGAAAATGCCTGGTCCCGGTCCTTGTCCCTGTTGGCTATGATAATAAAACGCTCGATATCCATAGTCTCCTCCTCTGTCCCGATCTGCTCTTCCCTCGGATCAGCCCAGATCCTCATGCGACCTGCGGACGATTTCCCGGATCCGGTCCGGCCCGGGAGCCTGAGGGCTCTGCCCCTGTCCCTCCGCCTCCGGCCCGGAGACAGCCGGGGTCCGGCCGCTGTCCGAAGTGCCTGCTGCGGATTCCTCCGGGCTCTGTCCGTCGCCGGACAGTTCCCGTTTTCGCAGATACATGAGATATTCTATATTGCCCTCGGGCCCTCTGATGGGGGACCAGGAGAGGCCCAGGACCGAAAAGCCGTTGTCCTGCGCCGTCTTCAGGGCCTGGTCTATGACTTCCTCATGGACCCTGGGGTCTCTGACCACGCCCTTTTTGCCGACCTTTTCCCTGCCGGCCTCAAACTGGGGCTTGATCAGGCAGACCATCTCGCCGCCGGGCGGCAGGATGGCCGCGGCGGGAGGCAGGATCCTGGACAGGGAGATGAAGGAGACATCCACGCTGGCAAAGTCCGGCATGGCGGCCGGATCCAGGTCCTCCGGGACGACATAGCGGAAATTGGTCTTCTCCATACAGATCACCCGCGGATCCTCCCGCAGCTTCCAGTCCAGTTGTCCGTAACCGACGTCAATCGCGTAGACTCTGGCCGCTCCGTTCTGCAGCATGCAGTCCGTAAAGCCGCCTGTCGAGGCCCCGATATCCATACAGACCCTGCCGGTCAGATCGATCGGAAAGCAGTCCAGGGCCTTCTCAAGCTTGAGTCCGCCCCGGCTTACATAGCGCAGCCCCTGACCTCTTACCTCCACGGTCACGTCCTCCGCAAAGGAAGCCCCGGGCTTGTCCTCCTTCTGATTATTGACATAGACGATCCCCGCCATAATAAAAGCCTTTGCCTTCTCCCGGCTGGGAGCAAGACCCCGCTCCGTGAGCAGAACATCCAGCCTTTTCTTCATAGTTTCGCTCCATCCTGTGACTTATGGTCATTTTTTACGGGACACCAGTTCCGTGATCAGCTGACGCAGAAAATCGTCCTTTACAGAGAGTCTGTCAAAGGAGGCCAGGGCATGCTCCGAGAGAGCCGCCACCTGGGCCGCGGCTTTGTCGAGGCCGTGGAGGGACACATAGGTGACCTTGCCGTCCTTTTCATCGCTCCCGGTCGATTTGCCCAGCAGGGCGCTGTCTCCGATGACATCCAGGATATCGTCCTGGATCTGGAAGGCGACTCCTGTGTCCAGGGCGATCTTTTCCAGGAGGCGGATATCCTCCTCAGGAGCCCCCGCCAGGACCGCGCCGATCACAAAGCCGCTCGAGATCATGCAGGCGGTCTTGTGGCTGTGGATATATTCAAGGACATCTTCCGTCGTCGTCTCCTGTCTGTTCTCGGCCTCCAGGTCTGCGCACTGGCCTCCGACCATGCCATAGATGCCGGCATTGCGCATGAGGATCCTCAGGGCCCGGACGACGGCGGCGGTCTCCGCGGGCGCCGCCGCGGCGTCAAAGGCCGAGGCAGCGGTCTCATAGGCGTAGTTTAAGAGGGCGTCTCCGGCCAGGACAGCCATGCCCTCCCCGTAGACGATGTGGGTCGTCTTTCTGCCCCGCCTGTACTCGTCGTTGTCCATGGCGGGCAGGTCGTCGTGCACGAGGGAGTAGGTGTGGATCATCTCCAGCGCCGCCATAAAGGGCTCCGCCAGCTCCCGCCGGCCGCCATAGAGATCACAGATTCTGGCGATCAGAAGGGGCCGCAGTCTCTTGCCGCCCGCCATCACACTGTAGCGCATGGCATCCGCGATCGTGGCAGTGTAGTGTTCTCCCTCGGGCATATGGTCCGGGTCCGGCAGATATTTGTCCAGGGCCGCCTCGCAGTCCGCCACAAGGGCGTCCATGATTTCCCCGAAAGTTCTGTCTCTGTCCACGTTTCTGCTGTCCAAGCTTGCACCTCCCCTCAGTCCTGTGCCCTATCCGCCCCAGGCGGTCTCCGGCTGAAACAGAACCTCTTTTAAGCAGGATCCTTTTTAAAAAAGTCTGTTTTAAAAGGATCTGTTTTTATGAAAATTCCTCGCTGCTGCCGCCCTCGCCGCGGAGGATCTGGACCTTCTTTTCCACGCGGTCGATCCTGTCCGTACAATAGCGGATCAGGCGGATCCCCTTCTCATAGCAGGAAAAGGACTCCTCCAGTGAAATCCCGTCCTCTTCCATGCGGCTGACAAGGCCCTCGAGCTGGGCGAATGCCTCCTCGACGGAAAGGTCTGTCTCCTCCGTCCCGGCGTCCACAGCGGGATCCATGGAGGCAGCCTCCTCATCCATTCTCTTATCTTCATCCATCATGGCATTCTCCTCCACCATGGTCTTATCCATCCTTATTCCCCGGTAATCAGTCCTGCGTAATAAAGCTACGGCAGCCGTGCAAAAAAGCGCAGGATCTCCCCCGGCACCCGGCCTTTTTTACGCACTGGCACGTTCCTTCTGACCGGTCTTTTCCCTCAGCCCAGACTATTTTTACGCTGTCCGGTCTTTACACTCTGTCCGGACTTTTTTCACTCTGACCGGTCTTTACGCTCTGTCCGGACTTTTTTCACATTGGCCTGTCTATTACGTTCTGCACGTTCTTCAGGTCTTTACAAAATCTCAGGTCCATTACACTCTGTCAGGTCCTTTAAACGCCGGTAAAAGAAGAACCGGGGTCATCCGGCCGGACGGCCAGGGTCTTTGCCTCCAGGCGCCCGTCCCGGAGCCTGACAGAGAGCGGATCTCCTTCCTGCAAGTCTGTGACGGACCGGACCGGGCTCCCGTCAGGGCCGGTCACAAAGCCGTATCCTCCCGTCAGCCTGGCCAGGGGAGAGAGGTACTCCAGGCTTCCCGCCAGGAGCTCCATCCTGTGCCTGCTCTGTCCCAGGGCCTTGTCCATGCGGCTCTCCAGGGCAGCTGTCAGGTCCGCGCGCTGCCTGGCCCTGCCGATGGCATTGTCGATGCCGTGGTCCAGGTCCCTGGCCCGGTCGGCCCTTCTGCGGGCCTCCCCGATCCGCCTGACCATGAGCTGGTCCAGCTGGGTCCAGATCCGGTCCACCGTCAGCCTCTGGTTCCGGATGACCGCGTCCGGAGACAGGTGGCGAAGCTCCCGCCCCAGGCGCCGAAGCTCGTTCTGCCGCAGGGCCAGGGTCCTTTCCATGGCGTGGTCGAGTCCCCTGCGCAGGGCGTCCACATTCTCAAAATAGAGCCTGAGATCAAAGACTGCCAGTTCCGCGGCCGCGGAAGGCGTCGGGGCCCGCAGGTCGGCGACAAAGTCCGTGATCACGGTGTCGGTCTCGTGTCCGACCGCCGAGATGACGGGAGTCCGGCACTCGAAGACCGCCTGGGCGACGCGCTCCTCATTGAAGGCCCAGAGGTCCTCCAGGGACCCTCCGCCGCGGCCGACGATGATCACGTCCACCCCCTTCTGGTCGAGGGTCCGGATCCCGCGCACGATGCTGTCGGGGGCCGCGTCTCCCTGCACGATGGCCGGGTAGAGGATGATCTGCAGAAAGGGATCCCTCCTCTTCGCGATCTGGATGATGTCCCTGACGGCGGCGCCTGTGGCGGCTGTCACGACTCCCAGCGTCCTGATATACTTCGGAAGGGGCTGCTTGTAGCAGGGATCGAACATGCCCTGCTCCTCCAGCTTCTTTTTGAGCAGCTCGAATCTCTCGGCGAGCTCCCCGATCCCGTCCCGGACGATCCGGTCCGCATAGAGCTGGTAGACACCCGCCCTCTCATAGACCTGCACCGTGCCGGCCGCGATCACCTGGTCCCCGTTCTGCATGGGAAAAGAAAGCCCCCTTCGACGGCCTGCGAACATGACGCAGGACAACGTCCCGGAGGCATCCTTGAGTGTGAAATAAATATGACCGGAGGCATGGTATTTGCAGTTGCTGACTTCTCCGCGGATCTGCACGCTCCGCAGCAGATAATCTTCCGCAAACATCCGCCGGATATAGGCGTTGATCCCGGAGACCGAAAATACATTTTTCATATCAGGACTGCCCGGAAACAAAGGAGGCGAGCACGCCGTTGACAAACTGGCCCGCTCCGTCCTGTCCGTATTTTTTGGCGATCTCAACCGCGTCATTGATCACGACGGCCACCGGGGTCTGCGGTGACGTCTGCAACTCATAGACTGTCATCCTGATCACCGCCAGCTCGACCTTGCCGATTCTCCCGGGCCTCCAGTTTTTCAGCCTGGAGGCGATCTGGGCATCGATCTCGGGAAGCCTGTCCATGATCGCGACAAGGCGTTCTTCGATCCTCCCGCGGTCCTCCTCCGTGACCGTCAGATCACCCGCTTCGAAATAGAAGGGCAGCTGGTCCACCAGTTCCTCTTTCGTATTAAATTCCGCCCTGAAGAGCAGTTTAAATACCTGTTCCCTGAATGCTTTCTGTCTCATACACACCTGTTCAAAATTTCCTGCGCCGGATCTTACCGCAGCGGCGGGCCGGCTTCAGGATCTGCTTATTCCGGAATAGAGATACCGGAAATATGGATATTTACATCGATGACTGCCAGCCCGGTCATCTCTTCGATCGCGTTTTTGACGCGCTTCTGGACCCGGCTGCTGGTCGTGGGGATATTGTATCCATATTCAACGATGATGGAGAGGTCTGCCTTGACGCCCTCGCGGGTCACTTCCACCTTGACGCTGCGGCCGAGCTTCTTCATGCCGCCCTTGCTGATCATCTGCCGGGTGACATCGCCGGGCATACAGGCGACGCCCTCCACATCCAGAGCGGCAAAAGCCGCGATCATAGCCACGACGTCATCCGCGATTCTGACAGTACCGATATCCGCCACCTTGCTAACCTTTTTTTCCTGAGCCATATAAACCTCCCGTGGGGCTTTATCCAGTTTCATGATCCGGGACCGACCGCGCCTGCCGCGCGGACAGGAGCCCGGCTGTATCCTGCCTGATCGTTACTGCACACGCCACCTCGAAGGGCCTGAACTGTAACGCTTATTCAACGCATATATTGTAGCAGAATTCCCCTGATTTGCATAGGGAAAACAGGATGGACAAAACTTCCTGTTTCTTCCCCTGTTACTGTTCACGCCGCCTCGAAGGGACTGAACTTCTCCCTTTCTTTTTAGTTTCTGGAGAAATTCTCAAGCTCCAGGCCCTCGTTGCGGTCCAGGACCATGCCGACCGACCAGGGATTGATGAAGAGAAGCAGGGGGTTGCCCTTCAGATCCTTGATCCGCTTCATATCGGTCGTACCGGTGATCTTCATGGGATCGATATCGCGGTTGACGATCCAGCGGATATGCTCGTAGGGCAGGGTCTCCAGGATGATCTCGACGTTGTATTCGCTCTTGAGGCGGAATTTGAGGACGTCGAACTGCAGCATGCCGACGACGCCGCAGATGATCTCCT
>CAMNFJ010000043.1:0-18327 GCA_946536955.1 uncultured Lachnospiraceae bacterium
GGACAGGCACTCTGTCACAGCAGTGTGACAGAGTGCCTGTCCCCTTGTCACACCTCATGTCTCACCCTATGTCTCACCCTATGTCTCACCCTATTTCACGCCATATATCACATCCTTGCCGCACCAATGTCATTCTGCGTTTTTTCATCCAGGTGCCGTATCCGTTCGTGAAATTCCCTGTTTGCGGCCTTTTCGCAGATCATGTCGATGCCGGAGGAGATGATCCAGACGGCCATGCCCCTTTTGGCGCACAGGACCAGGAGGTCGACGATCATCTCGTGGTGGTTGGACTCCTGCCCCAGAAAAGGAAAGAGGCAGATCAGGAGTCCGGGGTTGATCAGGTACCACTTGTAGTAGGCCAGGCGGAGTCTCTCGGGCATGGGCCATTCGCTCACCGGTTTGAGCAGGTCCTGCCTGTCAAACCATTCCGAGGCGACGTCCAGTACGCTGTTCACCATTCCGGCATTCACCAGGTGTTTGCCCGCCTTGGGGATCAGGCTGCCGGTCAGGTTTTCCAGGGCCGTCAGGTTGTCAAAGAGAATGCCGCCCGGGCGGTCGGGCATCTCGATCTGCAGTCCGATCCGGCTGCCCAGCTTTCTTTTCAGGTCCTTTTTTTTCAGAGGCTGTCCCTCCAGCCAGATCCCGCCTGCGTCCCATTCCCTTTTCCCCAGGATGCAGTCCCGTATAAAGGAGCCGGTCCTGTAGTCCTCGTCCCGGGTCAGGCCGATCTCGCCCCCGCGGAGTTCAAAATTCATGGGGGCAAGGGTGCCGAAGGTCAGGTTGGAGACCCTGAGGCAGGGCTCCCCCGGGCCGTCTTCATGTAGTCCATCGTACGAATCTTTTGATGAATCCTTGTACGAATCTTTAGACGCATCCCTGTCCAGGTCCACCGGATGGCGGGCCGGGCCGGATCCCGCTGTGTACCGAGGCTGATGGGCCGGGCTTCTATCCGATGTGTGCCGCGGCTGATGGGCCGGGCCGCCATCCGATGTGTGCCGCGGCCGGCGGAGCGGCCGGAATTCCGCTGCGCTCCCGGTCCGGAGGGCCGGCCGCTGGCCTGCCCCGGGCTGCCATCCCAGGATGTCGTAGAGTTTTTTGCCGTATTCCTCCGGAAACAGCCGGTAGCAGAGCCGGCAGTTTTTCATGATGTCGATCCGGCTGGCATAGCGGAACATGAAGGATTCATCCAGATCCAGGAGGACAAGGGCCATGCCCTGCTCCAGCAGGATGCCGGCGCACTGCATGAAGCCGCGCAGGTCCTCGATGCGCAGGATCTCCGTGATCCTGTCCAGGACCAGGATCTTTCTCCCCGAGAGCCATGCCCTGAAGGCCGCCAGGCGGTAGTAGTCGAGCATGGACAGGTCCACCAGCCGGGTCTCCCAGGGAAAGGTCATCCGCATGCGGTCCCGGATCCTGGCCGCTTCGGGAGTCTGTACCATCTGTCTGCTGATACTGGGGCCCAGGGCCGTGACAAAGTCGATTGCCGTCAGCTCCTTTGTGTCGAAGCGGTGTCTGTCAATGACCACGGTGTTGTCGCAGATCCACCGGCTCATCTCCTGACGCCCCGTGCGGATCCCGCGGCAAAAGGCCCTCCCGCCGGTAAAGTCCGTCCGGCCCCTGAAGATCTCCATGCAGGCCGTCCCCGAGGACCGGTGGTTGTCGACATAGATGCCGATGCAGTCCCCGCCGGAGATGGAGAGGTCGATCGCGTATTCAGTTTCTCCATGCCGGAAGGAGCCGTGCTCAATCCGGATCAGTTCCTCGATCATTTTTCTCTCAAACCGCGGGGAAGGACCCGCCTGTCCTCATTTCCTCCCAAACAGAAGGGGACAGACCCGCTTGTCCTCATTTTCTCCCAAACTGAAGGGGACAGACCCGCCTGTTCTCATTTTCTCTCAAACCGCAGGGGAAGGGTCAGGCAACACTCAGATCCGATCCCCTTGACGCTGAAGATCCTGAGGCCGTAGTCCTCCCCGCACATGAGGCGGATCCGGCTATTGACATTGAGCAGGGCGATCCCGCCCCGCTTTTTACGGGTTTCCGGGCCCACGTCCGCCTCCGCCTGGCCGCTTTCTTCCCTTGAAAAGCCCCTGTTGAGCCGGCTGACCTCCTCCTCCGTCATCCCGACTCCGTCGTCCTTGACGCGCAGGAAAAGCGTCTGCTCACTGTTTTCGACAATGATCCGCACCGTGCCGCCCCCGACCTTTCCCTCCAGGCCGTGGACGATGGCGTTCTCGACCAGGGGCTGCAGGATCAGCTTGGGCATGCGGGCCTCCAGGAGCTGTTCGTTCTCCATCTCCACTTCCAGGGATATCTTGTCGCCGAACCGGCATTTCTGGACCGTAAAATAGTTTTCCACATTGTCCAGCTCGTCCGAAAAGGTGACCGTTCTCTGGACGTTGGAGATGGTATAGCGGTAGAAGGTCGCCAGGGCCTCCGTCGTCTCCGCGATGTCCTCACAGCCCGCGATCAGGGCATCCGCCCGGATGGCCTCCAGACTGTTGTAGAGAAAGTGGGGATTGATCTGGTTCTGCAGGGCCATGTATTCCGCCTGCTTCTGCTGCAGCCTCTGCTGCTCCTCCCCGTACAGTTTTTTCTCCAGGTCGCCGAAAAAATCCTGCAGGACCGGGTCTGTGCTCCAGTCCTCCTTCAGAAGACTCTTGATATTTTTTTCAGATCTGTATCTGCGCAGAGCGCGCAGCAGCTTAAACTGTGTGACGAGCCACATGTCTTCTCTCTTCTCCCTGCCCCCGTTCTCCCGGCAGATCATCATTTCCGGCAGATCCTCCGTCCCGGAAGATTCTCTGTCCTGAAAGATTCTCTGTCCCGAAAAATTCTCCGTCCCGGAAGATTCTCCGCCGCGGCTTCTCTACCTGTACAGCCTGCGGTAGTCGGACGGGCTGATCCCCGCGACTTTTTTAAAGAGCCTTGAAAAATACTTGAGGTCCCGGTAGCCGACCAGCTCGCAGATATCCATCACGGAGTAGTCCCCGCTGACCAGGAGCTCCTTGGCCTTTTCCACCCGGATCTGGCCCAGGTAATCGACAAAGGTCTGGCCGGTCTCCTTTTTGAAGATCGTGGAAAAATAGGTGGCGTTGAAGCCGACGACATCGCTGACGTCCTCCAGGCGCAGGGGCCGGTCATAGTGCTGCTGGATATATTTTTTCGCTTCCAGGATGGGCCTGCTCTCCTGCTGCTCCCTGCGGTCGCGGAGCTTCTGCATGGTCTCCAGGATCCCGTCCAGGAGGAGTTCCCTGATCTCGGCCACATCCCTGCAGTACCAGAAGCGCTCCAGCATGTCCTCCTCGAAATAGGGGTCTGTTTTGCCCGCCTGGTCCAGGCCGTAGGTTCCAGCCCGGAGCACCTCCCGGAACCACTCCTCGACCATGGTCCCCGTCACGGGCTTTTCGGCCCTGAGCTCCACAAAGCTGTCCCGCAAGGTATCCTCAAAGAGCTGCTCATCCAGATATTCGGCCGCCTCCTGGAACCTTTTCTTGAGGCTGACGTCCATCTTGTAGCGACGGCCGGGGTCGATCCTCTCCGTGTCCGCGTCCCGGACGGTCTGCCCCGTGCACAGTCTGTCCGTGCACAGCCAGATGGCCTCCCGCATGGAGTCGGCCGCGTCCTCCAGACGGTCCTTTCTGCTCCCTGTGTAGGCGCCGGCGCTGATGTCCCAGAAGAGGTCTCTCTGCTGCTCGATCTCCTTGCAGATCCTGGTCAGGGTCTGCCTGATCTCCACGGCATTGTAGTCGGGGCAGTTGACGATGGCGGCTACGCCCTCGCGAAAGACCGAGGCCCCGTACTCGCACGAGATCCTGTCCAGCTGGCGGCGCACGATATCCAGCGAATGCTGCAGGAGGATCCGGTATCCCTCCGCGTGCCCGCCGGCGTCCGATATATCCGGCCGGATCACCGCCGCGAAAAAAGTCCCTTCCAAAAAAGAAAACCCGTATTCGTCGTTGGCCTCCTCCGCTCCGCAAAAAGGTATGCCCCGCAGGGCACAGCGGCGGAGCCTTGCCAGAAAAATCTCCTGCTTCTTTTCATCGGTCTTTTTTCGCCGGTACTCGATCTTCTCCTCCTCGCCCAGACGGTTCCGCAGCCGCATCAGGATATTGCCCAGCTCATCCTTTTTGAGGGGCTTGAGCAGGTAGTCCTCCACGCCGTACTGGAGGGCCTTCTGCGCGTACTCAAATTCGCGGTAGCCGCTGATGATGATACAGTGGATCCCCGGACAAAGCTCCTTCGCGCGCCGGATCAGGTCCAGCCCGCTGCAGCCCGGCATGCGGATATCCGTCACCAGCAGGTCCGGCTGCAGGGAGGAGACCAGGTCTATGGCCTGCAGACCGTCATTGGCGACGCCGGCGATCTCAAAGCCCATCTGCTCCCAGTCGATCAGATGCTGCAGCAGATATACGATTTTCTTTTCATCGTCAGCCAGAACGACCCTGAGCATGAACAGCCTCCCTTTTTTCGCAGCCTGGTTTTCTTTGTTTCATCCGAGTCCCATGAGTCGCGGGGACGGTGAGTCACTGAGTCGTGGGGACGGTTCTCCTGACTCATGGCATTTGAGTCACGGGGACGTCTTCCCGGCTCAATTTCCGAGCCGGGAAAATCACGGGGCAATTTTCCTTGTCTCATGGAGCGTGCCGGTGAGAAAGGTCCGCCCGGCCCATTAACTCACAGAAGGGAGCTGCCGCATCTTAGCGGCAGCTCCCTTCTCTTAGAGCTCCGGACCGGAAACTGTCTCCATTATACATCAAATGTCGTCGGGGACAAAAGCTTCCTTCCGGTTCTGTTTTTCAAATACATCCCTTTGGATCGCCGCCCTGTCTTATTCGTAATCCGCGACGTTCTCAGAATCGATCCAGATATTGGTCGTGATGATGGTGTTGTTCTCCAGGGTCTCGCCGTTGATCAGCTTGACTGCGGCCTCGATGCCGTTGGCAGCCATTGCGCCGCCGTCCTGGGAAACTGTGCCGGTGATCCTGCCGTCCTTGATGGCCTCGAAGCCGTCGGGAGTGCCGTCAACGCCGGTGATGATGATGCCGCTGTTGGCGCCTGCGGCATTGCCTGCGCCGACTGCCATGCCGTCGTTCTCGCAGACGATGGCGTTGAGGTCATAAGCGGAGAGCCAGCTCTCGACTGTGCCCTGAGCTGCAGCGGTGTCCCACTGGCAGTCAGCGGGCTCAACGACCTGCTTGACATCGGGATAGTTCTTGAGGATGTTCTCATAGCCTTCCATTCTCTGCAGGCCGCCGGCATCGCCGGAGGGGCCGGTCAGGATGGCGATGTTGCCCTTGCCGCCCAGAAGGTCTACGACGTGCTGCATCTCGGTCTCGCCGGCTGTGACGTTGTCACCGCAGGAAAGAGCGGAGATTCCATGGCTCTCCCAGTCTGTGCAGGGGGAGATGACATTGATCACGACAACGCCCTTGTCGGCAGCAGCCTGTGCAGCGTCGCCAAGTCCGTCGGGATCAACGGGCTCAAACAGGATGGCCTGATAGCCCTCGGAAGTGCACTGCTCGATCTGGCTGATCTGCTTTGCAGCGTCCTGGTCAGCGCTCAGGATCGTGAGCTCAACGCCCAGCTCCTTGGCCTTGGCCTCGGCCGCCTCGGAGACGCCGATCTGGAAGGCGTTGGTCTGGTGCTGCTGGATCAGAGCGATCTTGATCGCGCCGTCCGCAGCCGGAGCAGCCGCCTCACCAGTGGAGGCTGCGGGAGCCGCCGCACTGCCGCTTGAGGATGAACCGCCGCAGCCTGCCAGGAGACCTGCGGACAGAACACCGGCCATAAGGATGGCCATAAGTTTCTTTTTCATAACTGTTCCTCCTTGTTGCATTATGTTGTATGTGAATGTTTATTGTTACCATTGGGGGACTTTTTGGCTTTTAGCTTTTAGCCTTTAGCTATTAGCCTTTAGCTATTAGCTTTTAGCTTAGTAACTGGAAATATGTGGTTATAAGCTAACAACTAACAGCTAACAGCTAATAGCTAATAGCTAACAGCTCACAGCTAACAGCTCAATCCTTCTTACCCTTGCCCTTGACGTCGATGAGGACGGCGAGGACGATGATGATGCCCTTGACGATCTTCTGCCAGTGGGAGGAGACGCCCAGGATATCCAGGCCGTTGGCGATGACTGTGATCAGCAGGGTGCCGACGACAACGCCCCAAGGCTTGCCGACACCGCCGGTCATGGAGACGCCGCCGACGACGCAGGCCGTGATGGCATCCATCTCATAGCTCTCCGCCGCGGTCGGCTGGCCGATCGTCACGCGGGAGGTCATGAGGAAGCCGGACAGGCCGGCGAGGAGACCCGCGATCGCGAAAGTGGAGATGCGGATCATGGTCGTGTTGATGCCTGCGACTCTGGCCGCCTGCAGGTTGCCGCCGCAGGCATAGACCCTGCGTCCGTAGACGGTCTTGGCCAGGACAAAGGAGCAGATGATGATGACGATGACCAGGAAAATGGCCAGCATGGGAATTCCGGCGATGGAGCCCGCGGCGATCGCCTTGTAGGCCTCACTCATGCCGATGACGGGCTTGCCGTTGGAGACCAGCAGGGCCAGGCCGCGCACTGCGGTCATGGTGCCCAGGGTCATGATAAAGGGCGGCAGGTCGCCGACCGCGACGCCGACGCCGTTGACGATGCCCACGCCCAGGCCCGCGATCAGGGCCACGATCAGGGCCAGGATCAGGGGGTTGTTGCCCTGTCCCAGCATGGCCGCCAGGATTCCGGAAAAAGCGACCGTGGAGCCGACGGACATATCAAATCCGCCGGAAATGATGACGAACATCATACCAAAGGCCAGGATCCCGTTGATCGATGCCTGCTTGAGGATGTTGACCAGGTTGCTGGGTGTGATAAAGCTGGGCTTGAGTGCCGTAAGCCCGATGACAATGACAATAAAAATTACAAAAATGAAGTATTCGCTGATCAGCGCCTTTGCGCCCTTGCTCTGTTTCATCTCTGCTCCTCCCTTATTTCAGACCGCCGGATCCTCCGGCTGTTTTTCTTTCCTTTATTCTCCAGACGGTCAGCTTCTTTCTGACCCTTCTTATTTTTCTGATACCTGCGGCCATGATCCCGCGCCGCAAACATAAATCATCAGACCCGGATCGTCAGACCTCGATTTTGGAGGCCAGCTCCATGATCTTTTCCTGAGAGAACTGGTCTCTGGTCAGCTCGCCGGACAGACGTCCCTCGGACATGACCGCGATCCTGTCGCAAACGCCCATGAGCTCCGGGATCTCCGAGGAGATCATGATGACGGCCTTGCCCTGCTGGACCAGAGTTCCGATGAGCAGGTAGATGTCCCTCTTGGCGCCGACGTCGATGCCGCGCGTGGGCTCATCCAGGATGATGATGTCGGGGTCGTTGAGCAGCCACTTGCCGATGACGACCTTCTGCTGATTTCCGCCCGAGAGGTTTCCTACGATCTGGTCTCCGGAAGGAGTCTTGATCTTCAGCTTTTCAATATATTCCTTCGAGGCCGCCAACGCCTTTTTGCGGCTGTAGAGGCCGTTTTCCAGGAGCTTCTTGATGGCGACCATGGCGATGTTGTCATTGACCGTCCCCCGCAGGTTCAGGCCCGTGACCTTGCGGTCCTCCGTTACGAGGGCGACACCCTCTTTGATGATATCCTTGGGAGAGCGGACGTGGACCTTTTTCCCCTTGACAAAGATCTCGCCCTGCGCCAGCCCGTGCATGCCGAAGATCCCCTCGACCAGCTCGCTCCGGCCCGCTCCGACCAGACCGCCGATCCCCAGGATCTCTCCCTTGCGAACGGAGATGCTGACTCCCTTGACCTTGTTGTCGGCGCGCACGATGTTCTTCGCCTCGAAGACGGTCTCACCGATCTCGGCCTCCGCCTTGGGGAAGACGTCGGTGATCTCACGGCCGACCATCATCTTGATCAGCTGCGGCTCATCCAGGTCTTTGGTATCTCCCGAGCCGATGTACTGGCCGTCCCGGTAGACACTGATCCGGTCACAGATGGCAAAGATCTCATCCATGCGGTGGGAAATATAAATGATGGCGACTCCCTGCTCCTTGAGCCTGCGGATATGTCCGAACAGCAGCTCGACCTCGCGGTCCGTGATCGCGGCCGTGGGCTCATCCATGATGATGACCTTGGCGTTGACCGAGATCGCCTTGATGATCTCGATCAGCTGGCACTGGGCCACAGTCAGGTCCCTGAGCAGGTCCATGGGAGAGACGTGCAGACCGCACTCGGCGATCAGACGCTTTGACTCCTCGATCTCGGCCTTTTTGTCCACCAGGCCGTTTTTCTTCAGCTCCCTGCCGACGAAAATATTTTCATAGACAGGCATATCCAGGATGGGGTTCAGCTCCTGATGGATCATCGCGACACCGATGTCCATGGCCTCCTTGGGATTGGAGGGATTATAGGGCTTCCCGTCAAAAAGGATCTCGCCCCCCTCATCCTTTGTGTAGATCCCCATCAGGATCTTCATCAGCGTCGACTTGCCGGCGCCGTTCTCCCCCATCAGCGCGTGCACCTCGCCGGGCCTGACCTGAAGCTGGACATTGTTCAGAGCCTTGACGCCCGGGAACGTCTTGCTGATGTTTTTCATTTCCAGAATATACTCCATACTCCTCCTCCCCTGCACGAAAATGGACAGAGGTCTCCCCCTTCCGGCGGCATCTGGCCGCTCCTGAGCCCGCCCGGGTCTGCTCGCGCGGGTTTTTACTGAGTAATCGATACTAAGACGCTACCAATCATAGCAGACAAAAGTACAGTTCAAAATGGCATATTTTTATTTTTGGGGGGACATTTTTTGGGTGTGGCAGGGGGACATTTTTGGGTGTGACTGAGGACAGTGGGACATTTGTAACAGGGGGACAGGGGAACGATGGAGACAGGAGCGGGTGTGACAGAGGGACAGGCACTGTGTCACAGTACTGTGACACAGTGCCTGTCCCTCTGTCACACCTGTCACACTGTTATCCCCGCCCCGGCATAAAAAAAACAGCTCCGCGTTCCATAAGCGAAACGCGGAGCCGCCGGTCCGTATTATTCGATGCGGTTCTCCCACAGCTGGGGATCAGCGGGGTCACACTCCTGGGGGATCAGGGGAGCCTGGATCAGCAGGGTCCGTCCCTCGTCACAGTAGGTGTTTTCGACCACCTGGGCAGGTGACCAGAGGGCTCCCTCCTCCTCGACGGTCTCGCCGACGGCGGGCAGGTCCACGCCCTCAAAGTAGTCGTGGATGTACTCTACGGCAAGGATGGCGGCGTCCAGGGCGGGCTGCTCGACGACCGCGTAGAGCTTGCCCTCCTTCAGAAGGCCGATGCCCTCCTTGCCGATGCAGATGCCAGAGATGAAGTAGTCGGCGGGGTTCAGGCCGGCGTTTTCCACAGCGGACACGACGCCGGAGCCCATGATGTCGGGTGTGTGGACGTAGATGCCCACGACCTGGTCGCCATAGCGGGCCAGCAGGTCACTGGCGCGGGCATAGGAGTCGTCGTTGTTCCAGTTGCCCTCGCCCTGGGCGACGGTCAGCTGGGGGTACTGGTCCAGGACGGACATGAGGCCCTCGTGGCAGTCCGTCGTGTACATATCGACCAGAGCGCCGGTGATCTCGATGATGACGCCCTCAGGGACCTCTCCGCCGTTCTTCTCCTTGATGCCTTCGATCATCTGATTGGCGGCCTTGGCGGTGGAATCCTTGATATCGTTGGTGATGAACATCTCGACCTTGCCGCCCTCGGGGCAGGTATCCAGGGCAAAGACCGGGATCCCCTCCTCGTTGAGGCGCTCGATGCCGGGCACCAGGGAGACCAGGTCCTCGGCTCCCGCCATGATAAAGGCATCGATGTCCTGGGTGATGAAGTTGTCGATCGCGTTCAGGATCTGGTCCGTATTGGCCTGGGCGTCCACGACCTTGAGCTCATAGCCGTATTTTTCACTTGTCTCGGTGGCGCCGATGACGAAGGCCTGGATAAACTCGGTCTGGGCGTGCTTGATGACCATGCCGATGGTCTTTTTGCCGCCGCTCTCACCGCCTGCCGCATCCGCGGCGGCCTCCACAGCTGCCGCGCCGGTCTTCTGGCCTTCCGCGGCATCACTGCCCGCAGCCGCGCCCGATCCGGACGAAGAGCCCGATCCGCCGCAGCCGGCCAGCAGCATAGCGCCCATGGTCACCGCCAGGGCGGCGCCAAACAGCCTTTTCACAATGCTTTTTTTCATAAAAACCTCCCGAAAACTACAGTCTGTAAAGGGTCTGTTATCCAAAAAACCGCCGGCCTGTAAGGAATGCGGAATGTCAGCTGCGCGAGAAGCCCGCCGGTTTGATGTTCAAAAATATTTCATTCAGGATCAGGATCCGCTCCCGGCAGGCGGCCGGATTCGAAATCAGGAATCGCTGCCGGGCGCCCGGCCGGGAGTGCCCGACCGCATGAGCCTGCGGATATTTTCCCTGTGCATGATCCAGGCCGTCAGCCTGTGGCGCAGGTGGTCCAGCAGGATCGCCAGGAAGATCAGGGCGCCCTTGGTGGCGCTGACCAGGTTGACGTCCACGCCGTTGAGGGTGAGGGCATTGTCCAGCATCCCCAGCAGGAGGGTGCCGCCCAGCATGCCGATGGGCCTGCCCATGCCTCCGTTGAAGCTGCAGCCGCCCAGAATGGCACCCGCGAAAGCCATCATGACCAGGCCCGACCCCATATTGTTGGAGACCGCGTTCTGGCGGCCCGCCGTGATCAGGCCGGCCACTGCGGCCAGAAGCCCGGCCAGCATAAAGGCGTAGACCACGACTCTCTCCGTGTGGATGCCCGAGATGAAGGCGGCGCTGCGGTTGCCGCCGGTCAGGAGGAAGCGCCTGCCCGCCGTCGTCTTGCGGAAGAGGAATTCAAAGCCCGCATAGATCACGACCAGGGCCAGGACCGCCACCTGGAGCGGCCCGATCTTGCCCCTGCCCAGGAAGGTGTAAAAGGGATCCAGCTTAGCCAGGGAAAAGGGGACCAGAAAGAGGACCAGGCCCCGCATCACGATCTGGGTGGACATGGTCAGCAGGAAGGAATTGGTCCTGAGCCTGACCAGGCAGAAGCCGTTGAAAAAGCCCACCGCCGTCCCGATGATCAGGGTGGCCAGAACACAGACCGGCGCGGGCAGTCCCACGGACCGGCCGGCCAGGACCGCGAGGCCGGGCGCGAAGGCCAGGGTCGCCTCCATGGACAGGTCCAGCTCTCCGACCATCATGACGATGCCCTGCCCCAGGACCATGAGACCCAGGGTCGCTGACTGGAAGAGTATGTTGAGCAGGTTCCTCGCAGTCAGAAAGGAGGGCGTGAGCACGGCATTAAAGAGAAAAAACACCGCCACCATGACCCAGACCAGATTGTTGAGCAGCGCCAGCTGCAGTTTCGTTGAACGTTTCATGATACTATCTACTCTCCATTGCCGGAAGCGGGCCCGTCCCCTGTCAAAAAAAGTCACGGGGATGCTCCGGCTGCTCTTTCTATATCAGGAAATCACGGGATTGCTCCGCTTATTCTTTCTTTTGTCAGAAAGTCACGGGATTGCTCCGCTTACTCCTCCATTTCCGCCTGCGCCGGGTGCATGCGCTCGCCCTGCATGGCCCGGTAGATCGCCTCCTCGGAAAACTCCTCCCTGGAAAATTCCTCGGTGATCTTTCCATCGTAGAGGATCAGGATCCGGTCGCAGATCTTCATCAGGTCCTCCACGCCGGGAGATGTGATCAGGGCGCAGCCGTCTCCCCGGAAGCCGTGGTTGATGCTGTGCAGGATACTGTCCTTGGCCTCGATGTCCACACCCCGGGTGGGTTCGTCGAGCAGGCAGACCCGGGGCCGCTGCTCCATGACCCGCCCGACCAGGACCTTCTGCTTGTTGCCGCCGGAGAGCTGCTGCACCTCCTGGGTCTGGGAGGCCACCTTGATGTCGAGCTTTCTGATGCTGCGGGAGGCCGTCTCTTTTTCCGTCCGCGAGCGGAGGATCCCTCCCCTGGACAGCCTGGACAGGATGCTCATGGTCAGGTTCTCCCGGACCGAGGCAATGGGAACGATTCCCTCCGCCTCCCTCTCCTCGGTGAGGTAGACGATCCCGTCCCTCGCCGCCTGGGCCGGGGACCGGTAGGAGACCTCCCTGCCCTCCAGGGTCATGCTGCCCGTATCATGGGGGTCCGCCCCGATGATACAGCGGAAAAGTTCGGTCCTTCCGCTGCCGCGCAGGCCGGCGAGTCCGACGATCTCCCCCTTGTGGAGCGTCAGGCTGACTCCCCGGAAGCGCCCGTAGCTGGTGTAATCCTTCAGGGAAAAGAGCTCCTCGTCCGTCACCATGGCGGACAGGTCATCCCCCTCCTTCGACTCGTATTCCTCATTTCCGACGATCATGGCCGCCAGGGTCTGCAGGTCCAGTTCCTCCCGGCGCGCGCTTCTGACATTTCTCCCGTCCCGGATCACCGTGACGATATCGCATACCTCCAGGAGCTCCCTGGTGTGATGGGAGATAAAAATGACTGTCTTGCCCTCCGAGGTCAGCCGCCGGATGATCTCATAGAGAATGCGCTGGTCCCTGCGGGACAGGGAGGCCGAGACCTCGTCCATAATGATCAGCTCCGCCTGCTCCACATAACAGGCCTTGATCACCAGCAGGAGCTGCCGCTCACTGACCGAGAGGGCGCTCACCTTCATCTCCGGATCCAGCATGAGCCCTGCCCCGTGAAGGATCTGTGCCGCCCGTGCGGACAGCTCTTTCCAGTCAATGACTGCCCGGCCATCCAGATAGGCGGGGAAAAACAGATTCTCCGCCACCGTCGATTCCTCGATGACCTGGGGCTCCTGTGTGACGATGGAAATATGGTGGCGCTTGGCCACAAACGGCGTCAGGGCCGTAAAGCGCTCCCCGTCCAGCAGGATCTCCCCGCTGCTGGGCGCGACAAGCCCGGACATGACCCCGACCAGGGTCGATTTGCCCGCGCCGTTCTTTCCGATCAGCCCGTGGACCTCGCCGCGGCGCACGGTCATACTCACATCCCGGAGCGCGACCGTGCCGGCATATAATTTTGTAATATTGCGGAGGGTCAGGGCCTCCTGCCCCGCTCCGCCCTTTTCTGCACTCTGTGACATGGGGGGTCCTTTGTAGTTGATAGCTGTCAGCTATCAGCTTTTAGCTATTAGCTCTGTAACTGGTAATTTGTGGTTATTGGATTTTATCTTTTCACTCCGGAGCCTGCAGGTTCGGTCAGCTGACAGCCAGCAGCTAACGGCTGATAGCCAGCAGCTAATAGCTAACAGCCAACAGCTAATAGCTAGCCCTACCAACATTCCTTCAGTGCCTGCATGAGCTTCCTGTAGCGGGTCTGGAGCCTGCGATAGGTCTCCGCGCGGCCCGGGTCCGGCTTCCAGCGCCGGTCCTCCCGGACCAGGCTCTCCACGGCCTCCTCCAGCCCCGGGAAAATGCCTGCGGCGGTGCCCGCCAGCATGGCGGCTCCCAGGCAGCCCGCGTTTTCACTGTCCTTTGTCGTGACGACCTCGCGGCCCGTGGCATCGGCCTTGATCTGGCACCAGACGGAGCTTCTGGCCCCGCCGCCCAGACATACGATGCGGTCCGCCTGCAGGCCCAGGCCCTCCGTGGCCGCCAGGATCCGGCACAGGATCATGGCGACGCCCTCCATAAAGGCCCGGATCATATGTTTCTGCCCGTGGGCCGTCGTGAGCCCGATCAGCGAGCCCTTCATCTCAGGGCACAGGTCGGGCGGACCCGACCCGGTCAGGTGGGGCAGGGCGATCAGCCCCTCCGCACCCGGCGGACATTCGGCCGCGAGCAGGTCCATATAGTCATATTCATTGATTTTTTCCTGCGTCTTCCACAGGGGCTTGTCCCTGAGCATGCCCTCGCACAGGGATCCGTGGAAGACATCCCGGAACCAGCGCAGGCAGATCCCTCCGGAGGCATAGGCGTGGATCATATAGAGGCCGGGGACGGCGCTGCAGTAGCAGGGCATCTCTCCCGCCGGGTCCAGGATGATCCTGTCCGTCATGGCCATGGTGCAGAGGGCCGATCCGGTCACATCCGAAAAATTTCCCGGCCGTATATTGCCGACGCCGACCGCCCCGCAGGCCAGGTCGATCCCGCCGATGCTGACGAGCGTCCCCGCCGCCAGCCCGAAGCGGTCCGCCGCCTCCTGCGTGACCTGCCCCACGATCGCGCCCGGGAGCGCGATCTCCGGCAGCTGGTCCTCCCGGATCCCCAGGAAATCCAGCATCTGCCTCCAATAACATCTGCTGCGGATATCAAAATAGATCGAAGAGCCCAGGATCGAGTCCTCTCCCGCTGCATGTCCGGTCAGGAGCAGGGAAAACCAGCCCTCCAGCTGGACGATCCTGGCTGTTTTCCGGAAGACCTCCGGCTCGTGCCGCCTGATCCACAAGAGCTTGGCGCCCGGCCAGATCGCGTCTGCCCCGACCTGCCCGGTGTGCTCCTGGATCGTCCGGGGCCCGAAGTGGTCCGAGATCTCCTCCGCCTCCGCCAGGGCCCTGGTGTCACACCACAGAATGGCCCGCCGGAGAGGATCGTTCTTTTCATCGAGCAGGAGCATGGTCTCCCCCTGGGTGGAGAAGCCGATCACGCCGATATCAGCAGGCCCGATCCCGGCCTCCCTGATCAGGTTCCGGACCGCGTCGGCAAAAGTTTCCGTATAGACCTCCGCGGAGAGCTCTGCCTGCCCCGGCGCAGGTGTCAGGAAGGCGTACTCCCTGCTGAAGGAGGCCACAGGCCCTCCCTCCCGGCTGTACAGCGCGGCCTTCATAGCTGTCGTGCCGATATCCGCTGCAAGAATAAATTTCATCTGAAATCCTCCTGCCACTGGCGCTAAAGCATTTTCTTTGTTATGATATTGCACTAACGGAGTATCACGACGCCGTATTAGCACTTTACCACGTCAATCTGACAGCAAGTTTTCTTATTATACATGATATATGGACGGTATGCAAATCATTCGTGAACCGAATAATGTATAAATCTATATTTTTGTCTAATTTCTGCCTCGTCAGAAAATACCAGAGAGGTGAACATGTACGATGTAATCATTGTCGGCGCAGGCAGCGTCGGCTGCGCCGCGGCGCGGGAACTGTCCAGATACCGCCTGAAGGTCCTGGTCCTCGAAAAGGGACACGACCTCTGCGCCGGAGCCAGTAAATGCAATTCCGGTATGATCCACGCCGGCTACGACCCGATCCCGGGCACCAATGAAGCCCGCTTCAACGCCCCGGGCTGCGCCCTCATGTACCAGATCTGCGACGAGCTGGATGTTCCTTATCTAAAAAACGGGACGACCATCTTTGCCACGGATGATGCCGGGATGAAGGAACTCGAAAAGCTCCTGGGCTACGCGGAGCTCAACAAGGTCCGGGCCCGGATCGTGACCCCGCCCGAGCTCTACGACCTCCAGCCCGATATAGGAAAGGATGTCAAGGGCGTCCTCTGGGTCCCCGACGGCGGAGTCACCAATCCCTTCACCGTGACCTTCGCCCTGGCTGAAAACGCTTTCAAAAACGGTGTGGAATTCCGCAGAGAGACCGAGGTCACCGGAATCAGCAAAAAGGACGGCGGCTTCCTCGTGACCGCCCTCTCCCGCGCGGGGGCCGGCGGCTCTTCTGCGGGCGGCAGCTCCTCCTCCGCGGATCCGGCCCCTGTCTCCCTCACCTTTGAGACCCGGATGATCATCAACTGCGCGGGCGGCCACTCCGATGTCATCAACAACATGGTCTCCGGCCATCATTTCCGGATCATCCCCCGCTTCGGTGCCCATGTGGTCCTGGACCGCAAGTTCTCCGAAAAGCTCAATACCACCCTCATGGAGACCCCCCATGACCTGCCCGGCGGCGGCCACACCAAGGGCATGGCCATCATCCCGACCCTGGGCGGGACCATGCTGCTTGGCTGCGACGCGACCGAGGTCGGAGATCCCGATTTCACGGACACCCGCCGCGAATCCATCGAGCAGATCGTCGACTATTTCCGCAAGGCCTGGAAGGACCTTCCCACCGGCAGCGACGGATCCGCCTTCCCCGAGGACGCCATCATCTCCATCTTCGGCGGCTGCCGCCCCCATGCGGACACCAATGACTTCGTGATCGGCGAGCCCGACGACGCCCCCGGCTTTGTCAATGCCGGCGGCACCGAATCCCCGGCCTTCACGGCCTGCGTGGCGATCGCTCAGCACGTGGCCGGCATCTGCATCGACAGGCTCAGGCCCCCGGTCAACGAGGACTTCGACCCCTTCCGCAAGGCCCCCAAAGCCTTCCGCGACATGACCAATGAGGAACGGCGGGCCGCGATTGCGGAAAACCCCGACTACGCAAAGATCGTCTGCCGCTGTGAAATGGTCACGGAGGCCGAGATCCGGGATGCGATCCGCCGCCCCCTGGGCGCCCGCTCCATCTCCGAAGTCAAGCTCCGGACCCGCGCCGGCATGGGCCGCTGCCAGGGCGGCTTCTGCAGCCCCCGCGTGGCCCAGATCCTCTGCGAAGAACTGGGCATCAGCCCCCTGGAGGTCACCCAGTGCGGAGGCGATTCCCGCATCCTGGCCGGCCGCGCCTGCAGCGAAGCCCTCAGCCCGGTGTGACAGAGGGGTGTGACAGAGGGACAGGCACTGTGTCACACGAAAGTGATTCCGCGCACTGCCTGACCCGCCTGCCGTGAGGGCAGGCACCTGAAAACAGGCCCAGCCCTGCCGTGAGGGCAGGCACCTGAAAACAGGCCCAGCCCTGCCGCGGTCGGCCTGCGCCCGGAAAAAGTGTGCGCCGCACACTCCGGACCCGCCGCCCGGCCCATGGAAAACCTGTGAAAACATCCCGCTCAGCAAATGACCAGCCCCAATATGGAGTATATAAATAAATGAAAGAAGTCGATCTCGCCATCATCGGCGGAGGCGCCGCAGGCATGGCCGCGGCAGTCAGCGCCCGCAAAAAGGGCATTCAGAATATCCTGATCCTGGAACGCAACAGCTCCCTCGGAGGCGTCCTCCAGCAATGCATCCACAACGGCTTCGGCCTCCACCGCTTCGGCGAGGACCTGACCGGCGTGGAATTCGCCGCAAAATATGAAGATATGGTCAGGGAAATGCAGATCCCCTGCCTGCTCAACACCTTTGTGATCAATCTCGGACCGGACAAGACCATCACCGCCGTCAGCCCCGATGAGGGCCTTCTGGAGATCCGGGCCAGAAGCATCATCCTGGCCATGGGCTGCCGCGAGCGCAGCCGCAACGCCCTCCTGATCCCCGGCGCCCGGGGCGCCGGCATTATGACAGCCGGCACCGCCCAGCGCTGGCTCAACCTCGAGGGCTACCTGCCCGGCCGCAGGATCGTGATCGTGGGCTCCGGCGACATCGGCCTGATCATGGCCCGCCAGTTCATCCTGGAGGGCTGCGAAGTCGCAGCCGTCGTGGAGATCATGCCCTACTCCGGCGGCCTCCCCCGCAATATGAAGCAATGCATCGAGGACTTTGACATCCCCGTCTACTACAACTCCGTGATCGCCGAGGTCCGCGGCAAGGAGCGCGTCTCCTCTGTCCTGGTCGCCAAAGTCGACCAGAACCGCCGCCTCATCCCCGGCACGGAATTCGAGATCCCCTGCGACACCCTCCTCATCTCGGCCGGCCTCATCCCTGAAAACGAGCTCACCGAGCAGGCGGGCATCACCCTGAGTCCCGCCACAAAGGGAGCCGAGGTCTCCGAGACCCTCGAGACCTCCATCCCCGGCATCTTCTCCTGCGGCAACGTCCTCCACGTCCACGACCTGGTCGACTTCGTCAGTGAAGAAGCCGAAGAGGCCGGAAAAAATGCCGCGGACTGGCTGAATGCCGGAAACGACGCCCGGACAAATGCCGCGGACTGGCTGAATGCCGGAAACGGCGCCCGGACAAACGCCGCGGATCAGACGGTTGCCTCCGACAGCGCCGGAAAAAACGCCGCGGACCAGATGAAGGACTCTGACAGCGCTGCCCCCGCTCCCGAAAAGCTGCCGGACACCATCCCCGCCATCTCCGGAGACGGGGTCGGCGGCATCGTCCCCCAGTTCGTCCGCCGCGACACGGACAAAAAAGAGATCAGCTTCCTCTTCCGGCCCCGGAACCGCTGCCGCGACGCCGTCATCACCGCCTCCTCCGGAAGCGATGAGATCCACCGCCAGAAGGCCATCGCCCTCACCCCCGGCGAAATGTGCCGCGTCACCATCCCTGTGGAAAAAATCAGGACCGCCTCGGAGATCCGCTTCTCCATCCGGTGACAAAAAACACGGGCACTTCTCCTGTGGAAAAAACAGGGAAGCTGCCCGCTGAAAT
>CAMNFJ010000044.1:0-17463 GCA_946536955.1 uncultured Lachnospiraceae bacterium
CTTACGATGGATTCTTCTGATTTTGTGCAGGTCGCGGATCTGGTCCCCGGGGTCATTCAGGAAATCCGTTATTATTCGACTTATAATTTTATAGGGGACAGGATCGTCGGTTATGAGGAGCCCTGCGCGATCCTGACGAGGGAGGCCGCGAGGGCGCTGGAGGAGGCGGGCAGCAGGCTGAATGTGATGGGCTATCGGCTCAAGATCTTTGATGCCTATCGGCCGGCCTGCGCGGTCAGGCATTTTGTCATGTGGGGGATCGAGGATACGGATATCCGCATGAAGCCTTATTTTTATCCGGATCTGGAAAAGCAGGAGCTCTTTGAGAAGGGGTATATTGCCAAACTGTCCAGTCACAGCCGGGGGAGTACGGTGGATCTGACTCTGCTGGATATGAGGACCGGGAAGGAAGTGGACATGGGAGGGCCCTTTGATTACTTCGGCCCGCTTTCCCATCCTGATTACAGGGGGATCAGTGAGGAGCAGTATGAGAACCGGATGACTCTGCAGGCGGCCATGATCAGTGCGGGGTTTGAGCCTTTTGACTATGAGTGGTGGCATTTTACTCTAAAGGGCGAGCCGTATCCGGATACTTATTTTGAATTCCCGGTCTCCTCGAAGTATTTGAGAAGGTGAAGGGGGCGGGAGGCCCGTTCCGGAGACCCACATACTGATGACTCGTCCCGGAGACTCACTTAGAAATGAGTCGGCAGAACCGTCCCCGGTGGCTCATCTGACCTGGCTGACTGCGGGAATGAGTCAGTAGAACCGTCCCCGCTGACTCGGTGACTCATCTGACCTGGCTGACTGCGGGAATGAGTCAGCAGAACCGTTCCCGGTGACTCGTTGCGGGAATGAGTCAGTAGAACCGTCCCCGGTGACTCCCCGGTGACTCGTCGGGGACTCGAAAGGAAACAGTAAGAAATATGAGTGAAGTAAAGTCGCGCAGGAGGAAGCCGGTGCATCTGGTGGTCCTGCATTCCAATGATATACATGGGGATTTTTTCGGGGCCGAGAAGGATCAGGTCTTTACGGGCGGTCTGTCTCTGTTGTCGGGGAAGCTGCGGAGGATCCGGCAGGAGGAGCGCAATGTCATTTATGCGGTCGCCGGCGATATGTTTATGGGTTCGATCATCGATCAGGAGTACAGGGGGCTGTCCACGATCCGGATGACCAATGCTTTGGAGCCGGATGTTTTCTGTCTGGGAAATCATGAGGTGGATTACGGGCTGGCCCATCTGCTTTTTCTGGAAAAGTGCGCGGATTTTCCTGTGGTATGTTCCAATATTTATATTCGTGAATTGAACAGGCGGGTCTTTCTGCCTTATGTGGATATTGTCCGGCAGGGGGTCCGGGTGCGGTTCATCGGTCTTCTGACGGACAGTATCGGGGAGAAGCTCCAACAGGAGGAGCAGGTCGACGGGGCGGTGAGTATCCGGGATCCCATGAAGGAGATCGGTCAGCTTCTGGCCAGGGAAAGTATTGGCCGGGCGGATATCACGATCCTGCTGACGCATATCGGGATCGAGGAGGACAAGAAGCTGGCGGGTCTGATCAGGCCGGAGTGGGGTGTGGACCTGATCATCGGGGGGCATTCCCACAGTTTTATGGAGGAGCCGCTTGTGGTCAACGGGATTCCCATGGTCCAGGCCGGCTGCGGCAGCGGTCAGGTCGGGCGGTTTGATCTCTATTATGATCCGGATGAAAAGAAGCTGGACCGCTGGGAGTGGAATCTGCTCCCGGTCAATGAGCGGACCAGCGAGCGGGATCCTCTGATCGATTTTTATACGGATCGTTTTCAGACGGAGGTGGACAAGAAATATGATCAGGTCCTGGTCACCTTTGACCGTGAGTATACTCATCCGGGCTTTCACCGGGAGACCCAGCTGCTGGATCTTTTCGCAGACCTGTATCAGAATACCTTCGATACGGATGTCTTCCTGTTATCCTCCAATGTGATCCGGGCCAAGAGGATGGGGCCTGTGGTGACCAGGAAGGATTTTATCATCGCCTTTCCTTATGAAAATGAGGTCTATCAGCTGACGGTCAGCGGCCGGAGGCTGGAGGCGGTCATCCGGCATACGCTGCGCAAGGATGCCTGGGAGGGGACTGCCATTTATCTCTTTTTCTCGGAAAATCTGCGGGCGCAGATCACGCGGGAGGAGAAGATCATCCGGAAAATGGAGCTGCGCGGAGGGCCGATTGACCCGGACGGGACCTATACGCTGGGGATCACGGGGTATGCCTATAAAAATCCCGAGGTTTTTCTGGGAATCAGGCCGGAGGAGCTGGGCGGGGAGATTCCGGTCAAAAAGCTCAGCGACAATGACCGCATGTCTTTCTGGAATTATCTGGCCCTGCACGACCAGGTGAGTCTGCGCAATGAGGGCAGGCTGGAGATCCTGGAGGAGGGGTGAAGCGGGGGAGGCTGCTGTGAGCCGGGGGACGGGAGTCAATGGGAAGGCAAATGGAGAGTCAATGGTGACTTACTCCCGTTCCCGGGCGCATTCCGGCCTGTCTGGTATCTTTTAATAGAAAGGAAATTATGGACAGTCGTTTTATCATAAACAGTGTGGCTCTGGGGGTCGGTCTGGCCATGGACGCCTTTTCGGTCTCGCTGGCCAATGGTCTGCGGGAGCCGGGGATGAGGCGGGCGAGGATGTGCGGGATCGCGGGTGTCTACGCGTTTTTTCAGTATAGTATGCCTGTGATCGGCTGGATTTGTGTGCGTTTTATCATGGATGTTTTTTCCGTGCTGGAGGGGCTGATCCCCTGGGTGGCGCTGGTGCTGCTGCTCTATATCGGCGGGAAGATGCTGCTGGAGGGGATCCGGGAGCGCGGGGAGAAGGATCCGGAGAAGGTGGAGCGGACCCGTCTGTCCGGCGGGGAGTTGTTGATGCAGGGGGTCGCTACGTCCATCGATGCTTTGTCCGTGGGCTTTACGATTGAGAAGTACGGGTTCGGGACGGCCAATGCGGCAGCGGTCATTATAGCCGCGGTCACTTTTGTGCTCTGTCTCGGGGGACTGGCGATCGGGAAGAAGGCCGGGACCGCGCTGTCCTGGAAGGCTTCTGTTCTGGGGGGCTGTATTTTGATCGCGATCGGGATCGAGATTTTCCTGGGCTGAGCTTTCCATGGCCAGGTGTTCCCCGGATCTTCCGGATTTTCCCGGGCTGACCTGACCCGCGGGGGCTGTAAAATAGAGTCCGGATAAGGTATAATCTTTTTTGTGAAAGAAAATGATAGGAGGGGACCGGTTTTCAAAATGGCCCCTGCGGGAGTTTGAGAGATGAGGAAGAAAAGCGATTCCGGTAAGTTCATAGCGGTGGGTATTTTCCTTGTTGTCCTGATCCTGTTTTTCGGGACGATCTGGACAGGACAGAGCGCCGGAAGGGCGACGGAGGAGGCGGTTCATTCTGTCAGTATGTTCTATCTTGAAGAGCTTGCGGGCCGGCGGGAAGAGGTCGTTGCCAGGGCTCTCTCGGGGAATATTACCAATCTCTATACGGCAATCGGGCTTCTGGAGGAGGAAAGGCCGGAGACAGCGGAGGATCTGCAGGTTTTTCAGGGCAGGATCAGGAGGCTGTACAATCTGGATAAATTCGCCCTGGTGAATGAGGACGGCCTGATCTACACATCGTCCGGACGGCAGTCCAATATCGCTGAGTATCCTTTTGATTATAAGGGACTTTCAGCGCCGGGGATCTATATCAAGGATTTGCAGAGCAAGGAGAAGAAGGTGGTCATCGCCGTGCCTCTCGAGGGTTTCTCCTTCGAGGGGAAGAGGATGCAGATCTGCTTTATGGAGATCGACATGAAGCAGCTGCTGGAGGGGATCTCCCTCAGGTCCGCGGACAACGGGTCCACCTTCTGCAATATCTATACGAGGGACGGTGTGGCGCTGACCGATATGGTCCTGGGAGGTCTGGCCAGGGAGGACAATCTCCTGGACGCGATGGGAAATGCGACCTTTGAAGAGGGCTTCAGCCTGGACCACCTGAAGGGGGATTTTAACGACGGGCACAGGGGTGTCATAACCTTTACCTATAACGGGATCAAGGAAAATCTCTATTATGTGCCGATCGGGGGCACGGACTGGCTGCTGACCTATCTGATCCGGGAAAGTGTCATCCAGGACCATATCAGCACGATCTTCCGGGGCATCGTGGTCCGGAGTCTGCTGCAGTCGATCCTGACGGCAGCTGTCATGCTGGCCATGTTTGCCATCGTGATCGTCCAGAACCGGCGGTCTGCCCGGCTGCGGCTGGAAAAAGAGACCTCCGAGGCGGAGAACCGCGTCAAGCAGGAGGAGCTGGAGCGGAGGATCGCCCTGCAGGAGGAGCTGCTGGAAAAGGAGAAGCAGCGGGTCCAGCAGGACCGCATGATCACGGCCATGGCCTCAGACTACCGCAGTGTCTATTATGTCGACCTGGATACGGATGAGGGCATCTGCTACCGGGCTGATCATCGCAATGAGGGTGCACTCAAGGAGGGCGAGCCCTTCCGCTTCAGCGAGGCCTTCCGGTCCTATGCTGAAAAATTTGTGGCAGAGGGCTGGAGGGAGGACTTCCTGGCCTTCATCGATCCGGATAATGTCCGGCGCAGGCTGGCGGAGGAGAATCTGCTGGTCCACCGTTATCTGACGATCCGGGGCGGCAGGGAGATCTACGAGATGCTCCGCATGGCCAGTGTCCGGCACGCGGAAGACCGGTCGGATGACCAGGTCCACGCGATCGGCGTGGGCTTTACGGATATCGATCAGGAGATGAGGGACTCTCTGGCCAAAAATCAGGCCCTCAGCGACGCGCTCGCCGCCGCGGAGGAGGCCAACCGGGCCAAGACCGCCTTCCTGTCCAATATGAGCCATGAGATCCGGACTCCCATGAACGCGATCATCGGCCTGGACAACATAGCCCTCAGTGATCCCGGGCTCTCGGAAAACACCCGCGAGTACCTGGAAAAGATCAGCGGGTCCGCCCAGCACCTGCTCAATATCATCAATGATATCCTGGATATGAGCCGGATCGAGTCCGGGCGCATGACCATCCGAAATGAGGAATTTTCCTTCTCGAGACTCCTGGAGAGTGTCAACACCATGGTCAGCGGCCAGTGCCACGACAAGGGCCTGGACTACCAGTGCAGGATCATCGGGCAAGTGGATAACCAGTATATCGGCGATGACATGAAGCTCCGCCAGGTCATCATCAACATCCTCAGCAACGCCGTCAAGTTCACCGAGCCCGGCGGCCATGTGGACCTGATCGTGGAGCGGACCGCCCATTATGAGGGAAAATCCACCCTTTGCTTTAAGATAAAGGATACCGGCATCGGTATGGACAAGGACTTCCTGCCCAGGATCTTTGATACCTTCAGCCAGGAGGATTCCTCCACCACCAACAAGTACGGCAGCACCGGCCTGGGCATGGCGATCACGAAAAATATCGTGGAGCTCATGAACGGCCAGATCGAGGTCGAGAGTGAAAAGGGCGTCGGGACGACCTTTACCGTCACGGTCACCCTGATGGATGTGGAAAACCCCGTCTCCGGGGCGGATGAAGAGGAGCTGAGCCCCCACGAGCTGAGCGTCCTGGTCATCGATGATGACCCGGTCGCCTGCGAGCATGCCAGACTGGTCCTGGAAAAGGTCGGCATCGCCTCCGAGACGGCGGGCTCCGGGGAGGAGGCGGTCGAGATGGTCCGCCTGCGCCACGCCCGGCGCGAGCCCTACAACCTGATCCTGGTCGACTGGAAGATGCCGGAGATGGACGGGATCGAGACGACCCGGCAGATCCGCAGGATCGCCGGCGAGGATTCCGCGATCATCTTCCTCACCGCCTACCGGTGGGAGGACGTGCTGGAGGAGGCCACAGAGGCCGGCGTGGACAGCTTTGTCTCCAAGCCTCTCTTTGCCGAAACGGTGATCGAGGAATTCAAAAAGGCCCTCAGGCGCAGAAATGCTTCTGTGCATGAGGGGGATGCGAAGGCGGACCTGAACGGCCGCCGGATCCTGCTGGCGGAGGATGTCCAGATCAATGCGGAGATCATCATCATGCTGCTGAACACGAAGGGCGTGACCGTCGACCACGCGGAGAACGGCAGGGCGGCCGTCGACATGTTCACCTCGCAGCCGGCGGGCACCTATGACGCCATCCTCATGGATATGCGCATGCCCGAAATGGACGGCCTGACCGCCACAGGGATCATCCGCGGCCTGAAGGACCATGAGGACGCCACGGAGATCCCCATCATCGCCCTCACGGCCAACGCCTTCGACGAGGATGTCCAGCGCAGCCTCCAGGCAGGCCTCAATGCCCACCTGTCCAAGCCGGTCGAGCCCGACAACCTCTACGAGACCCTCGAGAGCCTGATCGGGGCCAGAGAAGCTAGAAAAGCTAAAAAATAAAGGAGCCCCCATGAGAATTTTACCCGAAGAAACCCAGTGTATGATCATCGATATGCAGGAGCGGCTGATGCCTGCCATGGGCGGCCGCAAGGAATGTGAGAACCGGGCCCTGATGCTGATCCGGGGCCTGAAGATCCTGGAGATCCCCATGCTGATCACCCAGCAGTATACGAAGGGGCTGGGGGACAGCATCCCGGAGGTCTATGAGGCTGCCGGCACCAGGGAGTATTTTGACAAGAGGACCTTCAGCTGTGCCCAGGACGGGGCGATCCTGGCTGCGCTCCAGGAAAATGCCCGGAAAAATGTCCTGGTCTGCGGGACCGAGGCCCATGTCTGTGTGCTGCAGACCTGCATCGGCCTCAAGGAGCTGGGCTTTCAGCCGATCCTGGTGACGGATGCGGTCGCCTCCCGCAAAAAGTCTGATAAAAAGACTGCGATCCAGCGGGCCATTCAGGAGGGGATCCTGGTGACGACGGCCGAGTCGGTCCTCTTTGAGCTGACGGTCGACTCGCGCCATCCGAGATTCCGTGAGATTTCGGCATTAGTGAAATAAATTTTGCGGACAGGCATTTTTTCGGAAAGTCCTGTTTTTGCGGATCGTTATGTGGTGACAGAAAAAGACCCCTGCAGGGTTTCCTTTGCGGAAGTTCTGCAGGGGTCTTGTTTATTTGCCTTATTTATTCTTCAGCAAAGTGCCGGTGACTCAGATCTCAAAGAGGTCGGCGTAGGCCTTGAGGGCGCCGTCGGTCTCGTGGGCCAGGACGCGCTTGGCCAGGAGTTTGCCGAGCTGGACGCCTTCCTGGTCGAAGCTGTTGACGTTCCAGATGAAGCCCTGGTACATGACCTTGTTTTCGAAGTGGGCCAGGAGGGAGCCGAGGGATTCGGGATTGAGCTGGTCGCCGATGATGATGCTGGAGGGGCGGCCGCCGGCGAATGCCTTGTTGGGGTTCTCATCCTCTTTGCCGCAGGCGAAGGCCATGATCTGGGCGACGACGTTGGCGCAGAGCTTTTTCTGGCTGGTGCTGCCCTGGATATCGACGTCCATGCCGATCTGGCTGTCCTTGAAGCCGACGAACTGCATGGGGATGATGTTGGTGCCCTGGTGCAGGAGCTGGTAGAAGGAGTGCTGGCCGTTGGTGCCGGGCTCGCCGAAGATGACGGGGCCGGTCACGTAGTCGACGGGCTCGCCGTAGCGGTTGACGGACTTGCCGTTGGACTCCATGTCGAGCTGCTGCAGGTGGGCCGGGAAGCGGCTCAGGGCCTGGGAATAGGGCAGGACTGCCGTGCACAGCCATCCCTCGACGGTGCGCTCGTAGGCGCCGATCAGGGCGTCGAGCAGGGCTGCGTTCTGCAGGATGTCGGGGTTCATGGCCAGCTTGTCTGCCTCGTGGGCGCCCTTCATGATGCGGTCAAAGACCTCGGGGCCGAAGGCCAGGGAGAGGATCACGGCGCCTACACAGGAGGAAGAGGAGTAGCGTCCGCCGATGTAGTCATCCATGAAGAAGGCTTCCAGATAATCCGGGCTCGAGGCCAGAGGGGAGGTCTCGCTGGTGACGGCCAGCATGTGCCTGGAGGGATCCACGCCGGCGTCCATGAGGGCGTTGCGGACGAAGGACTCGTTGGTCAGGGTCTCCAGGGTCGTTCCGGACTTGGACACGACGATGAAGAGGGTGTGGGGAATGTCGACGGACTTGAGGACGGCCGCGGCATCGTCGGGGTCGACGTTGCTGATGAAGCGGGCCTCCATCTTGAGGGTGTCATTCTGTTTTGCCCAGTTCTCGAGGGCGATATAGAGGGCGCGGGGGCCCAGGTCGCTTCCGCCGATGCCGATCTGGACTGCGGTCGTGAACTTCTCGCCGGCGGCATTGGTGATCTCGCCCGCATGGACCTTGTTGGCGAATTCAGCGGCCTTTTTCTGCTGGGATACATAGAAATCGCGTTTGTTGACACCGTCGGCGATGACATCGCCGCCCAGCTGTCCGCGGCAGAGCTGGTGAAGGACCAGGCGCTTCTCACCGGTGTTGATCACGGCGCCGTTGTAGAGTTCCGCGTATTTTTCTGTCAGCTGTGCTTCCTTTGCCAGCTCGGCCAGAACGGCGAGGGACTCGTCGTCGATGGTCTTGGCGGCAAAGTTGTATTTGAGCCCGCAGGCCATGGGTACGCTATACTTTGCGACACGGCTGGCGCCTTCCTCACCGGACATGGCCTCGACGAGATTGACGCGGCCCTTGAGTCCGAGGAATTTTTCATATACAGCGAGCGTGTCCAGATTTTTCCAGGAAATCATGTGGAATGTCCTCCTTAAAATAATAGATATACGTCTTTGGCACAGCACTGAAAACACGGCCGGCTGAACCCGTATTTAAAAGGAAGATGCCGCTCAGCTTCGCGCGGCGGCAGGAGATTAGAAATGGGGTGGGGCCGGCGGCCTCGGGATCCCGGCAGCGGCAGTAACAAAGGAAACAGAAACGGAAACCTGCCTTGCCGGAAGCGTTTGGCCAGAATTATTATAATGGATTTGTGTATTCTAATCAACCGTTCCGCGTCCCTTCGTCTTGCAATAAAGGGCTTACAATGGTATTCTGTGACAGCGAGATTAAAAATAAAACGGCCTCCGGGGCCGGAAAAGACAGAAAGGAATACAGAACGTGATCTACAGGAATATTCTGGAAGCGGTTGGACATACTCCCATGGTGGAATTGCAGCGCATGCCTGCGCCGGGGAGCGCCCGGGTCCTCGTCAAGGTCGAGGGACTCAATGTCGGCGGGTCCATCAAGACGAGGACAGCTCTCAATATGATCGAGCAGGCTGAAAAAGCAGGGGTGATCGGCCCGGATTCGATCATCGTGGAGCCCACGAGCGGCAACCAGGGGATCGGACTGGCCCTGGTCGGCGCGGTCAGGGGCTACAGGACGATCATCATCATGCCTGATTCGGTCAGTGAGGAGAGGGCCAAGCTGGTTCGCCACTACGGGGCGGAGGTCCGCCTGATCCACGATGCCGGTGATATCGGCGCCTGCATCGATGAATGTCTGCAGACGGCCCTGCGCATGCAGAAAAAGAATCCCAAGGTTTTTGTGCCCCAGCAGTTTTCCAATCCCAACAATACCATGGCCCAGAAAAACTTCACAGCCCAGGAGATCCTGGAGCAGGTGAACGGCCCCATCCACGGCTTCTGCAGCGGGATCGGGACGGGCGGGACCCTGACCGGGATCGGCGAGGTCCTCAAGGACCACAATCCGGACATCGAGATCTGGGCGGTGGAGCCCGAAAACGCCGCGATCCTGGCCGGCGGAACCATCGGGACCCACATGCAGATGGGAATCGGCGACGGCATTATCCCGGATATCCTCAACCGCGATATCTATGACGAGATCTGTGTCACGACCGACAGCGAGGCCATCGAGACCTCCAAGAGGCTGGCAAGGGAGGAGGGACTCATGGTCGGAATCTCCTCCGGAACCAATGTGGCAGCGGCCCTGAAGCTGGCCGCTAAGCTGGGAGAGGGCAAGACCGTGGTGACGGTCCTTCCCGACACGGCAGAGAGATATTTTTCCACTCCCCTTTTCGGAGAGTGACCGGCCGCCGGGAGCAATTGATTTTGAACAGACAGGCTGAGACCGGGGGCGCTTCGCGCGTCCATGAGCGGCCGCTGTCTGACCACGTCCCCTTCGGGACACGGACAGGACGGACAAGGTGACAGCACTGACAGGTGTTATCACCGCCAGGTGTTATCACCGCTAGGTGATTGTCTGCGCGCTGGCTCGCTCAGGCGCGTCTGGCAATAGGGAAGTATGAAAAGGGGCGCCGGGAAAGCTCGGCACCCCTTCTTTAAAATCCCGGGCCTTCCGGGCCGCGGGGAAGAGAAACAATGGGTGATGGGCTGCTTGATGGAGCCGGAGGACAGGATATGGCAGAGAGAAGGGGAAAAAACGGAAGGGCATACCGCAAGATCGTGATCACGGGAGGGCCCTGCGCGGGCAAGACGACCGGGATGACCTGGATCCAGACCACCTTCGAGAAGATGGGCTATACGGTCCTCTTCCTCTCGGAGCCCGCCACGGAAATGATGACGGCGGGGATCACGCCCGGCCGCTGCTCCACTCCCATGGCCTATCAGCAGTTTCAGATGAAGCTGCAGTTCGAGAAGGAGAAGGTGTTTGAGAGAGCGGCGGAGGATATTGCCGGTGCGGACCGTATCCTGCACAAGGTCCTGATCGTCTGCGACCGGGGATTTATGGATAACCGGGCCTATATGACGGAAGGGGAGTTTGACCAGGTCGTGCGGGATCTGGGGACCGGCAGGGAGGAGCTGCTGGACAGCTACGACGGGATCTTTCACCTGGAGACGGCGGCCAAAAACGCCCTCGCCTTTTACGGCAATGCCAATAATGCCGTGCGCAGCGAGACACCTGAGCAGGCCCGGGCCCTTGATGACTGCCTGCTGGAGGTCTGGGCGGAGCATCCGCGGCATTATGTGATCGAAAACCTGGGCGGGTTCGAGGAGAAGATGCGGCATTTGATCGCGGAGATCGCCGCCTGTCTGGGAGAGCAGCAGCCGCCGGAGATCCGGCGCAGGTTCCTGATCGACTATCCGGATCCGGAGGCCCTGAAAAAGCTGGCGGACAGCACGGTGACCGAGTGTGATATCAGCCAGGTCTATCTGCGGGCCCCGGAGAATGAAGAGGTCCGGGTACGCCGGCAGACCACAGGCGGGCAGGATACCTTCTACCTGACCAGAAAGGAGATCTCCGGAGGAAAGAGATATCTGAAATCGGAGAGAAGGCTCTCCGGGCGTGAATACGATGATTATTGCAAGAGCGCGGATCCCGGAACCGGAGAGATCCGGAAAAAGCGCTTCTACCTGGCCTGGAAGGGGGAGGGGCTCGCGGTGGATCTCTATCCCTTCTGGGAGGACCGGGCTCTGCTGGAGGTCTCCCTTGAGAGCGAGACGCAGACCGTCGAGATCCCCGACTGCCTCCGGATCCGGGAGGAGGTGACGGGTGACGAGCGCTATGAGGTCCACAGCCTGGCCCGGGAATACGGGCACTGCGGTCCTGCCCCGGCTGCCCCGGCGCAGGACTGATCCGGCAGCGGCGGGCAGAAGAAAACAATCTGAATCCAACGGCTTTCGCACAATATTGTCTGAATATGACGCTTTTCATGCGGGAGCATGTGGTATGATTTAAGAGCAGGCTGAAGTCTGCACCGGAAGGTGTTCCGATGCGCACGAAAGATATGATGCAAGAAGACAGAATACTTGAAAAGTATAATGCATATAAGCTGGAATGGCTGCATGATTCCATGCATTTCATTATGCTGATCGCGGTTTTGTTCGTGGTGTTCAGATTTGTGATCGGATTGTCCGCAGTCAGCGGCGACTCGATGGAGCCGCAGCTGTCGGGAGGCGATCTGGTCGTCTACTACCGGCTGGAAAAAAGCTACAGGCAGGGAGACGTCGTCTCGATCCGGGTGCCCTCCGGGGACTATTATGTGAAGCGGGTCGCGGCCGTCGGAGGAGACATCGTGGACCTGCGGGACGGGAAGGTGTATGTAAACGGCGGAGAGCTGAAGGACAGCATGAGCCATGGACAGACACTGGAGGAAGCCGGGGGAGTTATCTACCCCTACAAGGTCAGGAGAGGAAACGTATTTGTGCTGGGAGACAACCGCATGGCGTCCCTGGATTCCAGGACCTTCGGAGAAGTGAATCTGCGGCAGATCAAGGGAAAGATCCTGCTGAGGATCGGCCCTGCAGGAATCGGGCCCGTCGGGGACGGGACGACAGGCCGGCAGGAGCCCTGAGGCCCCGGAGACATGGGGGACATGCAGGAGCTGGTCGGGCGGATTCTCTGCAGAGGCAGATCTAGATCTGGCGGATTCCTGCAGGAGCGGACCAGGCGGATCTCTGCGGAGACAAGGGCCCTGCACAAGGCGCTGCGACGTGAGAGGTAAATATGAAGAGATTTGAATGGATCAAGACAGTGCAGCTGCTGATCTACTGTGTGCTGACAGCGGCCGCTCTCTTTACGATTTTCAGAAATGACGCGCTTTATCAGAACATTGCCTCGGACCAGGATGTCCGGCTTTTGTGCGGGATCCTGTGGTTTATGATGGGCATCTCCTTTGTTTTCATGTTCCTGGATTTCGGTTCATTTACGGATCTCAAGCATGAAAATCTGGCCCTCGACCAGGCTATCTATTCGGATACCCTGACGGGCGTGGCCAACCGCTACAGCTGTGACGCCTATATCAGCCGCTATCTCCACAAAAAGATGCCGGCCAATATGGGCTGCATCACGCTGGACCTGATCAATCTCGTCGAGATCAATCAGAAGTACGGGCATGAGGGCGGAGATGAGGCCATCCGGGATTTTTCGGAGATCCTCACGGAGGCAGCCAGGATCAAGGGCGCGCCGGAGGGGGCCTCCAACTGCTTTATCGGACGCAACGGGGGCAACAAGTTTCTGGCCATTTTCCGCAGCTGCAGCCATGAGATCATTTCCGACTTCCTGCTGGAGGTCGAGCAGCTTTCGGGCCAGCGCCAGACCGAGGGCAGGATGGAGCTGGTCTACGCGGTCGGCGTCGCCTTTGACGAGGACAGCAGTGTCAAGAGTCTGGTGGACCTGGTGGCCCTGTCCGACAGGCGGGCGGAAAAGGATGAATACCGGAGGCTCTACAGGCCGGTCGAGGCCTGATGCGGGACCGGGCCGCGCGTCCGGACAGGAGATATTGATTTGGAGATTCTGGATAGTACTTATCTGAATGACCTGGTGACCAGAGCTCAGGGGGGCAGCAGCAACGCCTTCGCTGAGCTTTATGCCGCGACCTTCCGGACCCAGTACGCCCGGGCCTGTGAGGACCTGGGGGATCCGGACCAGGCCAAAGAGGCCCTGAAGGAGGCCTACACACGTGCCCTGAAGGGGATCGGCAGACTGCAGAGCCCGGACCTTTTTATCGCCTGGCTCAACCAGATCATGTTCCGGGTCTGCTTTGAGATTGCCCACAGGCAGAGCGGGGAGGACGCGGGGGACGGACAAAGCCCGCGGCCGGGAGGGATCCTGGAATATTCCGGGGTCGAAGAGATCGAGGTCGACAGGAAAAAATATACGGTCAGGCAGGTGCTGGACCTGCCCCTGATCGAATCCCAGGTGATCCTGATGAAATATCTCCGCCGGATGGGGACGGAGGAGATCGCCAACCTCATGAATTTGAACGGAAGAGAGGTCCGGCACTTTCTGCGGTTCGGGAAAAGACACCTGCAGAAAATGCTTTTTTGAAGCAGTGGAAGTTGAAAAACAGCCGGCGCATTCTCGTGAATTCAGCAGCGCGAGGTTTCACCGGATAAAAGGACAGCAATGAAGAAGGAAAGAAGAGGGAGGCCGTCACTCGATATGGATGAGGCGGCGGCCATTTTGGAAGAGGTCTTCCGGGCCTGCGGTCAGAAGCCCAACAGTGTGCCGGTAGAGGCACTGTCGGCCTATGCGGTCTATCGCAGGGAGCGGTTCGGCCTGCAGCGGGGAATGATCATAGCTCTGCTGGTGCTGTTTTTCCTCCTGCCCATTCTCTTTATCGCCCCGGATTTTAAGGTGGAGGCCCAGGCGCCCGGGGAGCGCAGGCTCCCAATCTATGTGATCGACGCGGAATCGCTCCTCCCCATATCCCGGGTGACCGCCTCCGTGCATGGACAGGCCCTGCCCGTATATGAGGCGGGGGAAAAGACCTTTACGGTCGAGCCGACCCGCAACGGGACCATGGAGATCCAGGTGACGAGCCTGAACCTGCAGAGACGGACCAGAAGGGTCGAGGTCTCCGATGTCGACAACAGGGCTCCCGAGCTCATATCCAGCGAGATCTCCGACGGCCGGGTCTTTCTCTATGTCAATGAACCGGACAGCGGCCTGCATCTGGGCCGGGTATACGGAATCACCGCAACGGGGGAGAAGGTTCTCCCGGAGCATACGGACGACGTCAAGCAGATGATCGTTTTCCCCTATCCGAAGGAGGATATGGATGTCTATATCCCGGATCATGTCGGAAATATCCTTCACCTGCGGCTGAAAAGGAAGCAGTTTGAATAAAAAGCTTGATAGCGTTTTATTCAAACCCGAAGTTTGCAAAAAGCGCAAACTTCGCTGATCCCATCGGAGAAATCATCTCCATGATTTCTCCTCGGGGCCGAAGCAAAGGGCGCTTCGGCGTGGAAGCAGTTTGAATAAAAAGCTTGATAGCGTTTTATTCAAACCCGAAGTTTGCAAAAAGCGCAAACTTCGCTGATCCCATCGGAGAAATCATCTCCATGATTTCTCCTCGGGGCCGAAGCAAAGGGCGCTTCGGCGTGGAAGCAGTTTGAATAAAAAGCTCGATAGCTTTTTATTCAAACCCGAAGTTTGCAAAAAGCGCTCGACAGGGAGAAAAGTATGAGAAGAATTAGTGAAAAAATAGTCCGGATCCTTTTGTGCGGGACGCTTGCGGTCATGACCGCCTTCTTTTTTCAGCCGTGTTCCGCTCCGGCGGCGGAGAAGGCCCCGGAGGGAGAAGAAGGGGGGCTGAGCATAGAAGTCGTGGAGAAGCTCTCGATCGACGATCAGATCACGATCGAGGAGGATCAGGTCCCTCTGGCGGCTTTTGACAGAGGACCGGCTCCTGCGGGAGGCCGGCACGTGGGCATGATGGGACTGGTGCTTCTCGCTTCTCTGGGTTATACTTTTTATGTGGACCGGTCCGAAAAGAAGCTGTTCGCCCTCCGGCTGGAGGCGGCAGGAGCCCGGAGAGAGGCGATGGAGGCGGACATCCTGCAGGATCTGCAGGCAGAGACTGTGGCTGGAGGCAGAGATGGTCAGTGATTTGATCGCCTGGGGACTTTGCGCGGCGGCTGTCGCCGTCCTGGTCTTCGGGAAAGTCAGACAGAACAGAAAAAGAGAAGAATACCGCAAAGAGCTCCTGCGGAGATTTTCCGCTGAAGAGGATGAATGATGGGCACAACGGCAGAGTTGTTTTATACCTTCAACAGAGCCTTTCTGGATCTGGCTCCGGCCGCCGCGCTTGTGGTCCTGGCCTGCCTCTGGCTCCGGAAGAGAAGCAGATTTTCGAGAGAAGAGGAGGAGCTGCGCCGGCGGATCGATACCTATCGCATGAAGTCGGCAGGTCCGGGGGCCGCGGAGCGGGCGGAAGGACCGGAAGCCGGGAAAGCGGCAGAGGAACCGGAGGAAAAGACAGAACCCGGAACTGCGGAGGGGAATCTTGATGAAGAAGTGGGATGCGAAGGAAAAGTACTGTTTGAAAATTCGGAGCTTTGCGTTGCTGCTGGCGTTGATGATCATCCCCGCGTTCACGGGGTGCGGGACGAAGACGGACAGCAGTGAGGAGAGCGGAAAGCCCGCCGAATCGACAGAAGCTTCCGGAGGGACAAGCGGGTCCCCGGCATCTGCACAGGACTCCCCGCAGGCGGCTGAGTCCGCTGCCGGTTCCACTGCGGCAGCAGCGGATCCCGCCGCGAAGGCAGCGGCTGACAAGGCCGGGAAGGAAGGCGCCGCGTCCGGTACGGCTGTGACGGGGGCTGACGGGAAAGAAGCCGCGGGCTCCGTGAAACAGGATGCCAAGGCCGGGGTAGCAAAGACCACCGAGGCGGCGGATGCCAAGGCCGGAGCGGCAAAGACCGCCGAGGCGGCGGATGCCAAGGCCGGAGCGGCAAAGACCGCCGAGGCGGCGGATGCCAAGGCCGGAGCTGCAAAGACCGCCGAGGCGGCTGACAAAGCCGAAACTGCAAAGACCGCCAAGGCGGCGGACAAGGCCGGGGCAGCAAAGACTGCCAAGGCAGCTGATGCAAAGACCGCTGAGGCGGGGAGCAGCCAGAAGGTTTCGGGCCAGGAGGCCGCTGAGAAAAAGCAGGACAAGTCCTCCGCTGAGGAGGGAGCCCTCATCGAAAAGGCGGATGCCGGGACTCAGGAGTCCCAGCCTGCGCCTGACGGCCCCAGGGAGCAGTACGCGGATTACAGCGACTGCGTCAGCGCGGCCATGGGCTTTTCCTTCAAATATGATTCCGCCAATAAGATAAAGCTCACGAGCACGGGCGCCTGTGAGATGACGATCGCGGACCAGGAGGACCTGGTGGGACTGACCGTCAGCAGCAGGTCCGCGGAGAATATGCTCGATACGAAGCAGATCCTCGAGGAAGAGGAGGCGGAGATCCTCCGCAAGTACAAAAATACCCTGGTGGATGTCCCGGAGAAGAGCAGCCTCCTGGTGGACGATTATGAGCTGACCGGCCAGACCTGGTCCTACAGCCTGCCTTCGGGGGACACCGTCGAGTGCGCCTCCTATATAGAATTCCGCAGCGGGCGCTACGTCTTTTACAAGACCGCGGGAATGCGGGGCAGCACAGGCCCCGTCTCCGAGGCCCTCAAGCTGGCCATCCGGACCATGACCATCAAGGTGGACGGCGTCCAGGCAGACAGCGCGGCGGCCGCAAAGACCGCAAGTGGATCTGAGAAGGACAAAAAGGATACGGACAAAAAGGAGAAGGACAGCGGCAGCCACACAGTCGGCATAGCCGAGCTGACCGGCGGGGAGAGCGCGGAGAAGGAGACCAAAAAGGAGGCCTTTACCGGCGATTATATTTTCGACGTGGAGAAGAAATGGCTGGTCGTTCCCGATGATCCCGCGACGACGGTCTATCCCAAGGGGGATATGCAGGGCGCCTATTTCGTCGTGGACAAGATCGACCTGGAGGGCAGCAAGCCCGCTGACTATCTGACCAGAAAGAGCAAAGAGGTCAAGGAGGACCTGGGAGACCGGCTCGTCACGGCCCCCGAGGTCAGGACCATTGAACTGGGAGAGAGAAAATTCACCGGCATCGAGTACGAGTACACCTCGTCGGACGGAGCCGGCACCATCTACCAGGCGGAATATGTGGAGACGACCTCCTTCGGTACCTTTGACTGGGAGCTGACCTGCGACCTGGGCGACAACGACGCGGTCAGCGCCATGCTGAGCGCGATGGAGACCTTCCATCCCAGGTGACAAGTGCTGAAAAACGGAGCTGGATGACAGCTCCGTTT
>CAMNFJ010000045.1:0-17360 GCA_946536955.1 uncultured Lachnospiraceae bacterium
CCCTCGACCTACTGATTACGAATCAGTTGCGCTACCAACTGCGCTATTCCAGCAAACCAAACAGACGCCTTCCACTTCTCGCAGGCGACTAGCTTATTATATAGACTTCCCTCGCTTTTGGCAAGAAATTTTTTTAAAAAAGCCCATGTAATTTCAATGGGTGTTTCCGTTCAGGCCCACCTTATAATTCGGGACGTGTTGCGCAACAATGCGAAACTTTGTATTCTTCGCGCAAAACCCGGGCTGAGCGGCGTGCGGCTGCCTTCTCCGGTACATGCGTGACCTTTTTCTTTTTGGGCACATCTGTCGCTTAGCTTTTCGGAAATATGCGTGACCTTTCTCTTTTTTGGTGCCTCCATCGCTTAGCCTTCCGGAAACATGTGACATGGGGGAAAATGGGGTCAGGCAGGACAAGGGGTCAGGCACTCTGTCCCAATGCTTTGACAGAGTGCCTGACCCTTGTCACACCCCAGTCGTACTGCAGGATCCTGGCATGAAACAGGGCGGCAGAGATTCTCTCTACCGCCCTGCGGACTGATTTTTCATGCCGGAAATCGCCGGGACAGACCCCGGCCCGGGATCAGGGAATCCTGAGCGCTGAGCAGATCCTGAAGTCACTTTCCGCTTCTGAAGGAGAGCTTATTCGTCTCACTCATGGTGTAGTAGTCCTCGTCGTCCTCATAATCGTAGTCTTCGTCATCGTAGTCGTCCTCGTCGTAATCCCTGTACAGATAGTGCTTGTTGGTATAGCCGGCCATCTCCAGGTCCTCGGAGTAGACGATCCAGTAGTCGGAGTCGCTCTTGTGGAGTACGATCACATCATCGCCGCTGTAGAGCCTTCCCTTCTCGTTGGAGGCATCGTAGGCCGGGGCCTTGCGCAGGGCCAGGTAGTTCTTCTCCACATAGGCCGTGTAATGGATGTCCCCGGTATACTCCTCGTCGAACTCCAGATAATTGCAGTTGACAAAGCCGAGCTTGTGGTGTTTGGGGGAATAAACATACCAGTAGGTCGAGTTTTCAGCCTCTATGGGGCAGTGGATCACGGTGTCTCCGGTGTAGAGCTTGCCGATCTCGTTTTCAGCCTTGAAGGCCTTGCCTCTTCTGAGGGCCAGGTAGTTCTTTTTGACCTTGACGGTATATTTGTAGAGAGTTCCGTCGTAGGCAAAGGCCTTCTGCGGCCTCACGGCCGCGAGCGGCAGGACGAGCATGGCAGTCAGAAGCAGCCATGTCAGCAGTTTTTTCCATCTTCCATATTCCTTTTTCATAATATGCACCTCCTGTTTCAGAGCCAGACAGATTGTTTTTGGTGTATTAAACAGGCAAAACATTGCCGTTTTTGTAACAAGCGAAGCTGTGACGGGCAGTCCGGTTCAAAAAGATTAAAATATCTTTCTGTCTTACCTGAGAAGACGCAGGATATGTCTGACGGTTACAGTCATCCGTCTTCTTTTCCATTTTTCCTCAAAATAACAGAGAATATTTTTTTAAACACGGCAGGTCTTCTGTGAGAAGGGCCTTTTTTCGTCTGTATTTATTATACCATAACAGGAAAAAAACTACATCTGATTTATGGGTTTTCTCCCGGATCCGGGACAGGGGATCCGGCCTGACAGGCGCTGTTACAAACGTTCACATTGCGCCACAAAGCGGGCACATAAAGGAACACGGAAAAAAAGGAATTCTGCTAAAGTAATGGGTATGAGGAATTGATTTAAATCGATTCCAATGCAACGGGAGGTAAAGCAAAAGGAAGGAGTTTCATTATGAAGCGAAATGTATTGGCAGGCCTTTTGGCTGCCGCGATGTCGGTCAGCCTTCTGGCAGGGTGCGGAGGCAGCAGCTCCTCCGGCAGCGCACCGGCAGCGACAGGCTCTCAGGAGGCAGCTACACAGCAAACAGAAGCAGCAGACCAGACCGGCTCTGACACAAAGGCATCCACCATGAAATCCGTCGTAGTCAATATCTGGGATTCCAAGCAGCAGGCCGGGATCCAGGAGATCTGCGACGACTGGTCCAAGACCAGCGGGATCCCCGTCAGCGTGGAAGTCGTGGACTGGGACAATTACTGGACCCTGCTGGAGGCAGGCGCGACAGGCGGCCAGATGCCCGATGTTTTCTGGATGCATTCCCAGTATTCCGAGAAATATATGGATCAGGGGATCCTGCTGGATCTGACCGATTATATCGCCAACGACGAGTCCACGGATCTCGCCAACTATTACCCTGAGATCACGGCCCTCTACCAGCATGACGGTCACACCTATGCCCTTCCCAAGGACTATGATACGATCGCCCTCTGGTACAACAAGGACATGTTCGACGAGGCCGGGATCGCCTATCCGGATGAGACCTGGACCTGGGAGACCCTGCACGATGTCGGCGCCCAGCTGACCAAGGAGGACGGCTCTCAGTACGGCCTGGTCGGCAACACCGACGCCAATCAGGAAGGCTATTACAACGCCATCTACAGCTACGGCGGCTATGTCATCAACGACGCCAAGGACAAGTCCGGCTATGACGACGAGAACACTCTGAAGGCCATGGAGATGTATGCCGGTCTGGTCAAAGACTGCATGCCCAACCAGTCCACCATGGCCGAGGTCGGAAACAACACCCTCTTCGTCTCCAACCAGGCGGCCATGGGTATGTTCGGCTCCTGGTATGTGCCCACCTTCAAGGACCTTGCCGAGCAGGGCTCCAACCAGTACGCAGTCTCCTATCTGCCCTACCACGATGCCAACGGCAACGGCCAGTGCGATGAGGGAGAGCGCGTCTCCATGTTCAACGGCCTGGGCTGGGCAGCGCCCGCCAAGGTCGCGGATCCCGACACAGTCTACTCTCTGATCTCCTATCTCAGCTCCAAGGAAGGCCAGATGAAGCAGGCGGAGCTCGGTGTCACCATGAGCGCCTATGAGGGCACATCCGATGCATGGGTCAACTGCACAGACCTGATCGACCTCAACCCCTACCTCGAAGAGGCAAACGGCAAGGCGACCCTGATCCCCAATCCCTGCTCCAGAGATTCCTCCTGGGCAGAAGACGCCAAGCAGAGCTTCGTAGCGGCCTGGCAGGATCCCTCCAAGATGGAGGAGGTCTGCAGACAGATCGCCGATGCCATGAACAAAAAGCTCGCGGACCAGTGATCCGCAGTGAGGGAGGATCAGCCCTGACCTGATCCCGACAGGGAGGCAGTCCTGTATTCAGAGGGACTGACTCCCTGTTTTTGGCGAAAGATCTTGGTGAAGGACCGGGCATCTCCGTAGCCCACGGCCTCCGCGATCTCACCGATGGTCATGCCGGTGTCCCGCAGCAGCCTGCAGGCGTTGTCAAGCCGGACCTTGAGCAGGTATTGCTGGGGAGACTGGTGGTATTCATTAAAAAAGACCCTGGACAGGTAGCTCCGGTCCACACCGATCACGGCCGCCAGGTCGGCGATCCGGATATTTTCCATATAGTTGTCATTGAGGTAGCGGAGGGCCACCTGGGCATAGGTTTCTTTGGAATAGATGTGGGAGGCCGGGTGCTCCGCCTCCCGTCCTTCGATCATGAGGCCGAAAAAGCGCAGGAGTTCCGCAGTCCTCACAAGCTCATCCGAAAGGGTCATCCGCGGCGAATCCATCATCCGGAAAATGATGGACAAAAGAACATCGGCATTGGACACATCAATGACCGGATTTTCCTCCGAGAAACCGATGTGGTCCAGGATTCCCGGGATCCGGTAGCCGCTGAAGCCGATCCAGCCGTATTCCCAGGGATCCTCCCTGTCCGCTATATAGGTCGTCGTATCCTTGGGAAAAATCAGAAAGGCCTGGCCCCCGGAAATTTCCAGGTCCCTGCCCCTGTACTTGTAGACGCCCGATCCGGCCAGGACGACGTGGACCAGGAAGGATGTGCGCACAAAGGGACCCGCCTTATGCCCCGGCGTACATTTTTCATGTCCGCAGTAATTGACATGGTAGGGAGAGGCGCCCCGATAATCATTCTGGATATCCGCGAAAAATTCGGGCGGAAAGCTGGCCTTGGGAAAAGATGCCGTTGTGTGGATCTCCATGACGGACATCTCGTGTTCAGTATGTTTAAGATCATTCTTCATCGCGGCGGATACCTCCGGAATTTCATGGATGCTCAGCCTGATCGTTATCTGTCCACGTCCCTTCGAAGACGCAGGACAGGTAACGCCTGATTATAGCTGTATCGGTATACCGGTCGGGGATTTACCGGATACAGTATTTCTTTCTGTTTAAACGATAACATGCCCATTTTTTTGATGTCAAGAATTGGAATAATGCTGCCGGATCCGGGTTTTTAGATAATCATTATGATAAGAGCAGAGCCTGATTTCATAAGGCATATCGTGTGAGTTTCAAGGACCTGTGATCCCGGAGGAGACAATATCATGGCCATTTATTTTGAAAAAAAGACACAGACCTTTCATCTTCAAAATCAGTATTACAGCTATATCATTAAGATCCTGCCAAACGGCCAGGCCGGCCATCTCTATTTCGGAAAAGCCGTGAGGCACAGGGAATCCTTTGACCATCTGCTGGAGAAGGCCATCAGGACCATGTCGCCTGCTGTCTTTGAGGGCGATAAGCTGTTTTCCCTGGAGCAGGTGAAACAGGAATATCCGTCCACGGGGACCGGGGACTTCCGCCAGGCGGCCGTCTCCATCCTGCAGGACAACGGCAGCAGCATCTGCGACCTGCAATATGAATCCTTCCAGGTCACAGAGGGAAAGCCGGCCCTTCCCGGCCTTCCTGCCACCTACTGTGAGGAGGACCGGGAAGCCGAGACCCTTCACCTCTTCCTGGCAGACCCCCTGACCGGGGTACGGGCCGAGCTCCTCTACACCGTCTTCGCGGACTATCCGGCCCTGGCCCGCAGTGTCCGCTTCGAAAACAGGGGCGGATCAGAGGTCTGGCTCGATACAGCCATGAGCATGAATCTGGACCTGCAGGATTCGGACTATGAGTTCGTCCAGCTGTCCGGCACCTGGTGCAGGGAGCGCTATATCCACGAGAACCATTTGCGCCCCGGCGTCCAGAGCATCGAGAGCAACCGCGGCCACTCCTCCCACCAGCACAATCCTTTTCTCCTGCTGAAACGTCCCGGCACGGATGAGGATCGCGGAGAGGCTCTGGGGATCAGCCTGGTCTATTCCGGAAACTTCCTGGCCCGGGCCGAGGTCGACGCCTGGGATGTCACCCGTGTGAGCATGGGCATCAACCCGGGGACCTTCCGCTGGAAGCTGGAGCCCGGGGACTCTTTCCAGACCCCCGAGGCTGTCCTTGTCTACACGGAGGACGGCCTCAATGCCATGAGCCGGACCTTCCACGCTCTTTATCAAAAGAGACTGGCCCGGGGCTTCTGGCGCGACAGACCCAGGCCCATTCTGATCAACAACTGGGAGGCCACCATGTGGAATTTCACCCAGGACCAGATCCTGGAGATCGCCTCCACCGCCGCGGGAGCCGGCATAGAACTCTTCGTTCTGGATGACGGCTGGTTCAAAAACCGCAACGATGACCTCTCCGGCCTGGGCGATTGGTACGCCTGCCCTCAAAAGCTTCCGGACGGCATCGGCGCCCTGGCCGACAGGATCCGGGCCCTGGGCATGTCCTTCGGCCTCTGGTTCGAGCCCGAAATGGTCAATCTCGACTCCGACCTCTACAGAGACCACCCCGACTGGGTCGTCCGCACGCCCGGCCGCCACATGTCCCACGGCAGAAATGAGTACGTGCTTGACTTCGGCAGACAGGAGGTCGTCGACCATCTCTTTGCCCGCATGAAGGCTGTCATGGAGGAGGCAAGGGTCTCCTACGTCAAATGGGACATGAACCGCAGCATCACCGAGGCCTTTTCATCGGTCCTTCCCGCCGACCGCCAGGGGGAATTCTTCCACCGCTATATCCTGGGCGTCTATGACCTCTACGAGCGTCTGAACCGGGCTTTCCCCGAGGTCCTCTTTGAGTCCTGTGCCTCGGGAGGCGGCCGCTTTGACCCCGGCCTCCTCTACTACGCTCCCCAGGCCTGGACCAGCGACTGCACCGACGCGGCCCAGAGGATCCGGATCCAGTACGGGACCTCCCTCTGCTATCCGGTCAGCAGCATGGGAAGCCATGTATCCCACAGCCCCAACATCATGCTCAACCGCAGCATCTCCCTGGAGACCAGGGCCAACGTCGCCTTCTTCGGGACCTTCGGCTATGAGCTGGACCTCAATGAACTGACACAGGAGGAACTGGACATGGTCCGGGACCAGGTCACTTTTATGAAAAAATACCGTGCCCTCCTCCAGTTCGGGACCTTCTACCGCCTGCGCAGCCCCTTCGACGGCAACTACGCCTCCTGGATGGTCGTCAGCGCCGACCGCCGCACCGCTATCGTCGGCTGGTACAAATTCCTCAACGAGGTCAACACCCCCTACCTGCGCGTCCGCCTGCAGGGCCTGGATCCGGACCTGGACTATACCGTCAATGACGAAGCCGTCCGCGGCGGCGACGAACTCATGAACATGGGCCTCATCACGACCGACAGCTCGGCCGGCGACTGCCTGCCAGGTCACAAGCCCGCCACCGACTTCGACTCACAGCTCTTCGTACTCAAAGCCATATAAATCTCCGAAAAGCTGTTTTATTTGACCGTCAAATAAAACGGCTTTATACTATTTGTAAAAGCTCCGGTCAAGCGACAGTGGGCGTCGCGTGCTCGCACGCAGACGCACACGGGCATTTGACCGGGCCACGGACATGAGCAAAATAGCAGCGCGAGCCCCAAGGATGAGCGATGCGATTTGCGAATGTACGTGGCAGGAACGCGGGAGTGCGGCGGCCGAGCCGCACAGAGCGATCCGGGGAGCTTTTACAAATAAACCAAAGCTCCGGTCAGGCGTCAACGGACATTTGACCGGGCCACGGACATGAGCAAAAAAGCGTCGCGAATCCGGAGGAAAAACAATGATCATTTTGAAAATCCTTCTGACCCTGTATTTCGGGAGCACAGATTCTTTCGGCATCCTTTTTCAGCTCCTGATGATCCTGGGGACCTGGAAGCTGTTGGAAAAATCAGGCGTCGACAAGAGATGGGCTCTGGTTCCCTGTTTCAGATACTACATGCTGGGTAAATGCGCGGACCGGGAACTGGAGGGCAGGGTCATCGCCGTCAATATGGCTATGTCTACGATTTTCACCCTGCTTGCCCTGCTCATCCGCCAGGATCCCTGGCACAGCCTGTTCCTGGTGACCACCTTTGTTCTCGTCATCGTTTCCGTTATCTATGAGATCCGTCTCTATTCGGGACTCATAGAGATCTATGGCGTGAGCAGATGCTGGATCCTGGTCTGGATCTTTGCGGAGTGGGTCGCCGCCTGCTGGTGGGGCTTCTCCCCCCGCTATCAGCCCCGGCTCAAGGTCGATGAGCTGCACAGGGAGTCTCTGACCATTTTTTCCGGTAATAAGGCCCGGGAGCTGGGACAGGGGCTGACGGTCAATCTGGAGGAGCGGACAGCCACAGAGTTTTTTAAGAAAAAATATCTGCTGAGGGATATACACCTGAATATCCCTCCCGGCAGGATGGTCCTGCTGCTTGGAGGCTCAGGGGCCGGCAAGACAACCTTCGTCAATGCCGTCAACGGCTACGAAAAGGCCAGGGCAAAGGTCACTCTGAACGGCACGGACATCTATCTGGAATATAAAAAAATGCAGTATGAGATCGGCTTCGTGCCCCAGCAGGAGCTGATGAGGAGCAAGGACACCGTCTACCGGACCCTGGCGGATATGGCTTCCCTGCGCCTTCCCACCAATCTGACACCGGAGGATGAAAAAAAACGTATTCAGGATGTCATGGAGATCTTCGGCCTGGTCCCCTTAAAGGACAGCCTGGTCGAAAAGCTTTCAGGCGGACAGAAAAAACGTCTTTCCATCGCCATGGAGCTTTTGTCCAATCCGGACCTCTTTATACTCGATGAACCGGATTCCGGACTGGACGGCGTCATGGCCCGTGAGCTGATGGAGGAGCTCCGCAAGGTTGCGGACCAGGGCAAGATCATCATTGTGATCACCCATACGCCGGACCGCGTCATCGACCTCTTTGACGATGTGATCGTCCTGGCCAAGGATTCCGGCCGCACAGGCCGCCTGGCCTTCTACGGCACCATAGACGAAGCAAGAAAATTCTTCGGGAAACAGACAATGGAAGAGATCGTCAGGACCATCAACCGCAAAGAGGAAGGCGGCGAGGGTAAGGCTGACGAGTACATCGCCAGATTCGTGGAGGTGCAGAATGCCTGATCTGAAAACAAAAACAGGAAACATCCCAGCCGCAGGCCGGCAGGCCAGGCCTCTGCTGAGAAGACTCCACAGGGGCAGGCTGGAACAGGTCTGGATCTATCTGGGGAAACTCCTCCGCATGTTCGTCTACCAGAACGACTGGAAGGTCCTTCCCATGTCCGCTCTGGTGGCCGGTCTGGTGACCATGGTGATCAAGGGGAGCATGTTCATCAATATGGAGGGCACCCTGCGCGGAGCCTTTGCCCTCGCCTGCGTGGGCATCTGGAACGGCTGCTTTAATTCCATTCAGGTCGTGTGCAGGGAGAGGGACATCGTCAAGAGGGAGCACCGCTCGGGCATGCATATCTCCTCCTATCTGACGGCCCACGCCATCTACCAGGCCCTGCTCTGCCTGGCGCAGACCGTGCTCACCATGTACGTCTGCCACATGACCCGCGTCCGTTTTCCCGCGGAAGGCATCTTCACATCCGCGATGATCTTTGACATCGGCATCTCCATGTTCCTGATCACGTATGCCGCGGATATGATGGCCCTTTTCATCTCCTGTATCTGCCACACCACGACAGCCGCCATGACGATCATGCCCTTTATCCTGATCTTCCAGCTGGTCTTTTCAGGAGGCATGTTTACCCTTCCCCAGTGGATCATGCCTCTGACTGAACTCACGGTCTCCAACTACGGACTCAAGGTCATCGCCTCCCAGTCGGATTACAACAACCTCCCCATGGCCACCGGCTGGAACACCCTGTACAGGATGAGAAATGAGGAAGTCACGATCACCACGACCGCGGGCCAGCTCATGGACCTTCTGTCCGACGAGAGCGACCCCTCCGTCGCAGAACTCCGGGCCACCCCTGTCGCCGATCCGGTCACTGCCGGCATGATGCTGGACCAGGTCGCAGCCTCCCCGGAATTTGAGCAAAAAAAGGACGACCCCATCACCTACAGGACCACAGTCGGAGAACTCATTAAAATGTGCGGGGAGAAGGAAGTCCGGGATTTGATCGAGAAAAAGACCGCAGAGGCCAGCAGAGTTGATGAATATGCGCAGGACCCCGCCCTGATCCTGGGCTACTGGCTTCGTCTGATCGCCTTCTCCGTCGTCTTCCTGGCCCTGTCCGTCATCGTCATGGAGTTTATCGACAAAGATCATCGCTGAGTCAGCGGGGACGTTTCAGTTTGACTCATTTTTAAGTCAACCGGGGACATCTATGTCTGACTCAGTTTTAGGTCAACCGGGGACATCTATGTCTGACTCAGTTTTAGGTCAACCGGGGACATCTATGTTTGGCTCATTTCGATCCGCATAAAGCAGGCGGGACTATTCAGCCCGTCTCGTCAGACTCTGAAAATATGGAACAGGCCATTCCCGGATCCGGGAATGGCCTGTAATTTAACGAAAAGGGAAGGAACCCTATGGGTAAAAAAATCCGCCGCCACCTCTACGACTGCCGGTATATCTACGCGGCCTTCCTGATCAGCGCCGTGATCTATATCCTGGTCTTCGCCGGAAGACAGCTCTGGCCCTTTGGTACCAGGTCCATCCTCAAGGTGGACCTCTTTCATCAGTACGCGCCCTATCTGGCTGAATTCCGCAGCCGGCTCTTGTCCGGCAAAAGTCTGATCTACAGCTGGCAGACAGGCCTGGGCAAGGATTTCCTGGCCCAGTCGGCCTACTATGCGGCCTCCCCTCTGAACCTGATCTTTTTCCTCTTCCCTCCGGAGCTGATCTCCGAGGGCATCGCGGTTCTGATCCTGGTCAAGGCCAGCCTGAGCAGCGCCTCCTTTACCTGGTACCTGAGAGAGCATTTCAAAAGAAACGATCTCTCGATCCTGATCTTCGGCCTCCTCTACGGCTTCTGTGCCTTTATCACCTGCTACTACTGGAATACCATGTGGCTGGATACAGTCGCCCTCTTCCCTCTGGTGGCCCTTGGCTGTGAAAAACTGGTCCGGGACGATCAGCCGGTGCTCTACTACATCTCCCTTGCCCTGACCATGATCGTCAATTTCTATCTTTCGGTCCTGGTCTGTGTCCTGATCACCATCTATGCCCTGATCATCGCGTTTACAAATCCCGCCTTTGACGGCCCCGAAGGGCGAAAGGCTCTTGTGCGGGCGGCCGGCCGCTTTATCCTGGTCTCCTTTTTGTGCGCCATGACCGCTGCCATCATCCTGGTCCCGGTCGCCGCCGCGCTTGGGGAGACTGCCGTCAGCGGCGAGCGGGCCTTCCCCGCCTTCCGGATCTACCCCAATATCTGGCAGCTGGTCAGTGCCCACTTCCTGGGAGCCCGGGATGCCGTCCTGGCCCGCAATGAGGACATGCCCAATGTCTACACCGGCGTCCTGACCATCCTGGTCCTGCCTCTCTACTACTGCAGCAGGGACGTCAGCCGGCGGGAAAAGGCCCTCTATTCGGCCTTCCTGGTCTTCATGCTCCTGTGCGCGGTCATCTGCCCCCTGGACTACATGATCCACGGCTTCCACTTTCCCGCCAATCTCCCCCACCGATACACCTTTGTCTACAGCTTTATCCTGCTGAGCATGGCCTACAGGGGTTTTATCTCCTGGGTCCTGCCGGATATAAATGGGGTTCTAAAGAATCCGGATATAAATGCGGCTCTAAAGGATAAAAAGACAGTCCTGCCGGAAAATAAGGCAGCTCTGCCGGAAAAAAGACCTGATGCAGATAAGCAGACAGAAAAAAGTTCTGCCATACCGGCCCGGGAAGAAACAGAGAATTCCTCCGGCATCAGAGCTGACGGCGCCGTCACTCCCGTACAATACACAACAGACGAACAGGCGGACAAAAAGATCGGCGGGAAGACAGAGACAGGCACCGCTGAACGGAAAGAAGGGAAAACCGGCCACGCCCGCGGACATAAAAAAAACAGGCGCCTCCTGCGGGCCCTTGCCGCAGTCTACTGCACAGCGGCCTTCTGTGTCGTCGCCATCCTCTGCTATGAATATCTGATCGCGCAGGCAGAAGCGGATATCGACCATGTTCTGTCCGGTACGGATATCATCCTCAATATGGTCCTGATCGCATTCTACCTGGTCCTCCTCCTGCAGGTCCTGCTGTTTGGAAAAAAGAAGGGCCGGGCATCACAGAAAAAACTGGTCACCAGGATCGTCCTCCCTCTCCTGCTGGTCTGCACGATCGGGGAATGCGGCTTTTCCCTCTATCAGAACATGTATGACAGGGGGGACCGGAGTGAATATATCTACTGGATGAAGGATACAAGGGACGCCGTCGCCTACATGGAGGACCGGCAGGACGGAGCCTTTTTCCGGACGGACTTCGACCGCTTCGTGACCATCAACGAAGGTTCCATCTATGATTTCAACGGCTTCTCCCACTTCTCCTCCCTGGCCCCCGGCGGGATCAGTATGCTGATGGAGCACCTGGGGGTCGCAGCGGCAGGCAACTCCTACCGCTTCTATGACACCTCGCCCCTGCTCGACGCGATCTTTGACGTCCGCTATGTCCTCAACCGCTACGGGGGGTTTTCCGCGGCGGACCTGGGTTGCAAGCTTGTGCCCGACCAGACCTTCGGCACCGTCAGGGTCGGCGTCAACAACCGGGTCCTGGCCCCGGCCTTTATGACAGACCGGTCGGTCCTGGACTGGAAGACCACGGACAGCCAGCCCTTTGAAGTCCAGAATGACTTTGTCCGCCGCGCCGCCGACATTGACGAAGACCTCTTTACGATCCAGAAGCCAGCCCTGATCCAGGCGACCAACATGGAGGTCTACAATGTCAATGAGGTCGGCGATGTCTTCGACTACTACTTGGCAGACCCCTACAATCTGGATCTGGTCCCCTCGGTCCACGCCGAATTCGTCTCCGACCGGGACCAGTACCTCTGCTTCTATGTCGATGCCCCCAACGCCGCCCGCTTTATCTATTCCAGCCACACGACCAGCGAGGACCGGGAGCTGTCTGCCGGCCGCAGTATGATCAATGTGGGCTTTGTCCAGGCGGGCGAGACGGTCCTCGCGGACTTTGTCCTGACCCGGCGCGGGATCTTCGACATGTGCTATCCCGGCGGAGGCTCGGTCAAACTCTTTGCCGCCGGCTGGAACGACGATGTATTTGAAAAGGCCTTTGCCCGCCTGGACCGGGAGCCGCTGGAGATCACTTCCTTTAAGGATACGCAGATCCGCGGCAGCGTGGACGCGTCGGAGGCCGGGATCCTCCTGACCTCCATTCCCTACACGGCCGGCTGGAAGGCAAAGGTGGACGGAAAATCAGTCAGAACAGAGGCGATCGGGGACGGCGGCCTTGTCGGAGTCCCGATGTCCTCCGGCCATCATGAGATCCTGCTTCAATACAGGTCGCCCTTTCTGATCCCGGCCCTCATCAGTACCCTTCTGGGACCTGTCCTGTTTGTCCTCTATCTGAGGCTCCACAGGACAGGCAGGCTCCCCTGATGTATTGCCTCCAACAAATCATTTCAGCGGAATCCAGGCGGGATCATCCGCAAAGAAGGTCCGGGCGGATATGCCGTTGCGATCCATGGATTCCAGGACCGCCGTCATGACAGCGGACTGGCTGACCAGGTCCGTGCCCCCGTTTTTGTAAAAGGCCGCCGCGGGATTCTGGTCGGAGATGTCTATGGAAGGCTCATACAAAAAGGTGGGATCGGCTCCGTGAAGCCTGTGCAGGGTGTGATAGTTAAAATCACCGGTATCCTCCCCCTCTTTTTCCGGGATCATATAGGAGGCCAGGTATATGTCCCTGTATTCCTCAGCCAGATCGCCGGTCTCAGCCTCCCTGTTGTCATAAAAGGCCGTAAAAAGGAAACGAATATCCCCGTTTTCGTCGATGGAGCGGTAGACATAGGAGGTCTCAAAGGCACTGACGCTTGTGGAAAGAGCGATGACCCCCTTCTGGTTGACCCGGATACTGCTCTTGGTCCAGGTGTCCTCTGCCAGGCAGAGATGGATCTCATCCTTTGCCGGATCGTAGCACATGATCATGCATACATCCGTCTGAAAGACCACCGGCATCTTCATATCAGCCTTCAGGGCCAGCAGGGGGAGGGAGCCTCCGTCCAGGATGGCGTATTGGACAGATGTGACATCATTATCTCCGGACCCGCTTTCCGAGCGGTCATTGGTGCCGGCCGCGGCATCCCTGAGGCTTTTGACAATGTCGCTGCAGCTGTAGGTCTCCCCGTCCTTGAAATATTCGCTCTCCGGAATATTGGAAAAATCTGCCCTGTCATCGTGCCAGGTCACGCTTCTCTTTCCATCGATAAATTCCTGATAAGCTTCGGAAGCCCTGCGGACAGAATCGACAGATTCCGCCGCAGATCCCCCCTCTGCCGCAAAGACAACGGGAGCAGGGAAAAGAAAGGCGGCGCACAGGGCCAGGGCCAGCCCTGCCGCGATGATCCATGATGGTCTTGTTTTCATAAAAATACCTCCGTGCAGGAAGCCTGCATTCCATTATGATTTTCTGGTTTTGGACATAATTTTAATGCAATTATAGCAAAAAGCAGGTGCATGCGCACCTGTTTTGTCGCCGTGCGTATCGCAGCAAGCCCTTTCAGTTACTGTACACGCAAATACCGTTTTTATCTGGAGCCGTGAGGGCTGGTATGTTACAATCCATAGAGCAAAATCATAACAGATATGATCAGACACACGCCTCTGCTTTACTCATAAGCAGGATGCGCAGCACATTTTTACAGGGAGACATTATGGGAACCATATACTTCATCCGTCATGGAGAATCCAAATGGAATGTCGAGGACAGGATCTGCGGAGCCACGGATGTTCCTCTCACGGAAAAAGGCCACGAACAGGCGGTCCTGACCGGGAAACTTTTTCTGGATCTGGGGTACAATGCTGACCTGATCCTCCACTCCCCGCTGATCAGGGCGGCGGACACCGCCCGGCATATCTCGGAGATCACCGGGATCCCGGCCCGGGCGGAGCCCCGCCTCATAGAGCAGAATTTCGGGATCTGGGAGGGGACAAGCCCCCGCAGCAGCAGGGAATTCCATGAGGCAAAGCAGTGCTTCATCAACTCCTTCGGGACCGGCGAGTCCATGTTCCGCGTGGCCCAGCGCGTCTACAACCTGCTGGATGACCTGAAGAAGGAGGACAAAACCTTCATTCTTGTGGCCCACAACGGGATCGTCCGCTTCGTGAAATCCTATTTCACGGACATGCGGAACGAGGAGTTCGCGGCGTTTAAAACCGGAAACTGCGAGATCTCCAGGTTTGTATTTTGAGTGAAGCCTCACACGACTGAAGTCGCGTGTTTCCTACTCCCCGCTTTGAGGCGGGTTCCCCTTTAAGGGGTTCGGACTGCCTCTCCACCATACAGCCAAAGCGATATTTTCTGTCATGGATAAAGAGCCCGCCAGAGGTCTCTTACTGTCCTGCAGCGGCGGTGGGACTGGACTCGCAGGATCGTACCCGGGGGCAGGTGGTGGGCAGAGGTAAATAGTTTTCAGGCGCTTTCCTGCAGGAAGCCAAAAAAAGCTGTGAAGAATTGATCTCTCATTTCTTCACAGCTTTTTAATACTGGCCTGAATCGGGGGACATATACTGTACCCATAACAGTGGTCACGAAACGTGCCAACTGACTTTTTTTCTGAACTCATAATAAGTCAGCTGGTCCCTTCCCCGAGCCGCGCCTCCAGACTCACTTTTTCAACTCTCCTCTCCCCACCGATAATCAGATCAGGTGGATAAAGAGTCCGCTCAGGAGCTTGGGCTCGAACCATGTGGACTTGGGCGGCATGAGGCGGCCGGCGTCGGCCACGTCAAAGAGCTCGCCGATCGAGGTGGGGTGCATGAGGAAGGCGACGCCTTTAAAGGCGTCCGCTTTTTCCTCCAGGATCCTTGTGCCGCGGATGCCGCCGGTAAACTCGATCCTGGTGTCGGTCTTGGGGTCGCCGATCCCCAGGACGGGGGCCAGGATCCGGTCCTGGAGGATGGATACATCGAGGCCCGCGACGGGGTCCTCCGACCGGAAGGCAGGCTTTACGGTGAGCAGGTACCAGCGGCCGTCCAGGTACATGCCGATCTCTCCCTTGGCGGCGGGGACGGGCGCTGCCCCGGCAGGATCCCCGGCCGGTCTGATCTCGCAGATCTCTGCAACTTTTTCCATAAAGTCGGCGGAGGTCAGGCCGTTGAGGTCATGGACGACGCGGTTGTAGTCCATGATCCTGAGTTCGTCCTCGGGAAAGAGGACAGAGAGGAAGAAGTTGAAGTCCTCTTCCCCGGTCCAGCCGGGGTTCTGTTTCCTTCTGAGCTCTCCGACCCGGACGGCGGAGGCGCAGCGGTGATGGCCGTCGGCGATGTAGATGCTGTCGATGCCGGCAAAAGCCCGGCGGATCTTTTCACAGGCATCGGGATCAGAGATGACCCAGACCTGGTTGCGGACCTCTCCCTCGGACACAAAATCGGCGGCGGGAGCTGCTGCTGTCACACGGCTGACGACGGAGCTGATGACGTCATCTGACCGGTAGCAGAGAAAGATGGGGCCGGTCTGGGCGCTGCAGGCGTCGACGTGGCGGATCCTGTCCTGCTCCTTGTCGGCGCGGGTGTTCTCGTGCTTTTTGATGATATTGTTGTTGTAGTCGTCGATCGAGGCGCAGGCGACGATGCCGGTCTGGGTCCGGCCGCCCATGGTCTGGGCGTAGACATAGTAGCAGGGAGCCTCATCCTGGACGAAGCGGCCCTGGTCGATCCAGCTGTGCAGGAGGTCGCCCGCCTGCCGGTAGACGCGGTCGTCATAGATGTCGATGCCTTCGGGCAGGGTGGTCTCGGCCCGGTCGATCGAGAGGAAGGACCCCGGATGGTCCTTTACATAGGCGCGGGCCTCCTCCCTGGAGTAGACGTCATAGGGAAGGGCGGCGATCTCCGCTGTCAGGCCCGGTGCGGGTCTGCAGGCGCGGAAGGGGCGTATATCTGCCATATTTTTCCTCCGAAAAAATTTTTCTCCAAAAATATTTCTCTGAAATATATTATTTCTCCGAAATAATGCCTGAAACAAGTGCCGTAAAGCTGCTCCGGTCTTTTTCATTACAGTTTATATAAGGCATCAGATCTGCGGACAGCTTTTAAACAGCAATCCCATGCCGCGGCCTGAGGCCCGGCATGGGAGCAGGATAGGGTTTAAAACCGTTAAAAATTATTCAAAAAATCATTTTACGATACGGACGCGGTAGACGCCTTCCACTGCCTCCAGCTGCTTTACGACAGCCGCGGAGACCTTGGTATCGGTGTCGACCAGGGTGTAGGCCACATCGCCCTTGGATTTGTTGGACATCTCGGCGATGTTGACGGACTCGGCGCCCATGATCCTGGTGAAGTTGGTGATCATGTTGGCCTGGTTCTTGTGGAAGATTCCGATCCTGCCGACGGTCTGGCAGACACCCATGTCACAGCGGGGATAGTTGACGCTGTTGCTGATGTTGCCGTTCTCCAGGTAGTCGCGCAGCTCCTTGACAGCCATCTTGGCGCAGTTGATCTCGGACTCCTCGGTGGAGGCGCCCAGGTGGGGAGTCGTGATGCAGCCGCGCTTGCCGGCCACGGTGGGATTGGGGAAATCGGACACATAGCGGCGGATCTTGCCTTCGTCGAGGGCTTCCACGACTGCGTCCTCATCGACCAGGAGGTCGCGGGCCATGTTGATCAGGACGACGCCGTCCTTCATCTGACGGATGGCATCCGCATCGATCATGTGGCGGGTGGAATCCAGAAGGGGCACATGGATCGTGATGAAGTCGCACTCGGAATAGATATCCTCGATCCGGATGACGTGGGTGATCTTGCGGGAGAGGTGCCAGGCCGAATCCACAGAGACATAAGGATCATAGCCGTAGACATCCATGCCGAAATTGACGGCGGTGTTGGCGACACGGACGCCAATGGCGCCCAGGCCGATGATGCCGATCTTTTTGCCTTCCAGCTCGATGCCGGCAAACTGCTTCTTTTCCTTCTCCGCCGTCTTGGCGATATCGGGGTTGTTCCAGTTTGCGCGTACCCAGTCAACGCCCTCGACGATGTCGCGGGAGGCCAGGAGCATGCCGGCAAAGACCAGCTCCT
>CAMNFJ010000046.1:0-17339 GCA_946536955.1 uncultured Lachnospiraceae bacterium
AAGTCCCCTTTGTCTCCTGGAATCAGCAGATCTTTCCCTCGTTTTTTTCCTCCAGGACGCGGATGGCGTGGTAGGTATAGGTGGTGAAGGGAACCTCGATCCCGGCGGCCTTTGCCTTTTCCATCAGGACGCCGGCGAACATGTCGATCTCCGTGGGCCGGCCGGCGTCGATGTCCTGCAGGGTGGAGAAGCGGGCATCCGGGCGGACGCGGCCGGGGCGGTTCTCGTCATACTGGACATTGTAGCCGTAGGCGGCGGCGACCAGGATAGCCTCCTCGAAGAGGCGGTCGTGGATATAGCGCAGGTGGGGGCTGTCGACATAGGCCTCATAGCCCACACCAAAGATGGCCTGGGGAAGGTTGTTGCTGATGTTGAGGGAGAATTTCTGCCACTGCTCCCTGCAGATCTCCGGGGAGAAGCGGTGATTGATGCCGGCCTGCGTCAGCAGCCGGTCCAGGGCCTCTGCCCTGGGTGTCTTTTCCGGTGTGTTCTTTTCGCCGAAGATCAGGCCCTTTGCGTCCAGGTTGTAATCGATCCGGTTTCCGACCCGGGTGGACTGGATGATCATATAGGCGTTCAAAATATGTGATCCATCGACAGTCCGGGCGATGATCTCCTCACTGTCGACGCCGTTGAGGGCGCTGACGATCGTGGTGTGGGGGGCGGTCATATGGCGCAGGTTGTCCAGGATCTCCGGCAGGCCGCTGTACTTGGTGGCGACCAGGATGAGGTCCGCGCCGGCGGCCTCCTCCGGGGAGCAGACGGCAGGGACCACCTGCCGGCCGTTGATGACAAGGCCCTCCCGGCGCAGGCGGTCCGCCCGTTCTCCTTTGGCGATCACGCAGAAATTGTCTCCCAGGACTTCGGTGAGTCCGTTGATGAAAAAGGCGCCGACGGCGCCGGCCCCGATCAGGGCAGCAGTTCTGTATTCCATAGCAGTAATAGTCCTTTCGAGCCGGGTCTGTGCCCGCGATGAAGTATAAATGTTTTTGCGAAACGCAGGGGTCTGCCGGGAGACCGCCTGCGTTTTTTCGATTCAGGCATCAGGCGCTCTTTGTGTCAAAGCGTGTGACGATCATATGAATGATGTAGGGGATCAGGATGACCGGGATCGCCAGATAGGCGATGGTGGAGTAGGCCCTCTGGATCAGGGTCAGGAGGCCGAACTGGGCGATGCCGAAGTCCACCAGGCAGCAGCAGAGGGCGATGATGACGGTCTTGAGGATCGGCTGGCCGAGGTCGGTCTTTGCCTTCTCCTCCGGTGACTCGATCGCGTTGCCGATGCGGCGGACCATGGCGGCCACCATGTTGACGGCCGTGGTCACGGCGCCCAGGATGATCAGGACGGAGATCAGGGGGGTCAGGACCGCGGCGCCGACACCCTGCTGGACCATGAAGAGGGTGGGGACGGAGGCGGACGTCATATCGGGATCGGTGTAAACGCTCATCAGGCCCAGGACGACGATGACCATGAGGGCGGAATTGATGATCCAGCCGATCAGCATGCTCTTTCCGGCGTCCTTTGGCTTTTCAAAGACCTTGCCGTGCTGGACAAAGACGGCGACGTTGCAGAGCTGGAAGGTCCCGTAGAGGAAGGCCGAGTAGAGGGCCTTTGTGAAGGGGACCGGCTCCGCCTGCATGGCGGCCGCGGCATCGCGGATCCCGGCCAGGTTGGTCAGGATGTTGGGGACATAGACGGCGATCAGGCTGACGATGATGACGATGGACAGGACCGAGGAGACCCTGCGGACCAGGTCGGTCCCGAAGATGGCCACGATGAAGATAAAGATACCGATCAGCAGAGTGCAGACCAGGTAGGGGAGTCCCGTGACCTGGCTCAGCGTCGCGCCGCCCGTGGCAAAGGCAACGGCCGGGGCCACGCACATGACAACGATGTAGAGAAATTCAAAGAGGTTGGAGAAGACCGGCGCAAACCTGCCGTAGAAGCTGTTGTTGTAGGACCGGTAATCGTAGACCTCATGCTTTCTGGCATAGCGCAGACAGTAGCTGAAAAAGAAGGCGTTGTAGGCCATGGCCAGGACCGGCATGATCAGACACCAGATCCCGAACCGCAGATAATAGGAATAGAGCTGGGCGCCGGACGCAAAGCCGCCGCCGAAGTGGGTCGTGAACCAGACAAAGGCCACGCCCATGATCAGGGATGCGGGTGTCTTTTTATTGGTTGACATGGTTTCCTCCTTATATTTTGAATCTGATGATCCTGCAGGTTCAGAGCTTTTTATGACGGATCCCTATTGTTGACGGATCCTTATTACTGACGGATCCTTACCGCGCCGCTGCGGCACGAAGGTCCGCGAAGGCACGGACCAGCATTTCGCGGGTGATGGGATAGGGGTTGTGGTCGATGTCCGGCATGGCCAGGGCCTTGTCGATAACCGCGTCGGTGTCTGCCTCTGTCAGGCCCAGGTCCTCCAGGCGGACCGGCAGTCCCACGGACCGGCTGAAGGCCAGCATGCGGTCAAAGACCTGCCTGTAGGACGTGTCGATCTGGGACTCGATCAGGAGCAGGGCCAGGACGCCGAAGGACACGATCTCTCCGTGCAGGTGCTTGTGCTCCACCTCCGGATAGGAGGTCAGGCCGTAGTTGATGGCGTGGGCCAGGCCCGTGTTGTAGTCGATGATCTTGTCCTTGGTGACCAGGATCGAGGTCAGGGCAGTCGTCACATTGATGGCCAGGACGATGTTTTCCAGGGCGGAAGAGGCAATTCCTGCCTCATTGTCTCTGAGCGCCTGTTCCCCGTATTTGAGGACGGGATCCAGGCACATGCGGCTGATCGTCACGCCCAGGCCCACATAGTGGCTGAGTTCCTCGCCCCGGGAGGACATGTCCGCCTCGAAAAACTTGGCGTAGGTGTCCCCCATGCCCGCCCACATATAGCGGGAGGGAGCGTCGGCAATGATGTCCAGGTCCAGGAAGGTGTGAAGGGGCGGCCTGGTGATGAAAAAGGGCCTGAGAAAGCTTCCGTCCGGGTGGTACATGATGGAGACGCTGGTGCAGCCGGCGCAGTTGGAGGTGATCGTCGGAAAGGCGAAGACGGCCTTGTTGATCTCTTCGCCCAGGGCCTTGACCGTGTCGGTGACCTTGCCGCCGCCGACGGCAAACAGGAGCTTTGCCTCCCGGACGGCCGGAGCGGCCGCCAGCATTTCCATATTTTCATAGGAGCACTCGCCGCCGTACCAGAGGACGCCGGTGATCGAGATGCCGCCCTCCCGGCAGGCCCGCTCCAGTTTTTCCTGCGCGGCCGCCAGGGCCTTGTGCCCGCCGATGATCACGGCGCTGGTTCCGTAGTCCCTGCAGACCTTTCCTACCTTTTCATATACATCGTGTCCGATCGTGTAGCAGGGAAAATACATGCTGTAGCCTTCCATAATCTCTCCTTTTTTTATAAAAACAAAAAACCCGTCCCTGCATGTCTCAATGCTGGGACAGGTTCCATAAACCTGCGGTGCCACCCGGCCTGGTAAAAAATACCCACTCTGCGCGTACTGACATACGCCTGCTGTTTTTCACGGAGTGCCGTCTCCGTCTCGCATACACGGGCTGTCTGTGATCTCATGAATATACCAGACAGTCTTTCTGCTCGCCCTCGGAAGTCCATTCAACTGCTCATCACCTGCCGTGCTCCCACCATCCACAGCTCTCTGGGAGGATCATGATCCAGCCTACTCACTCTTCGTCAACGGTTTACAGACAGTCTAGCATCTGTTTTTCGAAAAAGCAATCGGTTTTTTCAAGGACGGACATAGTCTTTTTTGCCGGTCCGGTATTTTTTGACAGAACGGTCATTTTTTACGGAACGGCATTTTACCTATAAGGGTTGCAGCCCTCTATGCCTGTTCCGTCTCTCTATGCCTGTTTGCGGGAGGCCGCGCTCAGACAGGTTGGTTCCATTGCCATAAACATTTTTCTTCGCATGAATAGAGATGCAGAAGGGATTTTTTATGTTAAAACGAAGTAAAATGTTTGAATTTGTGACACTTTTGTGATAGAGAAGTATTACAATGGAAGACAGATAAAGTCAATCGGATATTTATCCGCAGCATCAATCATCAAAGGAGGTACAAAATGAGTGATCTTAACAAACTGAACGAGCAGGCTCTTGAGCAGGTAGCAGGCGGCCAGATCACACCGGACGAGGCCATTGAAGCTGCACTGAAACACGCTAATCTGAAAAAGGATGATGTCATGATGAAAAAGGCCAAGATCGATCATGAGGACGGCGGCCTGGTCTACGAGGTGGAGTTCTTCCACAACGGCATCGAATATGAGTATGACATTGATCCCAAGAACGGCGCTATTCTGAAGGTTGACAAGGATTTTGATTAATGCTCAGGCTCCGGCCTGAATATCAAAAAACAGATCTGCTGTTCAGTTTGAAATCATATAAATTGAAATTATATAAAGCAGAGTCTGTTATAGCCTGCCCGCCATAAACAGAGGCAGAGTCCTATAATAGAACGGAAGTGACCGCTCACAGGCCGGGCGCCTGTGGACATATCAGATGATAAAGCAGCCGCAAGAGATGACAGGTTTCATCTCTTGCGGCTGATTTTCAATCAGGTCAATTTGTGCCCCGCATCATCATTTATTATTGGAAGCGGAAGGTTCCGGTGTAGTAGCTGGCCGAGGGCACGGGGACGGTGCAGAAGACACCGTTATGTCTGCGCCGGGTCACGATCCGGAAGTAATAGTTGGTATACTTTTTCAGGTTGGCGCCGCGGTATTTTTTGACATCTGCGGTGCGGGAGGTTGCACTGGTGGAGGTGGACTGGTTCCAGACCCAGGTTCCTTTGGGATTGGTGGTCAGAAAGACGTTGTAGCCGTTGCATCCGTAGATGATGTCCCAGGTGATCCTCATCTGCAGGTTATTGGCATTTGAACTCACCACCTTCACGGAGTAGTCATCGGGAGAGGGGGTGATGAAGGCGATGTTGGACCAGGGGCCATAAGATTTGCCCTTGGATGTGTTTTTGAAGGCGCGGACCTTGACCTGGGCGACATGATCGTCCTCGAGGTCTCTGAGCGTGGCCCGGGTAGTGGTCTTGCCCCAGTTCTTGTAGCGGGCGTGGCTGCCGTTGGTCCAGCAGACCAGGGTCTGGTAGCCGTCAGCGCCGGTCACCTTGTTCCACTGGATGACGCAGTCATCGAAATCATCCTTCTCAACCCACCTGACGAAGCGGCAGTTTCCGGGCTTTGCCAGGGCGGCCTCGGCGTTCAGGGCAGGGGCAAAGCCTGTCAGCAGAATGGCTGCCATGAGGAGCGAAGTTATGCGCCCAAGTACCTTTTTCATATTTTTCCTCCTTTTCTTTATCTGCGTGTTGACGACAGTGTTACGTATATCCGTCACAAAAAGTCGGGAAATCAAAAAGCTCCACACCATATTGCGTGATTCTATTTTAAGACCCTATTATTAAAAAAAGATTAGAATGTTTCTTAACAATCCCGCGGGCCGGTGGAGACCCTATCCGGAGCTGACTTGACATTTGCTGAAAGGCGAAATAATATGTAGAAAATCACGTTTGATTATCTTAGTCCAGGGCAAAGGCGCCGGGGGATGTTTATTCCCGTGCGCCTTTTTGCGCGTTAGCAATGAGCCATGCGCGGACAGGATGCCAAACGTCCGACGAGAGCGGAGCTCTCAGGAGGACGGATGGAAGCCTGCCCGCATACGGCGAATGCCGCGACATCACGTAAACCCGAAGGGGTTACGTGATGTCGGCATGGCGAAATGTAAAAAATGAGCCATGCGCGGACAGGATGCCAAACGTCCGACGAGAGCGGAGCTCTCAGGAGGACGGATGGAAGCCTGTCCGCATACGGCGAATGCCGCGGCATCACGTAAACCCGAAGGGTTTACGTGATGCCGGCATGGCGAAATGTAAAAAATGAGCCATGCGCGGACAAAAAATTGTGTGTCGGTATACGTCAGAGCGGACGATGCGGCAGGAAAGGAGAAATTCAAACCATGGCAAAAGCAAATGAAAACTACCTGCGGCTTCCGGGAAACTACCTGTTTTCCACGATTGCTCAGAAGGTGAGCGCCTATCAGAAAGCCCATCCGGAGGCGGAGGTGATCCGGCTGGGAATCGGAGATGTGACCCAGCCGCTGGCGCCGGAGATCATCCGGGCCCTGCACGCGGCCGTCGACGAGATGGGGGCGGCCGACAGTTTCAGAGGATATGCGCCTGACCTGGGCTACGCCTTTCTGCGGGAGAAGATCGCGGAATTCGATTATAGGAGCCGCGGGTGTGACATTTCCCCGGAGGAGATCTTTGTGTCCGACGGGGCCAAGTGCGACTGCAGCAATATCCAGGAGATCTTCAGCGTCGACAATACGATCGCGGTATGTGATCCGGTCTACCCTGTCTATGTGGACTCCAATGTCATGGCGGGCAGGACCGGAGCGTATGATGAGGCGGCGGGTGCCTACCGAGAGGTCATCTATATGCCCTGCACGGCGGAAAATGGCTTTGCACCGGAGCTGCCGCAGGGCAGGGTGCCCGACCTGATCTATCTGTGTTTTCCAAACAATCCTACGGGTGCCGTCATGAAAAAAGACCGGCTGCAGGAGTGGGTGGACTACGCGGGCCGTCACGGCTCCATCATCCTCTACGATGCCGCCTATGAGGCCTATATCTCGGAAGAGGGGGTGCCCCACAGCATCTACGAGTGTGAGGGCGCCAGGGGCTGCGCGATCGAGTTCCGGTCCTTCTCCAAGACTGCCGGTTTCACGGGACTGCGGCTGGGCTTTACGGTGATCCCCAATGACCTGGAGGCCGGCGGGATCCGGCTCTGGCCTCTCTGGGCCAGACGCCACGGGACCAAGTACAACGGGGCTCCCTACATCGTCCAGCGGGCGGGCGAGGCGGTCTATACAGAGGCCGGCCGCAGGCAGATCAGGGGCCAGATTGATTATTACATGGAAAATGCCCGCTATATTTATGAGGGACTGCGGAATGCAGGATTCCAGGTCTCCGGCGGAGTCAATGCCCCCTATATCTGGCTCCGGACACCGGGACAGATGACCAGCTGGGAATTCTTTGACCAGCTGCTCGACAGGGCCAATGTCGTCGGGACACCCGGCTCCGGCTTCGGGCCCGCGGGCGAACACTACTTCCGCCTGACCGCCTTCGGAACCAGAGAAAATACCGTGGAGGCGGTCGACAGGATCCGGGAGAGGATGTGAGCAGCAGGTGAGTCAGAGGGGACGGTTCTTTTGACTCATGAGTCAGGAGGGACGTTACATTTTGACTCAGACGGGAGTCACAAGGAACGCTCCTCTTGACGCAACCGAGATCATGAGTCATGAGTCAGACGGGACGGCTTTTTTGACTCAGACGGGAGCAGGAACAGGACTATGTCAGACCAGAAGGCATTATATACCGACGGGCAGCCGAACCTGCAGGACCCTCCACAGGCTGCGCCGAAGAATTTGTTGAGGAAAGAAGATGCAAAGGCGGTGGTTCAGACGGCGCTGGCCATCGCTGTCTGCAGGATATCCCGCGCCGCCCTGCGGGGACTCCGCCGGGGCGGGACAGCGCTCCCCGGAAGGCTGGCCATGCGGTTCCGGGAGGATATACTGGCTGTGACATCAAGGGGGGTGGAGACCATCCTGGTCACGGGGACCAACGGAAAGACAACGACCGCCGGCATGCTGGCGCACGCCATGGAGAAGGCGGGGAGGCCCGCTGTCTGCAACCGGTCCGGCGCAAACCTGCTGTCGGGCGTGACTGCGGAGTTTACGGCAGCGGCAGACCTCCACGGCCGGCCGGGGGCAAAGTACGCCGTCATTGAGTGCGATGAGGGCGCCCTGCACCAGGTGGCCCCGCTCCTGCGCCCGCATGTGATCGTGGTGACCAACCTTTTCCGGGACCAGCTCGACCGCTACGGGGAGGTCATGCACACTCTGGATGCGGTCCGCCGGGGAATCCGGTCTGTGCCGGAGGCGGTCCTCTGCCTCAATGCGGATGATTCGCTCACGGCTTCCCTGGCCCTGGACGTCCCCAACCCGGTCGTCTGGTTCGGAATAGATGAGACCGCAGTTCCGGAAGTGAGAAACAGCGGGAGAATGCCGGATCCCGGGGGAGGCATGAAAGAGGGGGATGGTCTGACGGCAGAAAACCCGGCTGAAGCAGGCGATGGTCTGACGGCAGAAAACCCGGCTGAAGCAGGCGATGGTCTGACGGCAGAAAACCCGGCTGAAGCAGGCGATGGTCTGAGGGCAGGGAACCCGGCTGAAGCAGGGAACGTGACAGCGAAAGGAGCTGTACAGCAGGATCCTCCCGAGGAGATCAGTGATGCCCGTTACTGTATCCGCTGCGGCGCCGAATATACATATCGCTTCCGGACCTACGCCCATCTGGGGGATTTTTGCTGTCCCGCCTGCGGCTATGCGCGCCCTGTTCCGGACGTGGCAGTGACCTCCATAGACGGAACCTGGCCTGACGGATCCGCCGTACACATGCGCGTCCGGAAAAAAACCGGGAACAGCTTTGGAAAAACAACCGAGAGTAATACCGGGAACAGCCCTGGAAAAACAAGCGGCAACAGTACCGGAAACAGCTTTGGAAAAACACCCGGGAGTGCTGCCCCGAAAAACGAGTTCCGGCCGGCGGCCACCCCGGGGGGCAATGACTGCACCGCCTGTGAAGCGGGGCGGGCCCCGGGCAGACCCGGTCCGGGGGACCTGTCCCGGGAAATCCCCGTCCGGATCGGCCTGCCGGCACTCTACAACATCTACAATGCCGCCGCTGCCCTGACTGCCTATTCCGCCGCCGGATTACCGCTGCAGGAGATCCTGGATGCTCTGGCGGATGTCCACAGCAGCTTCGGACGCATGGAGGCCTTCTGTATCAATGGTGTACAGATCCGGGTGATCCTGGTCAAGAATCCGGCCGGCTGCAGCCAGGCGCTGGATTATCTGTGCTCTCTGGGGGAGCCCTTCAGAGTCGCTCTGGGTCTGAACGACCGGGACGCGGACGGACATGATATCTCCTGGATCTGGGACGTCGATTACGAGAAGCTGTGTTCTCAGAGCAGGATCAGGGGCTTTTACGTCTGGGGAGACAGGGCGGAAGACATGCAGCTGCGGCTCAAATACGCCGGCGCTGACACAGGGAGGATCCGGCTGATCTCCGGCCGCGACGCGAAAAGCCTGGTCAACAGGATCTGTCGCGGAAAGACCCCGGTCTATATTCTTCCCAACTACACGGCTATGCTGCCCCTGCGCGACGCTCTGCGGAAAGCGGCCGGGAGGGATTCCTTCTGGAAGGGCTGAGAGGCGGTCTGCCGGAAGGATTCTTTCCGGAAGGGCTGAGAGGCGGTCTGCCGGATCTGAGAGAGCACATAGGGAAGAACTCTCAGGAACTCTTTGAGGAACAGGAAAAAGACCGGCCTGTTGGAAAGGGGGCGGAGAAGGTATGGAACTGAAGATCTGTCATCTCTACCCGGATGTACTCAATCTGTATGGCGACAGAGGAAATATTCTCTGCCTGCAGAAGCGTCTGGACTGGCGGGGGATCCCGTGCGCAGTGGATTCCGTGAAGCTGGGAGAGAAGCGGAGCCTGACCGGCTATGACCTGTTTTTTATCGGCGGCGGACAGGATTTCGACCAGGAAATTCTGCTGGAGGACCTGCGGACCCGGAAGGGGCCGGAGATCCGGGCTGCCCTCGCCGACGGCAGGACCTTCCTCTGCATCTGCGGCGGCTATCAGATGATGGGCCATTATTATGAGACAGCCGACGGCAGCCGATGCGAATTCCTGGGAGCCATTGATTTTTACACGGTCGGCGGCAGGCGGCGGATGATCGGAAACTATGCCTTCCGCCTGGGAGAGGAGTCCGGCGGCAGCACGGTCGTCGGTTTTGAGAACCACAGCGGCCGGACCTGGCTGGGAAGCGGCGTCAGGCCTCTGGGGAGGATCGTGAAAGGATACGGAAACAACGGAAAGGACCGGACGGAAGGTGTCCGCTTCGAAAACGCCTTCTGCACATACAGTCATGGACCTGTCCTGCCAAAGAATCCGGCCCTGGCCGACCTGCTTTTGGAGACAGCGCTGCTCAGGAAATATGGGAGCTGCAGCCTGGAGCCCCTGCAGGATGACTATGAGAACCTGGCGCATGATATGGTTTTGAAGCGGAACCTGTGACAGGAGACAGATCCGGTGAGAGATGTGCTGCGGCACACGGAAGCAGGCGGATGCCTTCGGGAGGTGTATACGCCCATCGAGGATAGTGTATCCTACAGTAATCTATGAGCGTTAAACTCGGGTTTTGCGCAAAGAGCGTGCGCAAAACGCCTCGCGTTTCAGGTGGGGCGTGACTGTAACATCTATGAGTAATGTTGTATAATTGTATACAAAAGTGTGTTGACATCCTTTTCACTCCGAGTATAATAGAGGTCGACAAGCAAAGGCGCTTGAGGCGACGGCGGAAGCCGTCTCCTCAGGCGCCTTCTTTTTTTGATGAGGAGGTAATTATGTGCTCGATACTTGCATACTGCAGTGCGCAGGCCGATCCGCAGGTCGTGGCGGAGATGCTTGCAAGAACGATCTCGAGGGGACCGGACGATTCCAGACTTCTGGAAACCGCTCATGGAAGTCTCGGATTCAACCGTCTGTCGATCATGGGGCTCACAGCAGAAGGTATGCAGCCTTTTGTCCTGGACGGCAATGCAGTGGTGTGCAATGGCGAGCTGTATGGTTTTCGAAGACTGCGGAAAAACCTGCGGAAAAGGGGCTATTCCTTCCGCAGCGATTCCGACTGTGAGATCCTGCTGCCCATGTACAGGGAGTTCGGCACAGAGATGTTCCGGCTTCTGGATGCGGAATTTGCCCTGGTCCTGTACGACGCGGAGTCTGAGCGCTTCATCGCCGCCCGGGATCCGGTGGGGATCCGGCCGCTCTATTATGGCCGGGACGACAGAGGGGCCTATGTCTTTTCCTCGGAGCCCAAAAGCCTGGTGGGCGTATGCAAAAGGATCATGCCCTTTCCGCCAGGGCATTACGCGGTGATCGATGCGTCCGGAAGAGACGGTTCAGCTTTTTCTGCCACCGGATCCGGACATGTGTCCGACGGGGATAAGTCCGGCCGTGCAGGAAGCAGGACGGATCATGCATCCGGCAGGGACGGCGATTCTGTCAGCGGGCAGACCATGGAACTTCATGAGTACCGCAGGATCTGGCAGGCCGACCATGTATGCACAGATGACATGGACAGGATCGCGCACAGCATCCGGGAAAAGCTGCTGACAGGCATTGAAAAGCGGCTGGACGCCGATGCGCCGGTTGGATTTCTTTTGTCCGGAGGTCTTGATTCCTCCCTGGTCTGCGGCGCGGCGGCAAGGATTCTGGACAGACCGCTCCGGACTTTTTCCATCGGGATGGATCTGGATGCCATTGACCTCAAATACGCCAGGAAGGTCGCGGAATACATCGGGAGCGACCACCACGAGGTGATCATGACCAGAGAGGATGTGATCGCAGCCCTGGAGCCGGTCATCGCAGCCCTCGGCACCTGGGATATCACGACCGTGCGCGCTTCGATCGGCATGTACCTGGTGTGCAGGTGGATCCATGAGAACACGGACGTCCGAGTCATCCTGACCGGGGAGATCTCCGACGAGATCTTTGGTTACAAATATACGGATTTTGCGCCGGATGCAGACGCCTTCCAGAAGGAATCGGAAAAGCGGATCCGGGAGATTCATATGTACGACGTCCTTCGTGCCGACCGCTGCATCAGCGTCCACTCCCTCGAGGCCAGAGTCCCCTTTGGCGATCTGGACTTTCTGTCCTACTGCATGGCCATCGACCCGGAGAAAAAGCTCAACCGCTACGGCATCGGCAAATACCTGCTGCGCCATGCCTTTGAGCAGGATGCCCTGATCCCGCAGGAGATCCTCATGCGGGAAAAGGCCGCCTTCTCCGACGCCGTCGGCCACTCCATGCGCCGGGACCTCATGGACTACGCGGAAACCATGTACACAGATGAGGAATTCGAGATCAGGCGCAGACAATATACCCATGCCATGCCTTTTACGAAAGAGTCCCTCCTCTACCGCGAGATCTTTGAAAAATACTATCCCGGGCAGGCGGAGATGGTAGCTGATTTCTGGATGCCCAACAGGGACTGGGAGGGATGCGATGTCAATGATCCTTCCGCCAGCGTCCTGTCCAACTACGGCGCCAGCGGGATCTGAGTGGAGCGTGTCCCCATGTCACACCCCTTGCCACACATTTAAGAGTCCGGAGGAGACCTGATGAAAAAGAGAGGCGATAGAAAAATCATTCTCGAGGATGGAAGCGAATTTTATGGCTATGGTTTCGGCAGTCCCGGAGACAGGATCTGTGAGATGGTCTTTAACACGTCCATGACCGGTTACCAGGAAATCCTCTCGGATCCCTCCTATACGGATCAGGCAGTCGTCATGACCTATCCTCTGATCGGCAATTACGGGATGGCGGCGGACGATTACGAGACCCGCACTCCCTCGGTCAGTGCCATGATCGTGCGTGAGTACAATGAAGAGCCGTCCAATTTCCGCAGTGAACAGACTCTTGGACAGGTCATGGAGGCGTACGGGATCGCCGGGATCACCGGGATCGATACCCGTGCCCTGACCCGGTCCATCCGCGATCACGGGACCCGCAGGGCCCTGATCACGGACGCAGATACTCCGCTTATGTGGGGGCTTGCCATGCTGCGGGACCATCCCATTCCAACCGATGCAGTCTCCCGTGTCAGCTGCCGGGAGAAGCAGGTTTATTACCATGCGGAGAACATGATCGGCAGCAATGCTTTTTCCAAAAGAAAAAACAGCCGTCATATTGTCGCGCTCGACTGCGGCATGAAGGCAAATATAGTGCGTTCGCTCCTGCGCAGGGGCTGTGAGGTGACGGTCGTTCCCTGGAATACCCCGGCACAGGAGATCCGGGCCCTGCGGCCGGACGGGATCCTGGTCTCCAACGGCCCCGGCAACCCGGAGGATGTTCCGGAGACGATCGCCGCCGTCCGCTCTCTACTGGGAACATATCCGGTCTTCGGAATCTGCCTGGGCCACCAGATCCTGTCTCTGGCCTACGGGGCGAAGACCTATAAACTCAAATTCGGCCACCGGGGCGGCAACCACCCGGTCAGGGACCTGCAGACAGGGCGCATTGAGATCACCTCCCAGAACCATTCCTATGCAGTCAGGGAGGAGAGCCTTGCGGACACCCCCCTGCAGGCCACCCACATCAACCTTCTGGACCGGACCATTGAGGGCGTTTCCTGTACTGCGGACCGGGCCTTCGGGATCCAGTACCATCCCGAGAGCGCGCCGGGCCCACGGGACAGCGATCATCTCTTTGACCGCTTCCTGCAGCTGCTCGAATGATTCAGACTGAAATGTTCCCATTGACTCGCGCACTGGCTCAGACTGATTCGCAGAAAGGATACACAAAATGGCAAAGTATATTTTCGTGACCGGCGGTGTGGTCTCCGGCCTGGGAAAGGGCATTACGGCAGCCTCCCTGGGCAGGCTTTTGAAGGCGCGGGGGCTGAAGGTGGCCGCGCAGAAGCTGGATCCCTATATCAATGTGGATCCGGGGACGATGAGTCCTTATCAGCACGGGGAGGTCTTTGTGACCGAGGACGGTGCGGAGACAGACCTTGACCTGGGCCACTATGAGCGCTTTATTGACGAAGACCTCAATCAGTATTCGAACCTGACGACCGGCAAGGTCTACTGGAATGTTCTGAATAAGGAGCGGAAAGGGGAGTATCTGGGCTCCACGGTCCAGGTGATCCCCCACATCACCAATGAGATCAAGGACTTTGTCTATCGTGTCGGCGAAAAGACCGGTGCGGATGTAGTTATCACAGAGATCGGGGGGACCATCGGCGATATCGAGTCGCAGCCCTTTATCGAGGCCGTCCGCCAGATCTCCCTGGAGGTCGGAAAGGAGAACAGTCTTTTTATCCATGTGACCCTGGTGCCCTATCTGAAGGCTTCCGGTGAGCACAAATCCAAGCCGACCCAGCATTCGGTCAAGGAGCTGCAGGGGATGGGGATCCACCCGGATCTCATCGTCCTGCGCTGCGATGCCCCGATCGATTCCTCCGTCATGCAGAAGATCGCCATGTTCTGCAATGTGAAGGAGGACTGCGTGATCGAGAACAGGACTCTGCCCATCCTTTATGAGGCGCCGCTCATGCTGGAGCAGTCCGGCTTTTCCGATGTCGTCTGCCGGGAGCTGGGCCTGCAGGCGCCGGAACCTGACCTCGGGGAATGGCGGGAGATGGTGGAAAGCATCCGCCGGGCCCGGGACAACTGTGTGGAGATCGGGCTGGTCGGCAAATATACAGAACTGCATGACGCCTATCTGTCGGTCGCGGAAGCCCTCCATCATGCGGGCTATTACCACCACGCCCATGTCTGTATCCGCTGGATCGACTCTGAGGAGATCACGCCGGAAAATGTCTCTGACAGGCTGGCCGGGCTCCACGGGATCATCGTCCCGGGCGGATTCGGAAACCGCGGGATCGAGGGCATGATCCTGGCTGTCCGTTATGCCCGGGACCACAGCATGCCATTCTTCGGGATCTGCCTGGGCATGCAGGTCGCGGTGATCGAATACGCGAGGAACGCGGCGGGACTGACAGACGCGGATTCCCGGGAATTTGAGGAAAACTGCAGGCACAAGGTCATAGACTTCATGCCGGGCCAGAGTGACGAGGTCGACAAGGGCGGGACCCTGCGCCTGGGCGCATATCCCTGCACCATCCTGCCCGGGACCACCATGGAGCGCTGCTACGGCGCAGCCCGGATCAGCGAGCGCCACCGCCACCGCTATGAGTTCAACAACGACTACCGGCAGATCCTGCAGGAGTGCGGTCTGACCCTGAGCGGGCTTTCCCCGGACGGGACGCTGGTGGAGACCGTCGAACTGTCCGACCGCCCCTTCTACGTGGGCGTCCAGTTCCATCCGGAATTCAAGAGCCGGCCCAACAGACCCCACCCTCTTTTCAAGGGCTTTATCGAAGCAGCGGTCAGAGAAGCAGGCAGGAGCTGAACGGTAAGTCATTAACTTACCCTGAACAGGAGGCAGACTATGCCAAAGAGAAGAGATATCCACAAGGTGCTTGTCATCGGGTCCGGCCCGATCGTGATTGGGCAGGCGGCGGAATTTGATTATGCAGGGACGCAGGCCTGTCTCGCTCTGAGGGAGGAGGGCTGCGAGGTCATTCTGTGCAATTCCAATCCGGCGACGATCATGACGGATACGTCGGTCGCGGACAAGGTCTATATGGAGCCGCTGACGCTGGAATATATGGCGAGGATCATCCGCCATGAACGGCCCGACGCCATTCTGCCCGGGATCGGGGGGCAGACAGGGCTCAATCTGGCTATGCAGCTGGAAAAAAAGGGTGTGCTGGCGGAGTGCCGCACGGAGCTTCTGGGCACGCGGAGCAGTTCGATCGAGAAGGCAGAGGACCGCAGGCTTTTTAAGGAGCTATGCGAGAGTCTGGGAGAGCCCGTTCTGCCCTCCGAGATCGCGGGATCCATGGCGGAGGGTATGGAGGCTGTGCAGAGGATCGGTTACCCTGTCGTCCTGCGCCCCGCCTTCACGCTGGGCGGCACGGGCGGAGGCTTCGCGGAGAACGAAGAGGAATTTGTCAGACTCATGAAGCATGCCCTGGAGCTTTCCCCGGTCCGCCAGGTCCTGGTTGAAAAGAGTATCCGCGGCTTCAAGGAGATCGAGTATGAAGTCATGCGCGACAGCAATGATACAGCTGTCACGGTCTGCAATATGGAGAACCTGGATCCTGTCGGCATCCATACGGGCGATTCCATTGTGGTCTGTCCCTCCCAGACCCTGACCAACAAGGAATATCAAATGCTCCGGGACAGTGCCCTCAGGGTGATCAGGGCCCTGGAGATCGAGGGCGGCTGCAATGTACAGTTTGCCCTGGACCCTCATTCCTTTCAGTACTATCTGATCGAGGTCAATCCCCGCGTCTCCCGGTCCTCGGCCCTGGCCTCCAAGGCCAGCGGCTATCCCATTGCCCGCGTTTCCGCCAAGATCGGCATCGGCATGACCCTGGACGAGATCACGCTGGCCAACACACCCGCCTGCTTTGAGCCGGCTCTGGACTACGTGGTCACCAAGATGCCCCGCTTCGCCTTCGACAAATATCCCCGCACGGATCTCGTGACGGATACGGCAGGAAAACCATGGTCTGCCATGTCCTGGAACAGCACGGACAATACCCTGTCCACACAGATGAAGGCGACCGGCGAGGTCATGAGCATCGGCAGGACCTTTGAGGAGAGCCTGCTCAAGGCCGTCCGGTCTCTGGAGACAGGCCACCTCCACCTGTACGACCCGAAATTCGACGGCCTGAAGGACCGGGACCTCTTTGCATACATCCGGGAGGGCAGAGATGACCGCATCTTCGCCATTGCTCAGATATTCCGCAACTGCCTTGAAAAAGCGGGGAGCGATGATTCCGCAGAAAGAAGGGCGCAGGAGGTTCCCGGCAATGCGCAGACAGCTGCAGAGCTCCCGGGTTCCGCACAGGAGAAAGCAGCAGAAGCCTTTGATGAGGGCAAGGATCCTCTTTTCCCGTGTCTGGAAAAAACAAGTCAGAAGATCTGCCGGACCACGGGGATCGACGCCTTTTTTGTCCGCAAGATCCGCAACATCATCCTGATGGAAAAAAAGCTGCAGGAGAGTCCCGGCGATCCGGACCTGCTGCGGGATGCGAAGCGGATAGGTTTTTCCGACCACATCATCGGAAAATATTGGGACATGACAGAGGCGCAGGTCTTTGCCCTGCGGCAGGAGCGGGGGATCCTTCCCGTCTACAAGATGATCGATACATGCGCCTCCGAATTTGACAGCTATGTGCCTTATTTTTACTCGACCTATGAAGAGGAAAATGAAGCCTTCCCGGCGGGGGGCGCGGTAGAGGAGAGAATGCGGTTTCTGAGGCTCCGCGGAGGCGTGACGGATAAAGCCGCCGGAGAGGAGGCATGTGTCAGAAAGATCATTGTCCTGGGATCCGGCCCCATCCGGATCGGCCAGGGCGTCGAATTTGACTATTCCACCGTCCACGCCGTACAGACCCTGCAGAAGGCCGGCTATGAGGCCATCATCATCAACAACAACCCGGAGACGGTCTCCACGGACTACACCTGTTCCGACAAGCTCTATTTCGAGCCCCTCTGCGTCGAGGACGTCATGAATGTGATCGCCATGGAAAAACCGGAGGGTGTCATCGCCACCCTGGGCGGCCAGACGGCGGTCAACCTGGCGGAGCCCCTGCACGCGCG
>CAMNFJ010000047.1:0-17274 GCA_946536955.1 uncultured Lachnospiraceae bacterium
GCCTGACCGGCACCGGCTACTTCGACCTGGTCGCCTACCAGAAGTACAACGACGGTGAGATGACCGACGAGATCCCTACCGACGAGCAGATCGCGGCCTCCATCGCCAGGCTGCCGAAGGTCGACAAGTAAGGCAGGGGACGGCTCTCAGGCGGTTTACTCTGACCCGTGGAGCGTCGGATACTTTCATTGCGAAGCGGCCCGGCCGGACTGGTAAGGCAGTACCGGAGCGGTGACACTTGCGCTGGTGTGACCGCAAATTGTCCGGACCGGAAAAAAGGGTTTTTGTGCAAAATCCCTCCTGCACAAAAACCCTTATTTTGCATAAATGATTCAATTCTTTCTGCTGTCTCCGGCTATCAGCCGCCAGAGCAGGAGGAAGACCCCGCGGACGGCCGCGAAGATGATAAAGAGAAACATGAAGCCGGCCAGCCCCGAGATCACGTCCCTCATTTCCATGTTTCCGGTCCCGGACAGGCCCTGGCCGATCTCGATTGCGAAGGAGAGCATGACCAGGACCGTGAAGACGTAGATCCAGGCGATGACCAGGACGTGGTTTCTGGACAGGAGGATAAAGAGGGGGTAGATGACCAGGAACAGGGCCATTCCCGCCAGCCCCATCACGATAAAGTGGAGCTGCTTATCCGTCAGGATCTGGGACCCTGAATCATTGAGACGGAGAATGGTATCGTGGATGCGGGCGATCCCGCGCACAAACAGGTCCAGTAATCTTGCCATAATAACCTCACAGACAGGATAAAAGACTGCAGGTCCGCTCCCGGAAGGGCATGGTCATGTGACGTGATGATCAGTCGGCCTGTTTTTTCTTTCTTGCTTTCCTTCCGCCCAGGAAGTCAGGCAGGGGACGTCCCTGCTTTCTCCACTCGGCATATTCCGCGGTGGCGGCAAAGAGCACGTCGCCGGAGGAGTTGAGGGCGGTCTCGACGCTGTCCTGGACGACGCCGATGATAAAGCCGACGCCGACGACCTGCATGGCGATGTCGTTGGAGATGCCAAAGAGGGAGCAGGCCATGGGGATCAGCAGCAGGGAACCGCCGGCCACACCCGATGCGCCGCAGGCGGCCAGGGCCGAGAGGACGGACAGGATGAAGGCGGTGGGAAAGTCGACGTGGACACCGACGGTGTTGGCGGCCGCGAGGGTCATGATCGTGATCGTGATCGCCGCGCCGTCCATGTTGATCGTCGCGCCGAGGGGGATGGAGATGGAGTAGACATCCTTGTCCAGGCCCAGTCTCTCACACAGTTCCATGTTGACCGGGATATTGGCGGCGGAGCTGCGGGTGAAGAAGGCGGTAAAGCCGCTCTCGCGCAGGCACTTCCACACGAGCGGATAGGGATTGGTCCGCAGGATCATGGCGACGATAAAGGGGTTGACGATCAGGGAGACCGTGAGCATGCAGCCGACCAGCAGGACCAGGAGCTTGCCGTATCCCATAAAGGTCTTGAAGCCGCTGCCGGTCACGGTGGCGTAGACCAGGCCGCAGATTCCGAAGGGGGCCAGGTTGATGATCCAGCGCACGCACTGGGACACGCCGTCAGACAGGTCGCTCAGAAACTGTTTGGTCGTGTCGGAGGCGGTCTTTTTCAGAGCCATGCCCAGGGTGGCGGCCCAGAAGAGGATACCCATGTAGTTGGCGCTCATGGTCGCCTGCAGGGGGTTGACGATGATGTTCATCAACAGGTTGTAGAGGACCTCGCCCAGACCGCCGGGCGCCGCCTGCTCCACGCCCTCGGCGACCAGGCTGAGGGTCTGCGGGAAGGCAAAGCTGAAGAGAACGGCGATAAAGGCCGCCAGGAAGGTGGTCAGCATATACAGGAAAATGACCATGCCGAAACGGCTGTCGAGCCGGGCGCTGCCCTGGCACAGAGAGCTCATGACCAGCACCGCGACCAGCACGGGCGCGATGGCCTTGAGGGCTCCGACGAAGAGATCGCCGAAAATGCCGATCAGGGATGCGTGGGGCAGGGCAACGGCCAGAATGGCTCCGCAGACAATACCGATGGCGATCCTGAGGATCAGGCTGGTCTCAGAGTATTTTTTTGCAATCGATTTTAATGTGTTCATGAAAATTTCCCCCTTCAGGATGCAGAACCTCCGCCCTCCGGATCTGTCGCCGGGAGGCAGGATTTTCTGAGAAAATATGTAAAAAAAACGCCGTCGGAGCCTGATGTTTCCGCCGGCGTCTTTTCAATTATAAAGTATGGCGTTTTTTTGTCAACCGCACCGAAAAAACCGATTTAAAGTAAACGGCCGGACCCCGGATCAGAGAGGACGGCCCAACCCGGATCAAACCGGACCGGTGTTTTCTGCATTAAACCGGCCCCGGTCCCTGTATCAAACCGGACTGCCGTTTTTCCGCGTCAGATGCTGAGCAGGCAGGTAAAGGTAATGATGTCGTCCTTCCAGGAGACCCGGATGGAGCCCTTGTACTGGGTACAGATGTTTTCCGCGATCGAAAGGCCTATGCCGAAGCCGTCCTTGCCGCCGTCGGCGCTGTGCGCGGAGTCCTCCCTGTAAAAACGTTCAAAAAACCGGGTGTAGTCCACATCCTTTCCCCTGGCGTAGGTGTTGGAGACAGCCAGGCGCACCTGCCTGCCGATCCGGTTTTTGGAAAAAAGGACATCGACCGCACCGTGGTCGTCGCAGTACTTGAAGGCATTGTCGATCAGGATCGCCGCCAACTGGCGGATCCGGCTCTCATCGGCATTGACCCGGACGTCCGGGGCGATGTCGGTGGTGAGGGTCTTCTCGTCCTGCCGGGCCAGGGATTCGTAGGGTTTTACGGTGTCCAGGATCACGGCGGAGGCATTGAATTCCTTCCGGGCTCCGGGCTCCTCGGCTTCCTGGGCCCGGGCGATCATGACCAGGTTCTGGATCAGGCCGTTCAGGCGGTCGACCTGGCGCAGGGTGGACTGGGTCCACTCGGTCTCTCCATTCATCAGCTCCTCCAGCTCGGTGTTGGCCCGGATGATGGCCAGGGGCGTCTTGAGCTCATGGCTGGCATTGGTGATAAACATCTTCTGCCGCCTGGCGTTCTCGATCTCCGGGCGGATCATTCTGCCCGAGACTGAGAGGACGGCGGCAAAGGTAATCAGCAGGCCGGCCGCGCAGATCAGGATCGTGGACCGGATGATGCTCCTGTTCACATTGATCAGGGTCAAGGCATCGAGGACGACCACGATGGAGGCGCCGTCCATATAGGCTGCCTTTTTAAAAAAATAGCTGCCGCCGAAATCACCGAAGGAATAGCGGAGCTCCCGGATCCGCTCCGCGGCCTCCACTGCGCTCTCCCGGTCGACGGAATGGATGTGGCTGAGCTTGACTTCCTGTACCCGGCCGGTCCTGTCGTAGAGGACAGCAAAATAGCGGGTCGTATAGCGGTATTCCGGAGCAAAACTCCGCAAAAGCTCGGAGCTGCCCCTCTCCCTGGCAGACGCCGTGGTGTTTTCCCCCAGCGAGGTGCCCTCGGTGGCCGCCTCCGGTTTCTGGTCAGGCAGGTCGCCCTTGTTGTCGATGATATAATCCAGGACATTCTCCATGGAGCTTCTCAGCTGCAGGTTGTTGGCAATATTGATCAGACCGCCTGTAAAGACCATGACCGTGATGAAGGAGAGCATGGCGGTCAGTATGAAATTTTTCCGGATCTTGCGGATCGATTCTGCACTCATGGCGGATACCTCCTGCAGGGACACAGGCAGATGTTTTTATGGGGCAGAGAGCCTCTGCCGGCGGAGCTGTCAGGACCAGTCTGTGCGGGGAGTTCCTGTCAGGACCAGTCTGTCCGGGGAGCTCCTGTCAGGACCAGTCTGTGCGGGGGAGCTCCTGTCGGGACCGGTCTGTCTGGGAAAGTCCCGGTCAGGAAAGGCCGGCCTGAACTGCCAGGAAAAAGCTGCCCCCGCGGCTGCCCTCCAGGGTGACATCGGCTGCCACGGCCCGGAGCTTGTTGCGCAGGTAGGAGATATAGAGCCAGACCGTGTCTTCGCCGGCCTCCTCATCCCCTCCCCAGACATGCTGCAGCAGGAAGGGAGTATCCAGGGGCCTGCTGCTGTTTTTCATCAGGATCTGCATGAGCTCGAATTCCTTGATCGAGAGGCGGACGGCATTTTCGGCGCGGAGCTCAAAGTTCTCCGCGCTCAGCTGCAGGTTGCCGAAGCGGAGGCTCTCGCCGCTGTAGCGGGTGTGGCGGCGGGTCATGGACCGGACGCGGGCCAGCAGCTCCTTCATGGCGAAGGGCTTGGTCAGGTAGTCGTCCGCGCCGGCATCGAGGCCGTTGACCCGGTCGTCGATCTCCGCCTTTGCCGTCAGGAGCAGGACCGGGGCGGTGTTGCCGTCGCTCCGGATCTCCCGCAGGACCTCCAGACCGTCCTTTTTGGGCATCATGATATCCAGGATCACGGCGTCGTAGGCGTTCTGCCGCAGGTGGTCGAGGGCCTCTTCCCCGTCAAAGACGGAATCTACTGTATATTTTTCGTGTGTGAGCAGGGCGGTCAGGGCCCTGTTCATGTCGCGGGTATCCTCCGCGAGAAGGATTCTTATCATCACTGACTCCTTTTTTCTTCTTCATCGCGCAAGACCCGTGGATCTGCGCGCAGGACCCGCGGGCGGGTCCTGAATATGGCGGAGCGTTTTTTTCAAAGCACCGCGCTGAAAGGATTCCGGGGGGCGGGTTTTCAGCTGCCGCGGATCATATCCCGCAGGGTCTGCATGGAAACATCGGTCGACGCCAGTTCATCGGCGCAGCGCTTGAGCTCGCTGACGAGCAGGGCCGTGTTATTTCCGGGAATATTCTTTTTGTATTTCATATGGTGCTCCAGGGCGGCCCAGGTATCCATGGAGATGGTCCGCAGCTGGATTTCGGCAAAATAGCCCCGGATCCGGATGATCAGGTGGAGGCTCCGATAGCCGTTGGGCTTGGCGCGGCGGATATAGTCCTTTTCCTGCACGACTTCAATGTCGTCGAAGCCCGCGATGTAGTCCCGCAGCATGAAGACGTCATTGAGAAAGGCGCAGACGATCCGGACGCCGATGCCGTCGTGGAGCTCCTGCAGAGCAGATCGGGCAGTCTCGGGCAGGCCGCTGCGGCGGCATTTTTCCCTCATGCTGGCGTCGCTCTTGATCCGGCCCAGGCAGTGCTCCACGGGATCGCTGTCGCTGGCCCGGTAGCGCAGCCGCAGGTCTTCGACCCGGTCCAGGAGGAGCTGCAGGATCGCCTCCATGTTTTTGCGCTGGCCGCCGTAGATGTCGGAAACCTGGCCGCAGGGGTCCGCTCCGGCGTCGGGCAGGCCGGCTGCGGGTCCGGCTTTCGGGTCGTTTGGACCGTCCTCTGTCTGGTCTGCCTCGCGGGGGGCGGGCAGGATACAGGTGGGATGGTCCGCCTGCATGCGCATGTCCAGCAGGGTCAGGGCTTCAGAGGCGCGGTCAAAGCGCAGGGCCGTGATCAGGCCGGAGTCCTGGTTGGCGACCAGGAGATAGTCGCAGCCGGGACCGGCCGTGAGCCCGTCAGGCCCGGCTGTCTGTCCGGCGTGAACGGATTCTTGTCCACCGGAGCCGGCCGCCTGCACACCAGTCCGGGCGGCAGTCTGCCCGTCGGTCCGGACGGCTTCCTGTTCGCCGGAAAAACTGCCGGAAGGGTCTTCGAAAGGATCCCCGGAAAAAACATTGAAGTCCCTGGGGGTGATCCCGCCGCAGAGGCTGGAGCTGCAGAAGGTCAGGCTTCCGTCCGGCCCGCAGCGGAAGGCGGAAATGGACTGGTAACCCAGCCGGCTGGAGACAAACAGGTAGGCCCCGTCCGCCGAAAAACGGATGGCGCAGCCGATGCTGCCGTTGTCGGCCGTGGCGGGGACCATGAGGTCCTCGCGCGGAGGGCGGGCATCACCCGCCGCGGCGGCAGACTCCGGGACTGCGGATGCAGAGGTTGCCCCTGCCGGGGAGGAAAGGGCGGATTCCTGCCGGGGAACGGCTGAGAGGGCCTGGATCTGGACATAGCGGTCTGTCTCCCGGTCATAGCGGAAGACAAAGACCGTGTTGGCCATCTCCGTGATCACATAGACCAGGCCCGGGTGCTGTTTGCTGAAGGTCAGGTGGCGGGGGCCGGATCCGTCCGGCAGCCGGATATCCCGGCCGGTATCGCGAAGCTTTGCGGCGGCGCGGTCCAGCTCGTAGACGCAGACTCTGTCCAGGCCCAGGTCGCAGACCAGGACTTCATCCCGTTCGGGCCCGAAGGCGGCAAAGTGGGCGTGCGGCCCCTGCTGCCGGTCCCCGGAGTCAAAGCCGGTCCCGCAGTACTGTCTCCAGTCGCACAGGGACCGGATGCCGCCGTCCTCATGGAGGGAGTAAAGGGATACGGAGCCGCTTCCATAGTTGGCGCAGAGCAGAAACTCCCGCTGCGAATCCAGGCTGATATGGCAGGGGTTGGCGCCCCCGCAGGGAAGGAAGCCCAGCGGGGTGAGGGGGGCAGAGGGCATCGGATCATCTCCGCCGCCGGTCCCGGTCTGAGGGCTTTCTGACTCGCGAAAAGCGTAGACCGCCCCGTTTCCGCCGCAGGGCCTGCCAAGTGTGTAGAGGACATTGCCGGCGGGACCCGCCAGATAGGAGGGCTTTGCCGGGCCCTCCATCGTATAGACTGTGGAAAAGGTCCCCTGCCCGAAGTCCGCCTCACACTTGTAGAGGCAGGCATTTCCTTCCGGGGCATTGGTCCCGATATAAAAGGGAAAGACAGAGCTTTTGTATTTTTTCATATATACCTCTTATGTCGAAGCGCCTTGCGCAGAGCCTTCCATCAGATCAACGAAGTCCGAGGCACTGCGGAGCCGGTCGCGAAGGAACTGCATCCGCAGGTATCTCTGAACCGGAGCAGACTGCGAAGGAACTGCATGTGCCGGCATATCTGAGCCGGAGCCGGTCGCGAAAGAATTGAGCTGATAAGTCCGAGGCGCTGGTCTCCCGGTCTGGGGACTGAACAAACTCAGTCGGACAGGTCTCTGTCCGCCTGGATCGTTATCTGAAAATCAGGATATTCGGCCTGGATCTCCTTCCGGATCTGCGCGCAGAGGGCATTGGGATCCGGTGCGGCGAAATCGATGACCGCGTCGAAGCGCAGGGCCTTTTTTTCCAGATCGCAGTAAAAGGCATGGATCTGCAGGATGAATTCGTGGGACATGACGATCTCGGTCACCCGGGACCGGATCGCTTTGGCCTCATCGCTGGTCGTGTTGCGGGAGTAGATGCCGACGGCGGACATGATGACGCCGGTCCGGTCATAGACCTTGCCGGCGATCTCGCGGCTGAACTCATCGATCCTGTCCGCGGTCGTGGTGTCCGGGACCTCTACGTGGACGGAGGCCAGCCAGCGGTCGGGGCCGTAGCTGGTCAGGGCCAGGTCATAGGCCCCCAGGATCTCCTCTGTCTCCAGGACGATGGACCGGACCTCTTTGCTGACCTCGGGCTCGGCCCGTTCGCCCAGGATCTTGCTGATGGTCTCCCGAAGCATGTCGACGCCGGATTTGATGATGAAGGCGGCGATGGCCAGGCCCAGCCAGGCCTCCAGGCTGATACGGGTAAAGATATAAATGGCGGCCGCGACCAGGGTGGAGGCGGAGATCACGGAATCGAGACGGGCATCCTCGCCGGAATTGACCAGGGAATCCGAATTGAGCTTCTGACCCATGGATTTGACATAGCGGCCCAGCAGGAGCTTGACGACGACGGCGGAGGCCACGATGATCAGGGTCACCGGCGAATAGTCCGGAGTCTCCGGATGGATGATCTTTTTGGCGGATTCTATGAAGGAAGTGATGCCCGCATAGAGGACGATGGCCGAGATGATGGCGGCACTCAGATATTCATAGCGGCCGTGGCCGAAGGGGTGGTCCTTGTCCGCCGGCTTACCGGCCAGCCTGGCCCCGATGATCGTGATCACCGAGGAGAGGGCATCGCTGAGGTTGTTGACGGCGTCCAGGACGATGGCGATGGAATGGGACAGGAGACCGACGGCCGCCTTGCCGGCGGCCAGCAGTACATTGACCAGAATCCCGATGATACTTGTGCGAATGATCAGCTTTTGACGATTTTCCTGCATGGGACTGATTCCTCCGATCATAGAGCAGCGCGCAGGACTGCGCGGAGCTTCGGACTCAGGTGAGCTGCCGGGATAATGACAGGCTCTGTTATGGATAAAAGGATAACAAAAGTATTGTACAACTGTTTTTCATGAATGTAAAAGAATGATGAGCAAACTGTGAATTTGGCAGCGGGCAGGGAGGACAGTGCATAAGGCCTGCCGGAAAACCCGGTTATAAGGGAATAAACAGAAAAACACCCGCTTCCGGAGCCTGGCGCTCTGTCAGCGGGTGTTTTTGATTGGAAGATAGTCCGGACGAAGCTGCTGTCAGCGGGTGTTGTTGATCAGAACCTGGTCCGGACGAAGCTGATGCCAGCGGGTGTCACCGATCAGAACTTGGTCCAGACAGAGCCGTTGTCGGCGGCTTTGGCTTTGATTTCGTCAACCGGCGCCCCGCTGCCGGCGGGATGTCTCAATCCTGCTCCAGTTCCAGGACCAGGGTCTGGTAGCCGGCCAGGGAGACACTACCGCCGGAGGGGACAGAGGAGACCGGTGTGCTGGCGCCCGGAAGGTTGTTCAGCAGGACTTTCTTCACCGGCGCGGGCAGGGGCAGGACGCGGGGTTCCATCTGATAGTTGGAAATCACCAGGATGGTCTGCGTTTTTTCGGCGGAAGGCTCTGTCCCGGTCCGGGAGTCCTTTTTTGCGCGGCGCAGGTAGGCGATGACATTGTGTTCTTTGGCCAGGTAAGGAGCGAAAGACCCATATACAAAGGTTTCTTTATAGGAAGGATCCTTGCGCAGGGCGATCATTTTTTTGTAGTGGCTGTAGACGGAGTCCGGGTCTGCGCGCTGGGCCTCCAGATTGATGGCAGTGTAGTTGGGATTGATCCTGAGCCAGGGGGTCCCGGTCGTGAAGCCGGCCCCCGGAGCGGAGCTCCACTGGAAGGGGGTGCGGGCGTTGTCGCGCCCGTTGCGCTCGATGGCCCTCAGGGCGTCCTCCTCCGAAACGCCCAGCTCCCGCATGACCTGCCAGGCATCGATGGAGGAGATGTCGTCGACCTCGCCGATGCTGTGCAGGGGGAGGTTTTCCATGCCGATCTCCTGGCCCTGGTAGATCCAGGGCAGGCCCTTCGCGAAGAAGTAAATGGTTGCGAGGGCCTTTTTGGCCGTCAAGTACATGGCGCCGTCCATGCGGGCCCGGTCCTCCTCCGGGATGTAGCGGGTCACGCCCCGGGGCTCGTCGTGGTTTTCAATGATGTTGGAAATAAACCCGATGTCCCCGGCCTTTTTCTGGGCGAAAAAGAGGCAGTCCCTGTAGGCGTCCGGCGTGATCCCCCGGTTGGCGTGCCAGCCGGCCGGGGAGCTTCCCCAGACGGCCTCGGAAAAGTCAAACATGGTGGAAAAATAGCCGTTTTCCCCGATGAAGGCGGGCAGCTCCCCCTCCTTTTCATTAAAGACCTCCCCCACCGTAAAGGCCTGATGGGGCTTGAAGGTCCGGTCCCGCATCTCTCCCAGAAAGTCGCCGACGCCCTGAGCCCTGCGCAGCATGTGGTGGATGCTGGAGAGGCCGTCGGCCCGGTCCGGGGCATAGTTGCGGAAGGGCAGCTCCTTTTTGATATTGATGATGGCGTCGATCCGGAAGCCCGCCAGGCCCCGGTCCAGCCACCAGTTGATCATTTTATAGATCTCCTCCCGAACGACCGGATTCTCCCAGTTGAGGTCCGGCTGTTTTTTGTGGAAGACATGGAGATAGAACCAGTCCTCGTGGCCGGGCAGCTTTTCCCAGACGGGGCCGCCGAAATAGGACCGCCAGTTGCAGGGCAGGACATAGCCGTCGGAAGAGGTGACGGCGTATTCGGAGCCGTCGGAGGCGGTACCTGCGGCTGTTACCGTATTTGCGGAGAAAGTATCCCCCGATCCGTCCGCCGCGGCGGAGGCCCCGTCCACGGGGAGGCCCTCCGCCTTTTTCAGCTTTCTCAGATAGAAATACCGGCCGTAGGGGCCTTCCGGATCCTCGCAGGCCTTTTTGAACCACTCGTGCTCGTCGGAGCAGTGGTTGACGACCAGGTCCATGACGATATGCATGTCCCGCTTTCCGGCCTCGGCCAGGAGCCGGTCCACATCCTCCATGGTCCCGAAGCGGGGATCGATATCGTAGTAGTCGGAGATGTCGTAGCCCTGGTCGGCCAGGGGGGACCGGTAGATGGGGGACAGCCAGACGATGTCCACGCCCAGGTCCCTGAGGTAGTCCAGCTTTTCGATGATGCCGGGCAGGTCTCCGATCCCGTCACCGTTGGAGTCATAGAAGCTCTTGGGATAGATCTGATATGCGACTTTGTCGTGCCACCATTCTCTGTTCATTACATCCTCTTTTTTCGATTATGCCGCAGCATGAGTGTGCCAAGGGTTAATAAATAATATTTGGAAAATATAGTCGGAAAATCTGCGAAACCCACAGTTTCCTGATGAGATATGGAATATTATAACAGAATTGCAGCCAGTGTTACATGTCCAACCCCTTCGAGGGTGTGTGGACAGTAACAATAGAAACCTGGCGGTACTGTACAGTATCCGGGGGAGTTTACCCTGAGGAGAAAAGAGTGCTATATTAATAATTACTGAATCGTGTTTCAGTGAAATGCGCTTCAGTAAAATAATAAATCGGACGTTGACGATCGGGAGAGACCTCTTCGGACGAATACAGGAGGCGGAAATGAAAAGATTTATCGGAAGGCGGAACGAGTTGACTTCTCTTGAAAAAATGGATGCGGCAGAGGGGTTATAAAGTCGCCCTATTCAAATGATGTAAAGGTCAAAAGGTATCCAATGGCTCTGAGTCTCGTCAAGCTGCACAAACAGCCGAAGGGCCTTGGCGAGCGGCCTTAGTACCGCTGCCAGCGAGGGTAGAGCGAGAGCGTGCCCAAGGCGTTTGTGCAGCTTGACGAGACGGTGTTCACTTAACCACCTTTTGACCTCAACATCATTCAAATTGAGTTCCCGTTTTTTTCTCAGGAGTTGACCTCATGGATGTTTTTGGCAGATATGCACCTTTTATACAGGATTATATATACAGGTCGGGCTGGCAGATGCTGCGCGGCGTGCAGAATGCGGCGGGTGACGCCATCTTCGGGACAGACCAGAATGTCCTGCTGACGGCCTCGACGGCCTCGGGCAAGACGGAGGCGGCCTTTTTTCCCATCCTGACCCTCCTGGACGAGGATCCGCCCCGCAGTGTGGGCGCCCTCTACATCGCGCCGCTCAAGGCTCTGATCAACGACCAGTTCGGGCGGCTGAACGACCTGTGCGAGGAGGAGGGGATCGAGGTCTGGCGCTGGCACGGGGACGTGGCCCAGACCCGGAAGCGCAAGCTTCTGAAAAAGCCCTCCGGGATCCTGCAGATCACACCAGAGTCCCTGGAGTCCCTCATGATCAACAAGCACATGGAGATCCCCAGGCTCTTCGGCGACCTGCGCTTTATCGTCATCGACGAGATCCACTCCCTGCTCCGCGGGGACCGGGGCATGCAGACCTTCTGCCTGATCGAGCGGCTCTGTAAGCTGGCCGGGTGCTCGCCGCGCAGGATCGGCCTGTCCGCCACCATCGGAAATCCGGAGGCCGCCGGCCGCTTTCTGGCCGCGGGCAGCGGGCGGGGGACCATCATCCCGAAATTTGACGGGGGACGCGAGGTCTGGCGGCTTTCCATGGAGCATTTTTACAATTCGGATCCCCAGGCGGACGGAGGGGTGGAGGAGGCCACGGACGGGGTCCCGAAGGCGGCAGATCCCGGGATCGGCTATATCTTCGCCCACACGCGGGGCAAAAAATGCCTGATCTTCACCAACTCCCGCGAGGAGTGCGAGGCGGTCTGCCAGAGCCTGCGCCAGTACTGCGAGGTCATGCACGAGCCCGAGCGCTTCCTCATCCACCACGGCAACCTGTCCGCCTCCTACCGGGAGAGCGCCGAGGAGGAGATGAAGGACGACGACTCCCTCATGAGCGTCTGCGCGACCGCGACCCTGGAGCTGGGCATCGACATCGGCCGCCTGGAGCGGGCCTTCCAGATCGACGCCCCCTTCACGGTGTCGGGCTTTCTGCAACGCATGGGCCGGACCGGCCGGCGGGGCGACCCGTCCGAGATGTGGTTCGTCATGCTGGAGGACCACCCCGAGCCCAGGGCCATGCTGCCGGACATGATCCCCTGGCGCCTGATCCAGGGCATCGCCCTGGTCCAGCTCTACATCGAGGACCGCTTCGTGGAGCCGCCCCGGACCGACCGCCTGCCCTACAGCCTGCTCTATCACCAGACCATGAGCACCCTGGCCTCCTGCGGGGAGATGACGCCCGGCGAGCTGGCCTCCCGGGTCCTGCCCCTGTCCTGTTTTCACAGGATTAGCCAGGAGGACTATAAACAGCTCCTCCTGCACCTTTTGGAGATTGACCACATCGCCAGGACCGAGGGCGGCGGCCTGATCGTGGGCCTGGCCGGGGAGCGGATCGTCAACAACTACAAGTTCTACGCCGTTTTTCAGGAAAATATCGAGTACTCCGTCCGGGCCGGCTCCGAGGAGCTGGGCACCATCGTCGCGCCCCCGCCGGTCGGGGACAAGATCGCCATCGCCGGCCGGGTCTGGATCGTGGAGGAGGTCGACCACAAAAAGCACGTCGTCTACTGCGAGCTGGTCAAGGGCAATATCCCCGCCTATTTCGGCGATGTGGCCGGCGACATCCACACCCGAATCCTGGAGCGCATGTTCGCGGTCCTTCGCGAGGAGGAGACCTACCCCTACCTCATGCGGCACGCGGTCTGCCGGCTGCGGGACGCCCGCGCGGAATTTGACAAATCCGGCATGGCCGACCGGCCCCTCATCCACCTGGGCGGAAAAATGTGGGCCCTCTTTCCCTGGCTGGGCAGCTATGCCTTCCTGGCCCTGGAGCGCTTCCTCAAGATCCGCTGCGGGAAACAGCTGGGCCTCAAGGGCCTCAACCCGGCCCGGCCCTACTACCTGCAGTTCACCATGCAGGTCAGTGAGAAGGAATTCTACCGGATCGTCACCGAAGAGGCGGAAAAGGACATCGACCCCCTGGAGCTGGTCTACCCCAGGGAGGTCCCCGTCTTTGAAAAATACGACGAATTCGTGCCCGTGGACCTGGTCTGCAAGGGCTTTGCCCTGGGCGTCCTCGACGTCGAGGGCATGCGGCAGCGGGTCCTTGGCTGGACCGGCCATGAGCGGAAGCTCCTGACAGGGCCGGAGGAGTGACCGGGAAGAGGCGTACAGCGGGCGGGTCCGGCGTGTCTGAATCCAATCCCGGCGTGTCTGAATTCAGTCCCGATCTGTCTGAAATTTGTTTTTTACAATCGTACCGGTGTAAACCGGTTTAAAGAGAAGCCCGTTACCGCCTGAAAAATGTGATATAAATGAAAATATCCGCATGAAAAATGACATTTACAGCAGAAACTGCGCCTGAAAATGTTGCTTGCACCAGGAAAAAGGAGAGAAGCTTTTGGAACTGTCGGACTTAGCGGCTTATGCCCGGGAAAAACATGATATACAGGAACAGCACAAGTGGGCCGATTTCCCGGGCTTCTCGGTTCTGGCGGAGCCGGAGACCGGTAAGTGGGCCGCCCTGCTTATGCGCCAGTGGGACGGGGACAGCGGAACGGAGCTGCAGCACTGCGACATCAAATGCGGGCAGCAGTGCCTGGCCGGGATCCGGGTCCCATGGTTGACCAGGCCCTTTCGCATGAAGGGACAGAACTGGGTGGGCGTCATCTTTGACAGCCGGACAGACCCGGAGATCGTCTTCCGGCTCTTTGACCGGGCGGTCGGCATGATCCGCCAGCGGCGGGCCTATACGGTCATCCTGGAGGACCTGCGCGGCAATACAAAGGGGCTGTATCATGATACAGCCCTGCCGCCGAAGGAACAGTACCGGAAAAAAGCCCCGGCGCTCAAGGGGGCGTACCGGGATACGGCCCTGCCGCCGAAGGGACAGTACCGCGATACAGTCCTGCCGCCGAAAGGGCCGGACGGACAGAAAAAAGAGGCCCCGGATCCTGCCGGGAAAGGGGTCTCCGCAGGGACAGGCCCTGCCCCCGGTCTTTCCGCGCCTGGTCTTCCTGCCCCCGGTCTTCCTGCGCCCGGAAGCACAGAGGACTGGACCAGGGACTTTTTCCGGGAGGCCGACAGGACCGGCCGCTACAGCTCCACAGACCTGCCGCAGATCCCTCAGAAGATCCGGGACATGATGCGGCTGTACGAATACCAGGGCGAATCCCTGGAGGCGAAGAGCCGCAATTTCTACCGCCAGGGCAAATTTATGGAGGACTACGAGGACGACGCCCCCTGGACCGGGGAATACAGGCGGTATTTTACCACCTACCATGACCTCCACCTGCCCCAGCTGCGGGGCTATTTTACCTGGCGGACCGCCCTGCGAAAGGGGCAGTTCCGCCCGATCGCCTCATCGCTGGCCTATATGTATATCTATGAGCTCCTCTGCGGGATCGGGACATCCTCCCCGGAGGACAGCCTGCGGAAAATGCGGGAATTTGAAAAGGGCTTTCTCGATTCCGGGATCGGGGACACCTTCATGCGCAGAAACCTCCACCGCTGGATGCTGGACTACGCGGTCATCCACAATGTCCCCGTGGAGACGGCCCGCCTCTATGAGCTGCCCGCTGTCGCGGAGAGAGACCTGCAGCTGGCCGTCCTGAAGGCGCCGGAGGACCACAGCGACGAGGAAATTTTTGCCTCGCTCTGTGCCTTCGGCGGAAAAAAACTCCCCCAGTCGCCTGTCGTCACGGCCAATGAAGAAAAGGGAAAGCACCTGTTCGCGGCCCTCTGGAGATATCTGACTGACCGCTATGGGGCAGGGGAAAGGACCACGGAGAAAGCATCCTCTTTGCCGCCTGAGAGAGAGGACGCGGCCATTTTTACTGCCTGTTTCGGAGTGCGGAAAAAAAGCCCCTGGAAGCCTCTTTCCAACGCCCTCCACTGGGAGGAGGACCGGCCGCGGGAGGCTGTGTATGTCCTGAACGCCTGCCGGATCTACCGCTGCCATGAGGGCGAGTGGGAGGAGGAGCGCTACGAAAATCCCTACTTTGCAAAAGACAGGCTGCAGGGCCTGCTCCACGCTGCGGACAGGAGCTTCCGCAGATACCTCAAGACCGGCCACTACCTGCGCGCCAAAGTGGAGGAGGCCTGGGCCGAGCCCTGGATCGAGGCGGTCATCGCCGCCGACCGGGAGGCTCAAGAAAAGGTCCGGATCGAGGCGGAGCGTCAGGCTGCCCTGGACAGGATCAGGATCGACCTGTCCGGCCTGGAAAAGATCCGTCAGGACGCGCTGATCACCAGAGACAGCCTGCTGACTGAGGAAGAGCGCGGGGAGTCCGCAGAGGAACCCGGCCGGACAGGGGCCGGCGCAGAGGCAGCCACGGAGAACTTTTATCAGACACGGCCTGGCGCAGAGGCAGTGCCGAAATCCATCCCGGAGAGCCCGCCGCAGAGCGGAGCACGGGATGCCATCCCGGAGATTCCGCCGCAGGGCGGAGCGCAGCAGGCCGTCCCGGAGAAGCCGCTACAGGAGGCTGCTCAGGAGGCCGTCCCGGAGAGCTTGGTCCAAGGCGGAGTCCAGGAGGCCGTTCCGGAGAGCCCGCCGCAGAGTGGAGCACGGGATGTCGTCCCGGAGAGGCCGGTCCAGAGTGGAATGCAGGAAGACCATCCGGGCAAAACCATCGAAGGTCGGGAAGAGCCTGCTGGCGGCATCGGACCGGAAGCAGGGGAGCCCCTGACGATCGGGGGCCTGGATCTTCTGCATACGCAGATCCTGCGGACGCTGCTGGAGGACCAGCCTGTCGATGATCTGATCAGGACCCGGCACCTCATGCCCGCCATTGTTGCGGATACCATCAATGAGGGGCTCTTTGATGAAATCGGAGACAACGTCCTCGAATGCGACGGGGACACGATCCGGATCGTAGAGGACTATAGAGAAGACCTGGAGGAAATGGTGTGACAAGGTGTGACAAGGGGACAGGCACCCTGTCACAGTACTGTGACAGGGTGCCTGTCCCCTTGTCACACCCCTTGTCATATCCCCTTGTCACACCCAGCCCTTCGGCACAATACATGGAGAAGATTACAGATGGCAGACAGAAATAAAAAAGTACCCAAGCGGATCGCGCAGACGGTGCTCAATTCACTCAAGGGCGGTGTGGTCCCGCGGATCGGCCTGCCCTATATCACAGTCGGACGAAAAAATGAGATCGAAGCCCTGCTCCACGATGTGGACATCATCTCGGAGGGAGGGGCCTCCTTCCGCTTTATCGTGGGCCGCTACGGCTCGGGAAAGAGCTTCCTGATCCAGACCATCCGCAACTATGTGATGGACCGGGGCTTTATCGTGGCGGACGCGGATCTGTCGCCGGAGCGCCGGCTGCAGGGGACGCGGGGCCAGGGGCTGGCGACCTACCGGGAGCTGATTGGCAACCTGTCCACCAAAACGAAGCCGGAGGGCGGGGCCCTGACCCTGGTCCTGGACCGGTGGATCAGCACCGTGCAGACGCAGACCCTGCAGGAGACGGGATACGCGCCCGGCGACCCCGCACTGACCAGGGCCGTGGACCAGAAGATCTATGAGGTCACCGCCGCCGTCAGCGAGCTGGTGCACGGCTTCGAGTTCGCCCAGCTCCTCTCCATGTACTACCACGCCTATGTGGAGGACGACGTGGAGAAAAAGATGAAGGTCGTCCGCTGGTTCCGCGGCGAGTACGCCCTCAAGCGGGAGGCCAAAGAGGCCCTGGGGGTCAATATCATCATCACGGACGACGACTGGTACGAGTACCTCAAGCTCTTCGCCCTCTTTTTCCGCCTGGCGGGCTACTCGGGCATGATGATCATGATCGACGAGCTGGTCAATATCTACAAGATCCCCAACTCCATCACCCGCCAGTACAATTATGAAAAGATGCTGACCATGTACAACGACACCCTGCAGGGCAAGGCAAAGTACCTGGGCATCATCATGGGCGCGACGCCCCAGGCCGTCGAGGACAAACGGCGCGGGGTCTACAGCTACGAGGCCCTGAGGTCCCGCCTGGCGGAGGGCAAATTTTCCAGGCCCGGCGCCCGCGACCTTCTGGCCCCGGTCATCCGCCTGGAGCCCCTGACCCCCGAGGAAATGCTGGTCCTGT